>CBFGTW010000060.1:0-24961 GCA_965651855.1 uncultured Verrucomicrobiales bacterium
GGTGAGATTCTGAATTTGTCCACACTGCCTAAAAGACGAGGGAAGTAGACGATACGCTTTCAATGCCGCGGTCGGCCTCTACCACATGGTTGATTATATCTGCGAGTTCGCTGCTGAGCACAATCTCACAAATTTCCCTCATGCCGGCCACGGCGGCATTGCCGCCTATCGTCAGGAACTTGCAAACAAGTGCCCCGAGTTCAGCATCGCCGAGGCAGTAGCCCTCGTCGTAAAACACTATAGAATTGATCACCGAAGAGCGTCAAAGATAACTCCTGCGATCACTTCAATAAAACTCGAGCACGAGCTGAAGACGCTGATAAACATCCCGGATCCAGGCGAAGCGGTCTTCGCAATTGACTTCACTAGGCCCTATCAGGTCGCCGAGAGGCTTATCATCTCACAATCCGACGGAACGACCACAAGATTAACCGATGTTTTACTATCTGTTCGCGACATGTGGATCCAAGAGCTCGACAGCCTTCGAATGGAGGGATTCTTGCCGTGCGACCTAAAGTAAGTAATGGCAGCACCAGTTCGACCCTTGCGAGATGATTCAGATCCCTTCGGTTGAAGACTCGGTCTGATTCTGTCGGCGAGAGACTACGCGTTGCGCGACTTTCTCCAGCCGCCGACGGAGCGGACGAGCGGACCAACTTGTAGCAAGAGGCAAGCGGAGCCCCCTCAAAGGGGCGGAGCGTGAAGCCTCGGGGTTTGCTGCCGTAAACGTGCGATCCCGGGATCGCGAAGCGTGAAAAGGGAGAGGATGGCGATTTTTCTTGTGCGTGGTGTTGCGTAGTGTTCGAATTCGTTGCGTCATGAGTAACGAAATACGACCGGAGAAGGTGGGAGCCGAGCTGATCGAAGCCTCCCGAGAGCTGGAACTGGCTTCCATGCCGCTCTCCACGCGGCTCTTTCCCTACATTTTTATTGCTGCGCGGCGGATGAGTCTGCGGGCGATGTCGGGGTGGTTGGAGTTCAAGCACGGCGTCAGCCTTAGCCCCGCGGCAATCTCGCGGGCTCTGGCGAATCCCAAGCTTCATCTGGAGAGGCTGGCGGAGTCGATTGCAGCACCAACCCGCTATGTGGCCGCAATCTACGGCCGCTCTCCTGAGAATCTGCTTTACGGCACCGTCTGCGATGACGGCCCCTCCGAGCTTGAGGTGCTCAGCCGCGAAGAGTCCCAACCAGCGAACGAGGAGGACGTTCCCCAGTGGAGCGAGTTGCAGGATTTGGCAGATGTCTGGGAGCCCATCCCGCACGAGGTGAAAATGATGCTCCGTCCTTTCCTCATCGAAGAATTCCGCGACCCAGATTCTTCCTTCCCTGCTCGCGACGATCACGACCTCTAACGCCTCCCCCCATGAAATCCCAAGCCATGAAAACCGACGCCCGAGGACGGCTACTGCTTCCGCTCAAGGATGTAGCCGCCATGCTCGGAATGTCCCGCGAGACGCTCTACCGCCGCATCAACCAAGGCGCCTTCCCCGCCCCGCTCAAGCAAGGACGGCTCTCGTTCTTCGCCCTCTCGGATGTGGAAGGCTACCTCGGAAAACTCAAACGCGGCCTGTCATGAGCACCGGAATTCAGTGCTACCTCGTAAAGCGGCCGAATTCGCCTTACTGGCACATGCGCTACACGCTGCCGGGCGAGAAGGTGCGTTCCCGTTCGTTGCGCGTGCGCGACGAGCGGACGGCGAAGCGGCGAATGGACGAATTCGTCATTCAGCTGGAGCGCGAGTCGGCGGGGCTGCTCCCGCCCTCAAGACAAAGGCAGACAGCGAGCGCCGACCTGGAATCGGTGCTTGCCCAGTACCTGGCCGATCTCAGAGCCCAGAGCTGCTCAGCGCAGCACATCGAGAAAACGGGCCTCTTCGTCCGCGTTGTGGCCAAGGATCGAGGCTGGAAGTCCATTCGCGACATCAGCGCCGACGGCTTCACTGCGTGGCGCTCGAACCTCGCAGGCACACGTGCAGCCAAGACGCTGAACCTCTACCTCGGAGCCTACACCGCCTTCCTGAACTGGCTCGTGAAGTCCGACCGCCTCCCGGAGAATCCGCTGCGACATGTCAAGAAGGCCAAGCAACACGAGCAGAAGCGCCCGAGGCGAGCTTGCACGGACGAGGAAGCATCCAAGCTGCTGCACGCCGCGCCACCTGAGCGCCGCTTGATCTACCTACTTGCCTTCCACACAGGCCTTCGCCGCTCCGAGATCGCGACCCTGGAATGGCGGGACGTGTTCTTGGACGACGCAACGCCCTTCATCCGGCTGCGGGCCAGCCAATCGAAGAACCGCAAAGGCGATACCGTCTGGCTTCACCCTGAGTTGGTCGAGAACCTGGCAACTGCACGAGCCACTGGCGTGAAAGCTTCCGACAAGGTCGTCGAAATGTTCCCGCGTCTCCGGGCCTTTCGAAAAGACCTGGTTGCGGCGGGCATCCCCTACCTCGATGAGTTCGGCCGGCGTTTCGATTTCCACTCCACTCGAAAAACGCTGAACACGCGGATGGCGAAGAACGGTGTCCCGACCCGTGCGGCCATGCACGCCATGCGCCATTCGGAGGAACGCCTGACGACGGTCGTTTACACGGATCAGACGCACCTAGCGGTTGCGCAGCACGTCGCCTCGTTGCCTCCGCTGCTCGGGCCGAAACCACTGTCACCTATAGTGTCAGGTAAAAATGCCTCAGAGGGGCACGCGCGGCCACAAGCTGACACGGTGGCTTTGGCGTGGAAACCAACGGAAGCCCCGGAAAATGAAGGCTTTAGCTACGTTCCGGCACGCGGTGCCACACTCGGACACGAAGGCGAAAATGGCTCCGGCGGTTGGGATCGAACCAACGACCTAGTGATTAACAGTCACCCGCTCTGCCGCTGAGCTACGCCGGATTTTTCTCGGGTTGCGACCGCCGGTGGCGGCGCGGGCGGACCATGCAACCCGCCCCCGGACGGTGGCAAGGGAAAATTTGTCCGCGCGGCGGGAAATGCGGGGGATTTCCCGTGGAGGCGGGTGATTGACAGCGGAGCGGCGCACCCGCGAATGTTCCCGCGGCGAGATCCGCCGGTGCCGTGACAGGACGGCGCTCCCACCGAAACCCCCAGATGCAGCGCAAAGTCCGACTCAAAGACGTGGCCGAGAGGGCCGGCGTGGCCGTGAACACGGCTTCGACGATCCTCAACCGCCGCCCGAACTCGTGGGCCTCGAAGGAAACGGAGATGCGCGTTTTCAAGGTGGCGAAGGAACTCGGCTACCGGCCGAGCAAGACCGCCCGCGCCCTGCAATCCGGCCGTCACCACGCGATCGCCCTGCTGATCCAGGACCTGACGAACCCGTTCTTCTCGACGATGGCGGACGAAATCGAGGCGGCCGTGGAAGAACGCGGCTACGATCTGGTGGTCGCGAACTGCCGCTCGAGCCTGGTCCGGGAAAAGCACCTCTTTGCAGAGCTGCGGAACATGGAGGTGGACGGCGCGATCGTGTATTTGAGCGACAACGGCGCGTTCCGCGACGAGCTGGCGGCGGAATTCGCCGGGGGCTTCCCGATCGTCGCGCTGGGGAATGGCGTGCCGATTGAGCCGGTTCCGGTGGACTGCGCCCTCAGCGATTTCACGGACGGGCTGCGCCAGGCGGTCGAGGCGCTGCTCGAGCTGGGCCACCGACGCTTCGCCTTCCTTTCGGCGCTGGCGGAAGGTCAGTCGGACGGCGACCGGCCGAAGATTTTCCACGATCTGCTGGTCGACCGCGGGATCCCTTCCGGCTCGATCGAGGGACTGCGCTGCGGCCAGTCAGTGGAAAGCGCGTGCCAGACGGTGGCGGAGTTTCTGAAGGACCGCACCCCGGCCGGCCGGCCGACGGCACTAGTGACCGTCAACGACCTTTCCGCCATTGGCGCGATGCGGGCGGCACTCGAGGCGGGGCTGCGGATCCCGGCGGACCTCTCAGTGGTGGGCGTGGACGACGTCCCGCTCTGCGCGTTCCTACCGGTTTCCCTGTCGTCGATCCGCCAGCGCTACCGGAAAATTTCGGCCGCGGCGGCGGAGATGTTGATTTCGCGCATTGAAAGCGGCGACGGCGAGGAGCCCGCGGAACCGCGGCAGACGGTGTTTCCGACGCACTTCATTCCGCGCGAAAGCGTGGGTCCCGCACCGGCGGAATAGCCGCACGCGGGGGAATTTGCTGGACCTTGACCCGTCGGTTTGGATCGTCACAAGAAACGTTTCGTCGCCTGCTGCTGCGGCTCCATTTGATCATGCCCACGAAGACCTCCCTCGCCCAATCCTACGAACTCGCCCGCGAACGATACGCCGCGCTGGGCGTGGACACCGACGCGGCCGTGGAAGCCGTGGCCCACATTCCGATTTCGCTGCATTGCTGGCAGGGCGACGACGTGGCGGGCTTCGAGAACCGCGGCGGTGGCCTGGACGGCGGGATCGCGGTGACCGGAAACTACCCGGGCGCGGCGCGCACACCGGAGGAACTGCGGGCGGACCTCGATCAAGTCGCCGCCCTCCTGCCCGGCCGGCACCGCGTGAACCTGCACGCCTGCTACGGCGAATTCGGCGGCAAGGCGGTGGACCGCGATGCCATCGAGCCCGCCCATTTCCAAGGCTGGATCGACTGGGCGCGCGATCGCGGGATGGGCTTGGATTTCAATCCGACGTATTTTTCCCACCCGCTCGCGTCGGACGGCTTCACGTTGACGCACGCGGACGCGAAGGTGCGGGAGTTCTGGATCGAGCACGGACGGCGGTGCCGGAAAATCGGTGCCGCCATGGGCGAGGCGCTGGGTTCGCCGACGGTGACGAATGTCTGGATTCCCGACGGCTTCAAGGACCTGCCGATGGACCGGAAAGCGCCGCGCGAGCGGCTGGCGGAATCCCTGGACGCGGTCTTCGCGGAAGCGCTGCCGCCGGAGAAACACCTCGACGCGGTGGAGAGCAAGCTTTTCGGGATCGGCTCGGAAAGTTATGTCGCCGGCTCGCACGAGTTTTACCTGGGATATGCCATCACCCGGCATAAGCTGCTGTGTCTCGACGCCGGGCATTTCCATCCGACCGAGGGCATCGCCGACAAGATCTCGTCGGTGCTGCAGTTCGTCCCGCGGCTGCTGCTCCACGTCTCGCGTGGCGTGCGTTGGGACTCCGACCATGTGGTGCTCTTGAACGACGACTTGCTGCTCACCGCGCAGGAACTGGTGCGCGGCGGCTTCATCGGCCGCACGCACATCGGACTGGATTTCTTCGATGCTTCGATCAACCGGATCGCCGCCTGGGTGATCGGCACGCGGGCGATGATCAAGGCGCTGCTCATCGCCCATCTCGAGCCGGCGGGAACCCTGCGACGACTGGAGGCGGAGGGCGATTTCACCGGTCGGCTGGCGCTGCTCGAGGAGTTGAAAACCCTGCCCTTCGGCGCCGTCTGGGATCACCACTGCGAGCGTGCCGGCGTCCCGGTCGGAGCGGCGTGGCTGGACGAAGTGCGGCGCTACGAGCGCGAGGTGCTTTCGCGGCGAGGCGCAGGTGCGGCGGCGTAAGGAATCGATGGAGAAGCGCTTGAAAACCCTGCTCAAACTCTCCGGCATCCGGAAGTCCTTCGGCGCGGTGCGCGCGCTGAAGGGCGTGTCGTTCGAGCTGAACGAAGGCGAGGTCCACGCCCTACTCGGCGAGAACGGGGCCGGGAAATCGACGCTGATCAAGGTCATCACCGGAGCCCATGCGCCGGACGACGGCACGCTCGAAGTGGCCGGCGAGAACGTCGGCGCGCTCACCCCGGCGCGGGCCCGTGAGCTGGGGATCGCCTGCATTTACCAACAACCCGCGCTGTTTCCCGATCTGACGGTGGCGGAGAACATCGGCCTGCGACTCGAGAAAACCGGCTCGCTGGCCAAGGTCCGCTGGAACGAACGCCGCCGCCGCGCCCAGGAGCTGCTCGGGCGGATCGGTGCGGAAATTTCCCCCGACGCCGAGGTGCGCTCGCTCTCGATGCCCGAGCAGCAACTCGTCGAAATCGCCTGCGCGCTCGGCTCCGGCGCGCGGATCGTCATCATGGACGAGCCGACCGCCTCGCTCACGCGCAAGGAGCAGCACCTGCTTTTCGGCGTGGTCCGCGAGTTGAGGAAAAGCGGCGTCGGCGTGATTTACATATCTCACCGGCTCGAGGAAATCTTCGCCCTCGCGGACCGCGTGACGGTGCTGCGCGACGGCGAAAGCGTCGGCACGAATCCGGTCGACGATCTGACCGAGTCGCAGATGATCCAGCTCATGGTAGGCCGCGCGGTGGAAACGCTCTATCCACCGGCCGAGGGCGAGCCGGGCGAGGTGGTGCTCGCTTTGAATGACCTCGGCTGCACCGCGGGCGGCGTGTGCGGCGTGAATCTGGACGTCCGGGCCGGTGAGATCGTCGGCTTGGCCGGGCTGGTCGGTGCCGGGCGCACGGAGTTGGCGCGCATTTTGTTCGGCATCACGCCGGCCGACAGCGGGACGATCCGGCTGAACGGCGAAACCGTCCGCATCGCCGACCCCCGCGAGGCGGTGGCGCGAGGCATCGCCTACGTGCCCGAAGACCGCCGCCGCCACGGCGTGATCCTCGACATGCCGATCGCCCACAACATCACGATGGCGGTGCACCGGCGGTTGTTTCCCGGGAGCTGGCTGCGGTTCGGCCGCGAGCACCGGACGGCGCTGGATTTCATCCGCGACCTCGGCATCAAGGCATGGGGACCGGACGCGCCCGGCGGCAGCTTGAGCGGCGGCAACCAGCAAAAGGTCAGCGTCGCCCGTTGGCTGGCGACCCGGCCGAAACTCCTCATCCTCGACGAGCCGACCCAAGGCGTCGATGTCGGGGCGAAGAGCGAGATTCACAAGATCATCCGCGACTTGGCGAAGGACGGACTCGCGGTGCTGATGATTTCCAGCGACCTGCCGGAAGTGCTCGGCATGAGCGACCGGATCGCCGTGATGCGCGGCGGCAAGTTGGTGAAAACGTTCCCGGGCTCCGAGGCCGACGCCCAATCGGTCATGGCGGCGGCCTTGGGACAGGGCAAGGAGGAGGCGGCGTGAGCGGGCGGTATTCCCGGGAACTGACCGTGGCGGGCACCCTGGTGCTGCTGTTGCTGGCGCTGGCGTTGTTCGCGCCGCGGTTTTTCGAATTCCAGCCGATGATCACGCGGCTCGCCTCGCAAATGCCGGCGCTCGTGGCGGCGATCGGCATCACCATGGTGATCGTCACGCGGCAGATTGATATCTCCGTCGGCTCGCAGTTCAGCCTGTGTGCGGTGATCGCCGGACTCACCGCGGCGGCCGGGATGCCGCTGCCGGTGGCCATCCTGGCGGCGGTCGGCTCGGGCGTCCTGCTGGGCGCGTTCAATGGCGCGATGGTCGCGTGGCTCGGGCTGCCGAGCATCGTCGTGACGCTGGCGACGATGGTGACCTGGCAGGAAGCGCTGCGGCTTTGGCAGCAAGGCCGGCTGCTCAATCTGCCGGACGGCGTCCAATGGTTCGGTCTCGGCCAGACGACCGGCCAGACGCTCGTCATCGCGATCGCCCTCGCGCTGCTGATTCTCGCCGCGTGGGGCATGAAACATCTCAAGGCCGGGCGTTCGCTCTACGCCACCGGATCGGATGCCGAGGCCGCGCGGCTCGCCGGCATCCAGCCGCGGGCGACAACCTTCGGCGTGTTCGTCGCGATGGGCGCGCTCGCCGGTGTGGCCGCGACGCTCAACCTCGTGCAATCGCCGCAGGTCCAGCCGAACGCCGGCGACGGCCTCGAGCTGAAAGTCATCGCCGCGGCGGTGGTCGGCGGCGTGGCCATCAGCGGCGGCCGCGGCACGCTGTGGGGCGTCCTGCCCGGCCTGCTCCTGCTGGCGAACGTGAATCCGGCGCTCACTCTCTTCAACCAGCCGCCCTACTGGGAAAAGGCGATCCAGGGCTTCGTCATCCTGCTCGCCGTGGTGGCCGACGGCTGGCGCACCCGCAAGGCCCGCACCTGATCCGCCATGCCGAAAACCCCGCTCAAGTCCCTGCTCGCGCGGCACGAAACGGTGCTGGCGCTCGTGATCGTCCTCGAGGTCGCGCTGTTTTCCTCGGTCGGCCGGAACTTCCTCGTCGGCTCGAACGTCTCGAACATCTTCCGCCATTCGGTGGAAATCGGCCTGCTCGCGTTGGTGATGACGCCGGTGATCCTGACCGGCGGGATCGATCTCTCGGTCGGCTCGATGATGGGCCTGTGCGCGGTGTGCTTCGGCATGCTGGTGAATGACTTCGGCCTATCTCCGGCCATGGCGGCGATCGTCGCGGTCGGCATCGGCGCGCTCGGCGGCTCGTTGAACGCGGCGCTCATCGCGCGGCTAAAGCTTCCCCCGCTGATCGTGACGCTCGGGACGTTCTCGCTTTTCCGCGGCTTGGCGGAGGCGTTGACGAAGGGCGCGGGCTCGTATTCCGCATTTCCCGATTCCTTTCTCGCGCTCGGAAACTCCGACTTCCTCGGCCTGCCGGTGCAGCTCTGGATTTTCTTCGCCGTAGCCGCGGCGGTGTGGCTGCTTGTCCATCGCACGACCTTCGGCCGGTCGTTCCGCGCGATTGGCTTTGCTCCGGAGGGCGCGCGCTACGCTGGCATCCCGGTGGAACGGAATGTCAGCCTCGCCTACATCCTCGCCGGCGCCGTGGCCGGATTGGCCGCCGTGATTCTCGTCGCCCGCATCGGCGAGGCGCGGGCGAATGCCGGGATCGGCTACGAACTGCTCGCCATCACCGCGGTCGTCCTCGGCGGCACCAGCATCTTCGGCGGCCACGGTTCGGTCACCGGCACGCTGCTCGGCTATCTGGCGCTCGCGATTTTGAACAACGGACTGGGCCGCGTCGTCGCTTACCAGTTGTTCGACCAGCCGGTCGCCAGCATCGCGCGCGAACTGTCCGGTATGCTGACCGGCCTGCTGCTGCTCGTCGCCCTGGCCGCCGGCGTTTTCACCCAATCCCTCGTCACCCGCCGGGCGCGCCGGCAGCCTGTCTCCCAAAATCCTCAACAAACCCCGACCTCATGAAACCGATCCGCATTCTTTCCGCAGCCGCCGCCGCGGTGGCCGTCGCCCTCACCGCCTCGTGCAGCAAATCCGGCGGCGACGACGACACACTCACCATCGCCCTGCTGCCAAAAAGCAAGGGGAACCAATACTTCGTCACCTGCGAGAAAGGCGCGCGCCAAGCCGCGGACGACCTCGGCGTGGAGCTGCTCTTCGACGGCCCGACGAACACCGATCCGGCAAAGCAAAACGAGATTGTCGAAAACTGGATCTCGCTCGGCGTGGACGCGATCGTCGCCGCTTGCGAAAACAAGGACGGTATTTCCACGGCCCTGCGGAAGGCGCAGGAGCAGGGCATCAAGGTCATCACCTATGATGCGGACGCCCAGCCGGATGCCCGCGCGTTCTTCGTCAACCAAGCGACCGCCGAGGGCATCGCCAACACCCTGCTCGATTCCACCGCGGAGTTGATCGACGGCCGGGGCGACTACGCGATCATCAGCGCCACGCTCACCGCGGCGAACCAGAACGAGTGGATCGCCGCGATCAAGAAGGCGCAGGCGGAGAAATATCCCGGCATGAACCTCGTCGACGTGAAGCCTTGCGACGACCAGAAGGACAAGGCGCAGCAGGAAACCACCAATCTCCTCAGCGCCCACCCGAACCTCAAGGCGGTCATTTCCGTCTGCTCGCCCGGTGTTCCCGGTGCGGCGGAGGCGGTCAAGCAGGCGGGCAAATCCGGCGCGGTGAAAGTTGTCGGCCTCGGCCTGCCGAGCGAGAACCGCGCCTACGTCAAGGAAGGCGTCACACAGGCCGTCGTGCTCTGGAACGTGGAAGATCTCGGCTACCTCGCCGTCCAGGCCGGCACCGCGCTGGCCAAGGGCGAGCTGAATCCGGGCGACACCGAGTTCGACGCCGGCCGGCTCGGCACGATGCAGATCGAAGGGGACAACATCCTGCTCGGCACGCCCTTCGTTTTCACCGCCGAGAACATCGACGAGTTCGACTTCTGATCGCCGCAATCACCCGCCGGCGGCGAGGGTGACCAGCTCCACCTTCGCGCCGGGACGGACCCGACTCGACGCGTAGTCACGCGGGAACACCGCCTCCTCGTCCAGCTCCACGACCACCGGCTTGCCGGCAAAGCCGAGCTTCTCGAGCAGCTCCGCCACCGTCGGCTCGCCCTCGAGCGGATAGGGCTGTCCGTTGAGCGTGATGTCGGTCGATGAGGTTTCGTTCATTTCCATTGGCTGATCTGTTCGGGAAACGGGCATTCGTGGCAATCGGAGAAGTCCTCGAGGCAGAAGTCCTGGTAAACCTGCAACAGCCCCTGGTGATGGCAAACGTGTTTCAGCCACGGGCCGGCATCGTCCAGCGAGCCGAAAAGCCGCAGCGCGCAACGCTTCACCTTCTCGTTCGGCGCGGAACTACGGAGTTTGTAGTAGTCAGCGAAGGCCGCGCCGTCCTCGTGCAGGGCGAGCGGGATCAAGTGGTTCGCCAGCAACTCGAGCGCCTGGCTTTTCCCGAACAAGGCGAGTTTCCCCGGGATTGGCGCGGAGGTCAGCGTGTGGCGTCGCGACCAGAACGGATGCTCGAGCTTCGCCAGGAACTCGATCACCGCCTTCGGGCGGAACGGCCGGGCGAGCGCGACCTTGCGATACGCCGGCCACAAAGACACGAGCGCGGCAAGCGCCCCGGTCCGCCGGTGCGGGTGGTTCGCCGGACGCTGGCCGTGGGTCTTCCATGCGATCGCCCGCTCCGGAGCCACCTCGAATCGCCCGCGGTGTTTCCACCAGGTTTCCCACAACTCCCGGAGATAAGCCTGCGTGTCCGGCGGCGCCTGCTCGTGCAGGCGCGGCGATAGAAATCCGGCGGTGCCGAACAGGATCGCCTCCGCCGCGTCCAGCTCCTGCCGCAGGGCGGCGACCGACGCGCGCTGGGCGAGCAACCGCATCTGGAGCGCATTGCCGCGGTAGCCGAGCGTTTCCGCCGTGGCTTGGAAAAGCGCGGCGTCGCGTCCGTGCGCGTCCGCTGTCAGAAGAAACCGCCGGGCCTTCGTCGCCGCACGGTGCAGCGAGGATTCCTGCAGCAGCCGCGCGACGGCATCCGGCGTCATCCGCTTCAGCGGAGCGAGGCAGCGCCCCGGCCGGGCGATGGCCACCTCGCGCGGCGGCCGGTGAAGCGCCTCGGCGAGCAGCGCGGCGGAAATCACGACCTGCGGCACCTCGCGGTTGGCGGACGTGCGGGTGAAGGACCTCCGCGCCTCGTTGCGGAAAACAACGTGCAGGACCACGTCGTCGAACGCCGGATTCGCCGCGTGCCCGTGCTGCTCCCAGTCGGCCGGCGAGACGTCGAGTTCCAAACAGCCGGTTGCCAACTCCCCGCCGATCTCCACCGCCGCCTGCGCGAAATCCGGACCCGCGCCGCGGTTCCACTCGCCGAACTGCACGATCCTCACCTCGCGGCCATCCGTCGTCCGGAACTCGCGGCCGAACGCGCCGGAAAACCACAGCGCCTGCAGCTCGATCTCCGATGGCAGGACCTCGTCCGCCGTCTCCGCGAACGCGAGCGGCGAGTGCCAGACGGATTCCAGCAGAAACGCGTAGGTCATCGGGGGGATCGCGCTCGTTTCCTCAGCGAACGGGCAGCTTCGTTGGGTCCGCGGGCGGTGGCGCCGGCGGATCGAGAATGTCCAGCCATCCTTGCAGCGACTCCGCCTCGGGAAATCCGCGGTAAAGCGTCTGCGCGCTCCGCAACTGGCGGATCGCCTCGTCGCGCTTGCCGGCGGCGCGGGCGATGCCGATCAGATGGAAGTCCTGCCGCATCTTGTCCTCGGTCTTCGTGTAGTTCGCCTTCGCGTTGCGGAACCAAGTGGCCGCTTCGGTGGTGCGTCCCTCGTTCAACAAGTCCAGACCGATCGCTTCGGCGATCGCGCCGCTGCCGGTGCGCTCCGCCGCGGCCTCGAGCTGCTTCCGGCGCTCGCTCGGATCGCTCTGCCACTGCTCCATCGCCATCCGCAGCGCGCGGAAGTCGCGGTCCAGGTCCGTCACCTCCCCTTCGGCCGGCGAGTGCCGGAACGGCCGGTAAAGCGGATCGCCGAGCACCACGCCTTGCCACGAGGCGACCGGCATCGCCATCCACGCGGCCTCCACCAGCGTGTGCCCTTCGAGCAACCGCTGGTGCAGGATTTCAAAATGATGCGTCAGATGAAGATAAGGCTCAAAGACATTGCCAACGGTCGCGGCAGCACCTTTTTCCAGGAGACCGGCGCTCCAGTTCTTGGTCATGTCACCCAGCTGCTGGGCGCTGAACGAGTGCAGGTGCATCGCCACCGCCCCTTTCCGGAACTGGAAGTTCGGCCCGAGGAACGGCCCGCTCAAATTCCAGTCATACCAGCCGTAGTAGAGCGCCGCCTGCGTCATCGGATAGCTCTTCGGCAGCGTGTCGTTGAACCGGTCCACCACCGTCGGAATACCCGCGCCGAGATTACTCTTCACGATCGCCTCAAGCCACTGGTCGCCCTGCGGAAACTTGTTGGCGATGTCGACATAACAAAATCCCCACAGCCCGGTTTTCTCGACTTCCACGGAGTCGCGGATCATCCGCTCGCAGGTGGCGTAGGACACGCCGTCGATGCGGCCGGTCAGCAGGAGAAACGGCAGGCCCGCCTCGACGATCGGCTTCTCGCTCTGGAAGAACTGGTTCTTGAGCACGCCTTCCATCGACACGCCGTCGATGCCGAACATCGCCAGCTCGGAATCCACCGAGGCCTCGTCGCGCCCGACCAGCGGGTTCTGCGGGTCCGGCTTGAAGCCTTCCGGCTTCGGCCCCGGCTGAATCCGCAGCGGCACGCCGCGCATCACCGCCATCACCACGATCCGCGTCTGCACGGGCAGGACGATGCCGTTCGCGTCCTTGGCCCGTCTGTACCAGCCCCGGCTCTCGAACTCGCGCCGCAGCGGGTCGCGCAGCGTTTTCTCATACTCCGCGCGGGAAATGTCCGCCTTTTGCGGCAGGTCGAGGCCGACCAGATTCGCCTCCGGGATGTTGCGCGCCGCGCGGTAGGTTTCCGCGAGCTTCTTCGATTCCGGAACCGCGGAGTTGTAGAGAATGGCGACCGCTTCCGGTGGCGGTGGCGCCGCGGCGGCGGTCACCGCGGCCGCGATCCAGAGAAATGCCAGCGCGAGTCTCGTCATGCCGCGCAGCATGGCCGGATCGGCCCATCATGCAAGACCGGGGGACGGCAGGACCAGCCCGTCCCAAGCGACATGGACGTGCGGCGGCAGCTCGGCCTCGAGCGAGGCGTGGTCGTTCTCATGGCCGAGATGCGTGAGCCACGCCTGCTTCGCTCCGGCGGAATCGATCGCCGAAAGCGCCTCCGACAGCGAAAAATGCGTCGGGTGCGGCGCGGGCCGGAGCGAGTCGATCACCAGCAGGTCGATGCCGCGGATCGCCTCCATCGTGCCCGTCGGGATTTCCTTCACATCCGGAAGATAGGCCAACGACGGCGCACCGGGACAATCGAAGCGATAGCCGATCGTTTCCACCGAACCATGCCAAACGGGAAGCGGCGTGATTTCGATTTCGCCATAGCGGAACGTCCCGTCAACCAACCTCGGATCGGGCTTCACATATCCCTTGTGGGTGTTTTCCGAAGAAAAAGCCCAGCCGAACATCGTCCGCAGCGATTTCAGGCAACCGGCCGTGCCATGCAGCGGCAGTGGCTCGCTCCGCCGCCAGCAAAACGCCCGCAGCTCGTCAAAGCCCGCCACATGATCGAGATGCGCGTGGGTGTAGAGCACCGCGTCGACCTCCGTGAGCCCCGCCCGCAGCGCCTGCTGCCGCAGGTCGGTCCCGGAATCCACCAGCAGCGTGACATTCCCCGCCCGCACCACCACCGAGGACCGCAGGCGCTTGTTCCGCGGGTCGGCCGAAGTGCAAACGACGCAGCCGCAGCCGATGACGGGGACGCCCACCGAAGTGCCGGTGCCTAGAAACGTAAGGGAAAAATCCGCCGCCATTGATTCCGCGGGGGACGCTTGCATAATGCCGCCCGATCCGCAAAACGAATGCTCACGCTGCTCAAGATCCGCAATCTGGCCCTCGTCGACGAACTCGCCTGGGAACTCGGAGCGGGGCTCATCGGCGTGACCGGCGAGACCGGCGCCGGCAAGTCCGTCATCGTCGGAGCCCTCAAGCTCGTGCTCGGCGAACGCGCCGACAAGTCGCTGATCCGCACCGGCGAGGACGCCTGCACCGTCGAGGCGGTGTTCGAACTTTCCGACGCGCGGGAAATCGACGCCATTCTCGAAGAAGGCGGGCTTGGGCCAACCGACGGCCAGTTGATCGTGCGCCGCGTCGTCGGCCAGTCGGGGAACCGGCAGTTTGTCAACGACTCGCCCGTCACGCTCGGCTTGCTCAAGCGGATCGGCGAGCACCTCGTGGACCTGCACGGGCCGCACGACCACCAGTCGCTGCTTTCAACCGAACGCCAGCTCGCGATGCTCGACGCCTACGCCGCGACCGACGGCGCGCTCGCCACCTACCGCGACGCCTGGCGCGCGTGGCGGACGAAATTTTCCGAGCTCGAGGAACTCCGCACCGCCGAAAACGCCAGCGAGCAGGAGCTCGAGCTGCTGCGTTACCAACTTCAGGAGATCGACGCCGCGAACCTCAAACCCGAGGACGAGCAGGAACTCGAGGACCGCTGGCGTCGCGCGTCGAACGCCACCCGCCTCGTCGAAACCGCCGCCACCGCCAGTGCCGCGCTCGGGGGCGACGACGGCATCCTCGAGCGAATCACCGAACTCCAGCGGCTGGTGCGGGACCTGGAAAAGCTCGATCCCTCGATCGTCGAGCGCACCGCCGGACTGGAAACGGCGAGCGTCGAACTGCAGGAACTCGAGCGCGCCTTGGCCGATTACGCCGAGGAGCTGGACATCGACCCCGAAGAGGCCGCGACGCTCGAGGAGCGCGTGAATTTGCTGGAATCGCTGAAGCGGAAATACGGGCCCGGCTTGGCCGACGTGCTCGCCCGCCGCGACGCCGCCGCTGCCCGCCTCGACACCATCGAGAACCGCGGCGAGAAGCTCGAGGCCCTGGAGCGCGAGGTTTCCGCCGCACGCGAAAAACTCGAAGCCGCCGGCAAATCGCTGTCCGCCGCCCGCAAAAAAGCCGCGCCGAAGCTCGCCAAGGAAATCGCCGCGCAGCTCAAGGATCTCGGTTTCAAGCAATCGTCGTTCGAGGCCCCGCTCGTCCCGCACGCCGAACCCGGTCCGCAGGGGCTTGAGGGCGTGGAGTTCCAGTTCGGCCCGAACCCCGGCGAACCGCTCCTGCCGCTGCGCCAGATCGCCTCGTCCGGCGAAATCAGCCGCGTGATGCTGGCGGTGAAATCCGCGCTCGCCGACCAGGACGCCACGCCGCTGATGGTCTTCGACGAGATCGACGCGAACGTCGGCGGCGAGGTCGCCCGTGCGGTCGGCCGCAAGATGGCCGCGCTCGGCACGCGCCACCAAGTCGTGGCGATCACCCATTTCCCGCAGGTGGCGGCCACCGCGGCGCATCATTTCGTGGTGGAGAAGGAAGTCGCGAACGGCCGCACCCGCTCGCGGCTGTTCCAAGTGCAGGGAGAAACGCGGATCCACGAGCTGGTCCGCATGCTCGGCGGCGGCGGTGAACAAGCCCGCGCCATGGCCGCCGCGCTGCTGAATTCCGGAAATTGAAACGCACGCCCCGCAGCTACCGTGCGGCCGCCGAGGCCGTGGACGCGCCCTCCGGCGAACTCGCCGAGGCGCTCGGCCTGCCCCGCTCCGGCCGCGGCTCGCCGCGCCTCGTCATCGGCCGCCGCGAGTGGATCGCCCTGCCGGACCTCGGGATCTCGCCGCTCAACGCGAAAACCGACAGCGGCGCCCGCAGTTCCAGCGTCCACGCGATCGACGTCCAGCTCGCCGCCGACCAGCGCACGGTCCGCTTCACCACCGTCAACCACTACAACGAGCCGGTCACCTGCGAGGCCGCCGTCGCCGGCACCCGCCGCGTCCGCAGCTCCAGCGGCGTCGCCCGCAAGCGGATCTTCATCGAGACCACCGCCCTCGTCCCCGGCGGCCTGCGCTGGAAAATCCTCCTCAGCCTCGCCGACCGCACCGTGATGCGCTGCCCGCTCCTCCTCGGCCGCCGCGCCCTCGCCGGCCGGTTTCTCGTGGACCCGCAGGCCTCCCACCTCCTCGGCCCCCTCCGCGAACTCGAGCGCTTCCTGGAGTAGAACGTTGGATTGGAAGAGGTTGAACCGCCAAGACGCCAAGGTCGCCAAGGTGTGGAGAGGACTGCGCCGTCTTTTCCAAATTCATCATTCATAACTCTGAATTCGTGGCGGTGGAGCGCCGGCTTGAGCCGGCCCGTGGTCCGAGCGACGGGGAAGAGGTTGGGCCGCGAATGGACGCGAATGGACGCGAATGATGATCACGGTAGGGCGTGACCGTCACCTCCGGCCCGCGCGAAACCCGTTTCGAATTTGATGCTTCAACATTCGCGCTTTCTTCCCGTCCCCCCCGGAAGACTACGCAGCCGCCGAAAAACTGTTCTATTGAACAAGTCACCACCCGCTGCCATGCTCCCTCACCGTGCCGAGCCCCACCATCGTCGAGCTGCAGCGCCACCTGCGGGAAAAATTCCCGACGGCCCGGCACGGCTTGCCTGCGGAGCCGGCACCCGCTCGCCCCGCAATCGACTTCCGCGATCCCCGCAGCTTCCCCCGCGGCACCATCACCGAGATCACCCCGCCCCAAGGAACATCCGCCCTCTCCCTGCTCGTCGCCGCACTGCTTGAAAAAGCGGACGATTCCGCCCCATTGCCGGAAATCGCCCTCATCGACGGCAACACCTTCGATCCGCAGTCGTTTCCAGCCAACGATTGTTTGAAACTGCTCTGGGCGCGCTGCCACTCGGTCGCCGAAACCCTCCAGGCCGCCGACCTCCTCCTGCGCGACGGAAACCTCCCGCTGGTTCTTCTCGACCTCGCCGCCTTCGCTCCGGCCGAGCTGCGGAAGATCGCCGGCAGCAGCTGGCACCGGCTCAAACAACTGTGTGAAACGAGCGACTCCTCCTTGCTCGCGCTCACCCCACTCCCGCTGGTTCCCTGCGCCGGCCTCCGCCTGTCATTGCAGACAAACTTTCGCTTGGATCACTTGGATCAGTCGCGGGAAGCGCTGCTCGACCGCCTCCATGTCACGCCGACCCTCCAGCGCAAGAGCGCTCGCTAACGATTTTCCATTTCCCGTAATTTTCTTCTCAATCCTTTTGTCTTGAATGTTCGGCGCAATCTATTTGCCTGCGTTTGAAGCGGTTGCTGCGCTGGATCACCTCTCAGCCCTCCGCGGTCTTCCCTGTGCTGTGCTGGCCGAGCATGGAGAAACGGAAAAAGCCAAGGCCAAGGCCCTCATCCTGGCGGTCAATCCCCCCGCCGCGGCGTGGGGCATCATACCGGGCTGGACGGTCGCCCGCGCCCGCGCCCGCTGTGCGGAACTCCGGACCTTTCCCCGCAACCCCGACCGGGAAAAACAACTCACGGCCCGGCTACTGGAACTCGCCGATTCCCTGACGCCGGATTTCGAACAAACCCAGGCGGACACCCTCCTCCTCGATCTCCACGGCAACCCCCAGGCGCAACTCCATCCACCGCCCCGCCACCTGCCAGGCCTCCGCTTCCGTCGCGCCGCCACGCCGGAGATTGCCCTGCTCGCGGCATTCGATGATTCCGCTTCAAGAGATCGATTTATACAAAAAGAAGACCTTCATTCCCTGCCGTTCGATCTGATCCGTTGCGCCTCCTTTCCGGGGGCCGAAGATCTACTCGGCGTGCTTCAAACATGGGGCATCCGCACCTTTGGCGAATTCCTCCGACTCCCGGCCACCGACTTGGCGGAGCGGCTCGGGCCGCAGGCGCGGCATCTTCATCGCGTTCTAAACGGCCGCAGCGAGCGACTCCTGCGACTCCACCGACCGAACCCGACGTTCGCTGGAAGCGTTAGCTTCGAACAAGAAGCCACCAGCTGGGAACCTCTTCTCTTCGAGGCAAAACGACTGCTTGATACACTCTGCGCACGCCTCCAGGCCAGCCATCGGGCTGCGAAGGAGGTTGTCATCCAGCTTTTGTTTGAAGCGCATGATCCCTTCGTCCGACGGCTTTCGCTGCCGGAGCCCGAGGTCCTGCCCTCACGGTTGCTGCCACCGCTTCAAGCGATCCTCGAACCGCTCAGAATGCCGGCACCGGTGGTCGGGCTCGCGTTGGAACTCTTGCCGGTGAAGCCGCAAGGCGCGCAGCGGGCATGGTTCGGTCCGCAGCTTCGCCAACCGCACCGTTGGCCGGAAACCCTGCTGCGACTCGAGACCCTGCTCGGCGAGGAAAACATCGGCATTCCCGTGCCGGAGGACAGCCACCGCCCGGACGCCTTCCGCCTCCAGCCGCCCGACGCCCTTCCCTCGAAACCTGCGCCGTCCGCCACCTCCCCACCGCCATTGCCCGTCAGCCCGATCCCCCTGCGTCGGTTCCGTCCACCGCCGCGGATCCGCGTGGCCACCGATCCCGCCGGCTCCCCGCCCCGTCCCCTCGCCCTGCTCGGTGGTCCGCATGCCGGAACCGTCGTCGCCAGCCGCGGCCCCTTCCCCGTTTCCGGAAACTGGTGGAGCGAGCGCCCGTGGCAGCAGCTCGAGTGGGACGTCCAGCTCGACACCGGCCGCCTCCTCCGCCTCGCCCACCACCCGCCCGACGACTGGCGGATCGAAGGTCTCTACGACTGAGAAATGCGATGGCTTGGAGGGCTCCGGAAATTTCTTCGGAGAAGCGAATTTCCCCTTGCACGTCCCCGGCTCCTCGCCCATACAGCCGCCCCGCGCGACGCGCAAAGGGTAGGTGCCCGAGTGGCTAAAGGGGGCAGACTGTAAATCTGCTGGCTAACGCCTACGCTGGTTCGAATCCAGCCCTGCCCACCATCCTCATCATTAACGACTTAGGGAGCCTTTGCGGCTCCCTTTTTCGTTTCTCAGCAAATCGCGGCGGGCCATTTTCGGGCCACTTTTCGCCACTAGCTCCCCTCTCGACCTCATGAAAGACCGCCTGATCCCTCTCAGCGAGGCTGTCCGCATCTTGAATCAGTTCGCCCACTACGGTGACGAACTACAGCGGGGCGCGGCAACGAATGCTCGCCATGAAGCCGAGCTGCGCGCCCAAGGCGATGATGAGGCGGCTTCCTATTCACGTGATGCGTCCAGCACGCGGGGGCGCATCGCCGGCGAAATCCATGCTCGTGTCAGAGCCTGCATTCTTGAACTCGAAAGGATCTCCCCGGCTCAGCCGGTTTGCGATTCGGGACGGAACCAACAGGCAGACCCGGTCACGGCCGGCGAGCTTGCCGAATGGTTGGCGACCCACCCGTTCCACAATTTTCTGGAGATCGTCTCCGCCGACGGCCGCGCTTGGGAGTTCGATCACATCGATTCGGATACCACGAACATCACCAGGCTCGTCTTGAGGCCGGTGCCGAGTAAGGAAGGGTGAAGGTCACCAACCGCAGATCTATCCGCTTCATCCTGACCTTCCGGAGTCGATCGAACTCCGGACATGACCCGCGGGCTTTCAGAAGGGCGTCGAACAGATCCGGCCGAACCTGATTCGCGCAGTAGAGAAACGGGTCTCCGTGGTAGACGACGAACAGCCGCATGGTCAGGTCATCGAAGTTGACGCCGGCAACGCCGGGCAGGGCGATAAGGAACATTCTCATGGTTGGGAGCGCGCCATCTGGACGCGTGCCCCTTCATCCTAGCATGGCCGTTCCGCCTCATCCGATGAGGCTACCAAAAGCTGCCAAAAATGAGAGGCCGCGACAGATTCCTCCCCGCCGCGGCCTCTGGATTTGGAAGAGCCGGCGAACTGCACCAGGTCACCGCCTCTTCCCCCGCTTCACCCTCCGCGCCTCGATCACCCGGCGGAGCGAAGCGATCGAGATCCGGGTCTCCCGCGGACCGAAATCGATCGTCTCCTCGAACACGCGGCGTGCCTGGGGCGTGGACAGGTCGAGCATGCCGGCAGCCCGTGGCACCGAAATGCACGTCAGCTCCTCGATACTGTTTTCGATCCGGTTCCAGATCCGGTCAACAAGCCGCTCGAGAACGGCACCCTTCATTTCTTCATCCAGTTCGATTTCCATGGTCTCATTTTCTCAGGTTGTGCCGGAGCCCCGGCGCCGGCCACGGCACCAAAGCTCCGGCGGGTTCGGAATTATTCAGCAGAGGGAGCCTGCCGCGCTTCGTTCTCGGTCGGCCTTCCCCGCCTCGAACTCAGCGGCGGCGAGATAAGCCGCGAATCCAGCCCGCTTCACGACCCGCTCCAGCGCGATCTCGCAGGCAATGACCTGTAGTCCGACGTGAAGCGTCGTGCCGGCCCAATCGCCGACCGTGCGCCCGAGCTGCTCGGCGTCGCTCGTCAGCGTGATGAAGTCCCACCTCTGGGGAATCACGGCCCGCAGCTCTTCACTGTAGTCGTCGGGACAGCGATTGATGCATGTCCAGAGCATCCGGTTGCTGCCGTAGGTCGGCGGATGGCCGCAGGCCGGCGGCAGGAACATGCCGAGGTCGACGTCTCGTAGCGGCAGCGTGCCGATGCTGGCGGCGACGCCGGCCATGATCGGCACCGGCGTTTTCCAGAGATCGGCGAGTTCCTGCACCCGCTCGGCATCTTCCGGTTGGACGCGCGCGATGATCTCGCGCGGATGAGGAGCGGCGGATGTTTCCGGCCGCTCCGGTTGCGAGGTCTCGTACCCCGACTTTTGGCTGGTTCTCATTCTCAGTTCAAAGAAAGAGGGCAACCTTGGAAGTGCTGACACACGTTCCCCCCGCGACATCACTCGCAGACAGGTATCCAAGGTTGCCCTCAGTTCTCTTTGTGGTTTGCCGCGCCTGGATTGATGGTCCGGGCCTTGAGAATGCGGGTCGAGGTGTCAGCCCCGACGGGAAACCATGAACCTTATGAGTCGCTCCCGCGCAATTTCTTTTTCGGGTTTAACGCGACAGGATTCGTCACAACCCTTTGATCTGCGAGCCCTTCCATCCCGAAGATTTTTCGGGGTGGCGTGTCGCACTGAAAACGACCGAACTTGCCAGCGGCCATCGCGCCGCCGATGCTCGGGACCATGGCAAAGCGGATGTTCCCGATCCTCGCAGTCATAGTGCTCGCGGCGGCCGTGCTCGGCGGCGGCTGGCTTTCCGCGCGCAGCAAGGCGGCGAAGCGGGAGGCCACCATCAGCGCGATCGAGGAAGAGATGGCCGACCACTTCTTCGGCAACGTCGTGTGGCACTTCCGTGACCAAGGCATGAGTGAAGACGCTGCATGGCAACGCGCGGAATCGATCTGGAATGCCGCCGACCTCAACGGAAGGAAGGTGTTCGAGATCGTCGAGGAAGCTTCCGACCGTTGAGGCATCGGCCGCGGCTACTTCAGCCCCGCCAGCTTCCGGACTCCCGCCGGCGGTGAGATCGCTTCCAGCGCGGCCGCTCGCATGTCTGGATCGAGCGAATCCAGCTCAGCCCGCAGCTTGTCCGCGAGAGCCTGCCATTTGCGCGCTTGAATCGCTTCGTCGTTCTTCCCGTCTTCGCGCTTCGTCGGCCCGAGTTCATCGTTGAGTGCTTTCTTCACGGCATTGTATCGCACCTTGATCCGGCGGATGCGGTCTTCATCGGACAGCGACACGCCGTTCGACGTTGCCAATCCCTGGGCGAAGTCCGCGAGGTTCGCCGCCTGGGCGAACACGCTGCCGCCGGGGGCGACGCTGCCGAGCGTCTGCACGATCCGCGTCGCCGCCTGCGCCTGTTCCTCGGTCGTGCCGTCGAACACATCGTCGATCTTCATCGCCGCGGCCGGCACCTTCACCAGCGGATTCGGCGAGCGATCGAAAACCGGTTGGTCGAACGTCCGGCCCATCGCGGCTTCCCACGCCGGCCCGAAGATCGGGATGCCGCGGAGCTGCGATGTCGCGAGGAGATAGCTCCATGCCTTCCCGTCCGTCATCCGGTTCCACCAGCGGTCGAACACGCCGTCCTCGTCGTCATCCTCCGCCTTCACGAAGGCGGCGTACAGCGACCGCACGACGTGCTCGGCCGCGATGTAGGCGACCAAGCCGACGAACGCCTGTTGCGCCGCCTGCGCCTTGCTATACGTCCCCTTGCCGGTGACCAGCTCCCGCACAGCCATGTAGGTGATGGCGAGGTTCTTCCGCGGCTCGGAGATGAAGAGCGCGAGGAACGCGCTCAACGGATGATCGAGCACGCGCTGTTCGAACTCCGACCGCGCGAGCCGGAGTGTCGGCTGTGCCGACCGAAGCAACACCTTCTCGACCTTCGCATCCGCCAGCTCCTTGGCGGTGTCCGGATCCACGCCGGCCCGCAGTGCCTCGCCGCGCGTATGCTCCCACACCACGGCCGCGCCGATCAGGTTGGCGCTCGTGTCGACCAGGTTGATCGGGAACATCCCCTTCTCGGCCGCGGAGTTCAGCACCGCGAAGATCGGCCGGTTCGACGGCCCGGAAGCCTTGGCCACGCGCGCCTCGAATGTCGCGCCCTCTTCGAGCCGCCGGCGGAGCGCGGGCGAGTTCCACGCATCTCGAAAAGCCTCCGGCCGCTTCAGCACCTTCAGCATGCCTTTCACCAGGACCGGCGCCGGCACTTCGAAGGCGACGTTCATCGCCGCCGTCGCGTTCACCATGATCGTACTCATCCGCATCCCGAGCGTGCCGAGGGCGAAGTTCTTCAGCATGCCTTTCAGCACCCGCTCGTATTTCGCGAGCGCGCTGGCATTGAGCCGGCCGCCGCCCTCGATCCGCTCGAGCGTGCGGGTCAGGCTCTGATAGTAGGTGTCACCCATGCGGGTCTTCACCGCCTCGGCGAACCGCTCGTCGCGAATCACGCCGCCCCACTCGCGGAGCGGCGACACGTGACTTTTCCAGAAGTTCGCCTGCGACCGATGCGCGAGGAACACGGCGAGCGCGTTGACGATCGCCGGCTTCGCCCGGTTCGTCACCCGCTCCTTGATGAAGCCGACCGACCGGCCGCCCTGTTGCTGCGCCTGCCCGTCGAGCGACAAGTCGCCGTCCTGGACCCGCGCGACGTCGTTCCGCACCGGAAAGTAGTTCTCCACGAGCCCGAGGCCGACGCCCTTCTCGGCCCGATGCAGCGCGTCGATCGCGCCTTGGTCCGCCTTCAAATAGTCGACCATCCAAGCGCCGAGCGCCTTCACCTCCGGCTTCAGCCACGCTTCCAGCTCGGCGAGCGTCGTCGCGTCGAAGCCCATGACATCAAGCTTCGTCGCCTGATCCGGCAGCCGCATCGTCAGGTAGATTTGCAGCCCTTCAAGTTGGTTCAGCTCGCCGAGCGGCCGCCGCGCGCCGGCGGAAACCTGCCGCTCGATCGCCACGATGCGCCGGCGGTTCTGCTGTGCCTCGTCAAGCTTGGTGAAGTTCTCCCACGCCTGATCGAGCGCCGCCACGTCCTGCGGGGATAGCTCGATCCGCTCGCCCTTTTCGGTTGTGAAGCCCGCGGTTTCGCCGCGGAGGATCGACTCGACCACGTTCTTCGGCACATGGATCGAGACCTTCTTGAATCCCTCGACCTTCGTCACCGCTGCCTCGCCGTCGGCACGCGTCAGCTCGCGGAGCTTCTTCGCCACGCCGTATTCGGTGGACACGCCGAAGATCGTCCGCATCGCGTGGGCGAGCGCCTCGTTGTCGGTGCGGTTCATCTCGACCTCCCGGATCTCCGCTTCGAGGAAGGCATCTTCCATCGACTCCACCGCGGCGATCACGGCCGGATCGTCCGAACGCTCGGCGAGCCGGCGGAGCTTCTGCGAGTTCGAGAGCATGTATTCCATGAAGCCCTCGCCGAGAGATGTGAGGAGCTTCTCGCCCCGCCGCTTCGAGCTGGTGCGCTCCGAGTAATCCACCGGCCGGTCGAGATTCAGCCCCTTGCGGAAGATCGAGACACGGGATTCCCGGAGTGCCCGGCGCGCCGCCAGCGTCTGGAGCCACTGCTTCCGCCCCTCGCCGTAGACATCCCGCAAGAGCTTCAGCGCCTCTTCCAGCCGCGCGCTGTCGGCATTCTCGTAATCGTGGAAGAGATCGAGCGCGGCGATGCGGCCGTCGAGTTCCTCGAGCTGGTCGCCGCTCAATGTCTCCGCCGTCTCGATCTCGTTCCGCAGCTCGGCCGCCGAGGCCTCGGCTTCCGCCGGCTTCAGTTTCATCGAGCGCCTCGCCTCGGCGAAGATGGCATGCGCCGCGGCTCCGATCTTCCCGCCGCGGGTCTTCGATTGGGAAACCTTCACCGCGCCGCGGTCGAACTCGCGCCGGATCGCCTGGCGGAACTGCCCGACGAGATGGCTTTCGAGCGCGGCCTCGATCTTCGGCAGGAGTTGCAGGAGATATGCCTCGCGACCTTTGGCGGTCTTCAGGTTCTCGACCTTGCGAAAACTGCCGACGAGCTTCCCGCGGATCGCCGGCGGCAACGTTTTGGCGATCGCTTCCAGCGTGGCGATGTCCCGCATCAACTCGAAGCGAGCGGTCGGATCTTCCTCGTTGAGCAAGTCGAAGAGCGACGACTTCATGCGGCGCTCGTCGAAGCGCCGGCGAACATCCGCGACCTTCCCCCGCATCCGCTTGTAGATGCCGGCCTTCGTGTCCGGCGGCACCGCAAGCGCCTCGATCGCCGAGAGCAACGGCGAATCCGCCCGGGCGATGGCGAAGGATGGCGCGGCGAGCTGCACGGGCTGCCCGTTCTCTTCGAGGATCTCAATGTCGGCGGCGTCGAAGATGACGAAATTGCGCGTCCCCTCGCCGCGGTTGCGGGAATTGCCGTCGAGGTAGCGGATGCCACGGATGCCGGCGCCGGCGAGCGTCCCGGAAACCTCGT
>CBFGTW010000061.1:0-24023 GCA_965651855.1 uncultured Verrucomicrobiales bacterium
CCCGGCGATGATTCCGATGCTCCGTGTGGCGGCCATGCGTGCGCCGGTTGTGGCCGGAGCAGTCCTCCAGGTCAAACTTCGCGTCGGTCCGCGCCGTGCTCAGACGGACGTCCGCTCCCGCTGGGAAGTCACGACGTAGGCGTGGTTCACTTTCAGTCCATTGAACATGCTGTCGCGGATCTCGGCCAACCCATGCTCCACGTGGATGGCCGACTGCATGGCTTCCAGTGCCGGGGAAGTGCTCTCAATGATGACGATTCTCGAGAGCTTGGCCAGTTCCTCGGGGCGCGCGATCGGCTGCAACCTTGATGCGATCAGGCGCAATGTTCCCCCTTTGTCCGCCTCCGCCCAAGGCGCGGCAACAAGCAGGTCCCAGTAGCCCTCCGGCTCGTCGCGAAGAAACAGCGCGAACAGAAGGAAGGCTCCCTTCTCCTCGGAGATTTCCCGCTCGAGGGTCCTGAGCTTTTCCGCAAGAGATTTCATAGATGTTTCAAGAGCAGGCGGGCGGAATCGATCATCAGACGGGCATCCGCGCCGCTCGTCGTGCCGATCACACTGTAGCGGTCCTCAGGTTTCCAGGCCAGCACGGCGGACCATTCGGCCAAATATTTCGACTTCACCCGCTCCGCTCGCCCGGAAAGGCGGAGCAGCAGATCGAGATCGTGAACCTTGAATGAGGTGAGCCCGCTGAATTCCGAAGAAGTGGAGGGATAGCCCTGCCACTTCAAGGTCCGGCAAATGCGGGCTTTCAGGGCTAATTCAACCGCGTAGCCGCACAAGTAGGCCGCACCGTCGTAGCGACTCGCCCCATGGAGGATTTCAGCATCCTGCACGCGCGCCTTCGCGATTTTCCGGATCTCGCGGGTGGGGAGCATCTATCCGAAAATAGCGGCTGTGGGACTCGAACCCACACTCGTTAGAACTCGATTTTGAGTCGAGCGCGTCTACCAATTCCGCCAAGCCGCCGTTGGTGGCGGGAATCTATGGGCCGGCCGTCGGCCAGGGCAAGCGGATTTCTCCCACCGAGCCGGGCTTGGTGCTCGGCCGGCTTTTGGGATCGACCGGAAATTGTCGCGCGCACGAGGAGTTGTCCGATCCGCGTGCCTGGAGCGCATTTCCCGGATTGCCGGAATCGGGGCGCAAGCTCATGATCGAACGGTGAACGGGGCTGGCGAAGGACCGTCGTGGCCGTGGCTTCTGGCATCGGCGGCGATCTGTGGTCTCGCGATCGCGGCAGCCAGCGCCTCGAATCTGTCGCCCCGGACCGAGGGGCTTGCGCCGGCTTTTTACACGACGGCATATCTCGCCGGCGGATGGCAGGCGGCGCTCGCGGCGTTCAACAACCTCAGGCGCTTCCGGTTCGACATCGACTTCCTGATGATCGCGGTCGCGCTGGGCGCCGCCTTCATCGACGCGTGGTGGGAGGGAGCCACGCTGCTCTTCCTTTTTTCGTTGAGCGGCGCCCTGGAGGCCATGGCCATGGCCCGGACCGACCGCGAGATCCGCAGCCTGTTCCGTGAGACTCCCAAGCAGGCGCTCGAAGTGCTGGCCGACGGCTCGACGCAAGCGGTGCCGGTCGCGCGGCTCGCCGTGGGAATGCTGATCCGCATTCTGCCCGGGCAGCAGTTTCCCGCCGACGCGATGGTCGTTTCAGGCGAGAGCGCCGCGGACGAGTCCACGCTGACCGGCGAATCCGCGGAGATCGAGAAGAAGCCCGGGGACACGGTCTTCAGCGGCACGCTCAACAGTTGGGGGAGCCTGGACGCGCGCGTTCTCCGCCCCTCCGCCGACAGCGCGCAGGCCCGGATCATCCGCCTCATCCGCGAGGCGCAGGCCAGCAAGGCTCCCTCGCAACGCTTCACCGACCGCTTCGGCACCGGCTACACCGTCGGCATCCTCGGCTTGTCGCTGGTGATGTTCCTGGTCTGGCACCTCGCCATGGGCGTCCCGGCGTTCAGCTCCGAAGCGGAGGGGCGCTCGGCGTTCTACCGGGCGATGACGCTGCTGGTCGTCTGCTCGCCCTGCGCGCTCGTCATTTCCATCCCGAGCGCGATCCTCGCCGGCATCGCATCGGGAGCGCGCCGCGGGATCTTGTTCCGCGGCGGCGTGGCCTTGGAAAACTTCGCCACCATCGATCGGCTGGCCATGGACAAGACCGGCACGTTGACCCGCGGTGAGCTTGAGCTTGTCGGGATCGAAGCCAACGAGCCCGACGGCAACGACCGCCTGCTCTCGTTGGCGGCCGCCCTGGCCCGGAGTTCCACCCACCCGGTTTCCCGGGCGATCACGAGCGCCGCATTGAGGACGCAGGTGCCAAGCCTCCGGAGCACCGGGTTCAGATCCTTGGCGGGCGAAGGGCTGTCGGGACGGATTGACGGCACCGACGTCACCCTCGGGCGCCGTTCGATGTTCTCCGGGCACCCGTGGCTTTCGGCTATGGCTGACCCCGAGCCCGGATTGACGGAAGTTCTAGTGGAAGCAGGTCCGCTTTGTGGCCGGCTCCTGCTGCGGGACACGCTCCGTCCGGAGGCGGCTGGCACCGTGGCAGCCTTCCGCTCCCGGGGCGTCGATGTCACGATGCTGACGGGCGACCGCAAGGAATCCGCCGGACTGGTCGCCCGCGATCTCCGTCTCACCGACTGGCAGTCGGATTTGAAGCCCGAGGAAAAGGTCGGGATCATCCATGGTTGGAGGAAGAATGGCGAACGGATCGCGATGGCGGGCGACGGTGTCAACGACGCGCCGAGCCTCGCGGCCGCCGACGTCTCGATCGGCATGGGCCTGCGCGGAAGCGACGCGGTGCTCGAGCAGGCGGACGTGGTCCTCACCAAGGATCGGCTCGATCGGATCCTGGAAGCGCACGACCTGAGCCGTCGCTGCCGCGCGATCATCCGCCAGAACCTCGCCGTGTCCCTCGGGGTCATCGTACTCCTCGGCCTCGCCGCCATCGGGAGCGTTATCCCGCTGACGGTCGGCGTGCTCGGGCACGAAGGTTCCACGGTGATCGTGGTCCTCAACAGCCTGCGGCTTCTGCTCCTGAAGGCTCCGCTGGATGCGGCCGTCACCGCCAGCGCGAGTGAAAGCGCGCTCCGGCCCGCAAGCAGCCGGGCATGACAAGGCGCGCGCGACCGCCGCCGGCCGCACGGTTCACTTGCCTGACTGCGCGATCATGCCCTCGGCGAGCTTTTTCAAATCCTCCACGGGAATCGCGTAGCTTTCGGTGCGGTTCGCACGGGCGATGTTCATGCCGAGGCAGCGGCCGTCGAGATCGATGAGCGGTCCTCCGACGACGCGGGCGGCACCGAGAATGTCGTGCTGGAGCACTCGGGGAAAACCGCTGCGGCGCCTGGAAAACTCGCCGCTCATCATGTCGTTGCGGCTCATCTGGTCCTCTTCGAAGGTCTCGCCGCGGGCGCTCAGGCGGACGTCGAATTCCAGCTCCTTGCCGTCGCGCCGGATGGTGAGCTTCACCACCGCACCGACCTGGCGATCCTTGAGAATTTCCGCGAGGTCCTCGAGCTTCGACGCCGGTTTGCCCTCCACGCCGAGGATCACGTCCCCGGGTTCGAGGCCGGCTTCCTTGGCGCCGCTTTTCTCGTTCACCTCCGCGATGACCAGCCCCTCGGGATCCTCGAGGACGATGCCGAGCGCCACGCCATCCTCCGGCGGAATCTCGCGGATCCTGGCGCTCACGATGCCGGCCAGCGCGCGGCGCGTGGTGCGGGTGGTCACGCCGTTCGTCACGACCCACGTTCCCTGCGGCACTTCACTGGTGGGTGCGTATTCCACCGGCACGAGCGGCTCGTCCGGCTCCACTTTGACAAGCGCGACGTCCCAGCGTGGATCGACCATCAGCACCTCCACCTCGCTGAAGTTCTTGCGGTCCACGGTGACGTTGAGCTTGCCGGCGTTCTCGATCTCGCTGGCTTTGGCGAGGAGATGCCCGTCGGCGGAAACCACGACGCCGTAGCCGATCTCGCGGCGTCCGTCCCGGATCACCGCGCTGGATTTCTGTAGGACGGCGCGCTGCGGCTCGAAGACCGCCACCACCGCCTCGCCGGTCGTGCGGTACGCGGACTCGAGCGTTTGGAAAGCGGCCGTCGGCTGCACGAGCGCGAGGACGGCGAGAATTTGGATGATCTTAGCGTTCACCGAGCTTGAGGTTGATCGTTTGAAGTTCGCCGCCCCGGCGCAATTCGATCGCCAGCTTGTCGTCGGGCACCTTCTCGGCGAGCAGCGACTGGAGATCCGCCCGCTCTCGCATTTCCTGGCCGTTCACGCGGACAATGACGTCGTCCTCCTCGATGCCGGCCTTTTCCGCGGGCGATTCACGACCGACTTTCGTGACCCGCAGGCCGCTGCCGTCGTCCGCGGTCTCGGTGGCGATGCCGAGAAATCCGCTGCCTTTTTCGGGCTTCTTGGCGAACGGCCCCTCACCGATGAACTCCGAGCCGAGGAGCCCGTCCCAGTTCTCCAGATACACGCGGGTCGGGACGTGCATGTTGACCAGCTTGTGCTGGCCGACGCGGGAGTGGATGCCGATCACACGCCCCTCGAGGTCGAAGAGCGGCCCCCCCGAATCGCCGCCAATCAGGATGCAGTCGGATTGGATCGTGTTTTGCGCCATGCGGACCAAGCGGCCGAGCCTTACCACCGAACCGCGCTTCTCATCGAAGCCGCCGGAATGGCCGAGGGAAAACACCCAATCGCCGAGGCGCGTCGAGCCGTCCCGGTCGAGTTCCGCAAACGGAAAAGGCCCGTCCTCGAGAATCCGGATCATCGCCGCATCGCTGGAGGCAACGAGCCCGAGCGACTCCGCCTTGAGCTTGCGCCCGTCCTCCATGACCACGGTCAGGTCCTTGTTCACGCCCATGCTGACGTGCGCCGCGGTGAGGACCAGCCCGTCCGCGGAGACGATCACGCCGCTGCCGCTCCCCTCGCCCACCTCGATGCAGACGGTGGCCTCGCGCGCCTTCGGCAGCGCGTTCTGCAGCGCGGACTGGAGGGCTTCCAAGTCCTTGCGGCTTTCAGGGGCTTTCTTGTCGTTGACGTAAAGTCTTCCGGATTCCGCTCCCGCACCGAGGGGAACGAGTGCCAGGAACAGGAGGAGGAGAACGCGTTTCATCTGTCTCAAGAGCGTCACCCTAGCCGGCCGCCGTCTGCCGCGCAACCCGTCCGTCCGCGAACCTCGGCACGCGTTTTTCCTACATCCGGCGCAGGTAATCGGGGACTTGGTCGCGCTGCAGCGCCGGGGGAACCGAGGCGCTGGCGAAGGAAATCACCGCTCCGATGCCGGCGCCGTGCGGGCCGGCCAGCCGCGGTTCCACCTCGAGGTCCGGGAAGCGGTGGCGCGCGCGGGTCCTCCACCACGCTCCGAGTCCGGCGAGGCCGGCCGCCGTTCCGAGGAAAATCGCGCCGGGCATCGTCCACCGGGCCGCCACCGCGTCGAGCCACGCGGAGAACGTGTCTTCCCGCTCCACCGCCCGCGGCTTGGTGACGGCCGGGAGCGGGAGTCGGCCCGCCGGCAGCGGACCGTCTTCGCCGGGCTGTTGCGTGCCCTCGAGCATGCGCTCCATCCAGTAGATCCGGATCGACATCTGGACGGCGAACGCCGCGAGTTGGTCCGCGTGGTTCACGTGCTCGAGCGCTTGCATCACGGAACTCTGGAGTGCCCGGCGCTGCTCCGCGGCCGAAACGATGTCCGTGAGCGAGGGACTGAGATAAAGCTTGGAACGCTGCGGCGCACCGAGGTGGTAGAAGACGATCGCGGCGGGACGACCGTCCGCGTAGAAACGCTCGATGGTTTCCTCGGCCCGCACGTCGCCGGGAATTTCCTCGTCCGTGCCGAACAGGTAGACGAAGAGGTCGATGGTGGAGTCCCCCGAGTGGTATTCCAGGAAGCCAAGCCGGTCCTTGGTTTCCTTCGCGTCCAGAAATTGCTGGGGATCGACGAGAAAATGTTCCGGCCGCTCCGCGAAGTAGGCGCCGATGAATTCCTCCGGCACCAGGTTGTCTTGCTCGGCATCGTCCGTGAGTTCCTCGGCGGTGGGGGCCGCCACATCCACCGCCGGATTTGCCTCGCCCTCGTCGGCAGACGGGATTTCCGGCAGCTCGCCGGTGAGCAGCAGCGCGCCCGGTATCCAGCCGGACTCCACCAGCGCCTCGCGCTCGTCGGCGTCCCAAGCGGGCAAGGGCGGCTCTTCAAGCGCCGCGGCGGCGCAGCCACAGGCGAGGAAAAGAATCCGGAGCGCGGCTTTCATGGCGCGAGTTCCGGGCGTTCGGCCTCCACGGCCGGCTGGCGATGACCCGCGCGGATGCGTTTCACGAGGTCCCCCATCTGCGCCGGCGGACGGACCCGGCGTTCGAACTTCTCCGGGTCACGCCGCGCCTGCCGGCAGCGCTTGCGGAGCACCTTCTCCAGATGCGCGAGCGCCTTGGCGATGCCGTCCGCGTGGCGGCCCTCGAGCCAGTAGGCGTGGGCGCGCGAGAGGCAATCGAAGGTATCGGACTCCTCGAGGAACGGATCGAGCAGATAACCAAAGGTCATGCCCGCGGCCTTCGACTCGGCGTCGATCGTCAGGAGAATGCCCGCCTCGTTCGGCTTTTCCACCGGCACGTCTTCGAACGCCGCCCGGTTCAGCAGCCAGAACCCGAACTGCCGGAGGTTCGCCATCTCACCGAGCGAGCCGGTGTAGACCGCGACAAAAAGCTGAGGAAACCTCCGGCCGATCCGCTCGATCGCAGCCTCCACCCGCTCGCGCTCGCCCCGTCGCAGGAGCCCCGCGCTGTCCGTCAGCGTGCGGAGCCGCACTTCCTCATCGCCGAACCTCGCGTCCGCATCCGCCAGCGAGAATCCGCAGTGCGGACAAGCCGCCGCGGCCCGGTGGATTCGCTGGACGCAACGAGGACACTTCATCGGGGAGGAATCGACGCGCGCATCCTACGGAAAGCGTCGTAGTTCGTCAAAGCGAATGGTCAGGAAGAAAGCACTAATTTCGAAGCATGAAATTCGAAACGGGAGAGCTACCAGACGGAGCGCCAGAGGGTGAGCACTTCCTCCTTCACGACCTGGGTTACCTTATACTCGTAGCGGCTGGCCGCGGGCGCTTCGGGCGTGATCTCGGTGAGGCGATCGCGGGCGATCCAGTGCCGCTCCTCGGTGTGGAGGAACGAGCTGTAGGCAAGCATCGCGAGGATACCGACGGCATAGGCCGGCAGGAGCGAGCGCGCGATCGTTTGTCGGCGCAGCATGTCGCTCGATCGGCCGACCAGCGCGCGCGCATGGAAATCCAGCCGAGGTAAAGCAAGGCAACAGCCGCGAAAGGAATCGTTATACCCAACCCCGCTGGAAAATCCAAACCGAAGGTCAAGCCGGCTCCGGCGATCGGAACGAGCACGGCGACCGCGACCGGCCCGAGCCACACGCCCCACTGACGGCGCGCCGACAGGCCGACTGATCCCGCACGAAGCCGGATGCGCCAGCGCGCGAGGGTGACCGGCAGGAGGACGGTCAACACAAGGAGCGCGCCGTATTGGAAAGCGGGCGCAGCGAAATTGGAGGCCCTGAGGCTCCAGTCCCGCGTGCCCAGTGGCGTGAGGCGGGTGAAGGCGAGGAACCAAAGCCACGGCAGCACCACGCCGCCGCCGATGATCCAGCACCAGTCGCGCGCCCGGAGCAGGTTGGTCATCGGCAGCGATAGCCGCCGAGCCAGCGGACCGCCGCGGAAGCGGAAGAGGCAGGTGGCAATGAAGATCAGCGCAAGCAGCCCCGAGGAAAGCAGCGTCGTCAAGCGGCCGAAGAGCGAGTGATCCGCGAGACGCCCGGGCATAACATCCTGGTCGCGAAGCACCGGCGGATGAACCGCCGTTCTCGCCACCGCCGGAAGCGTCAAGCTGGAGAGGGCACCGGCTTTCAGTCGCAGGTCCTCATGCCGCTCCTCCGTCTTGTGCCGCGCCCTCGTCTTTTGTCGCTCCTCCACCCGATCGACAAGCTCCCCGAGCCGCTCCGCCTCTTCCGCAAGCCCAAGATTCTCCGCCGCTTCTCTCATGGCTTTGGAAGGGCTGATCACCGCGGACATGGCAACGAGAATCTCGATCAGGTTACCGGCAGGCGCGGAAAGCCATGTCTCCGACCATGACTTCCAAGCAACCAGATGACGCTCGAAGCCTTCCACGTCACCAGCCTCTGCCAAGCGGATTGCCTCGGCCGCGATCGCTTGGCTCAAGCGTTGGATCTTGAATGTCGCGGTCATCGTCATCGTCAGGTAAGCCAACCGCGGCATCTGGTCGAGGGAGTCGGTACGCTTCGGCAAGAGCGCGATTCGTTCCCGCAGGAGTTGCGATTCGTAGCACTCGAACCGCGACCGGCTGGCGGCTTCGTGAAACAGCATGATCGCTTCCCGCAGCTTCGTCTCGTCCCGGACCGGAGCGATCTTGACCCCGCCGGGCGTGGTGATCCTCGCACTGAAAGTGGTGTCCAGCGCCTGTTCGGCCGCCAGGCTCGCCGCCAAGGCATGGAACCAGCCGTTGCTTGGATCGATCCTGTTGGCGATCTCCAGCGTGTCCGGCGGCAGCGTGCGGTGTTCTTGCAGAAACCGGGCGACGTAGTTGGCGAAATAGACGGGATTCTCGGGTTCGCTGTCCCACAAGCCCCGCGCCTGCCGCGACGGCGAGTGATGGGTGGTGTCTCCGAAGAGAATGAGCTTCTCCCGAGGCGTTAGATCGTCCGCGAAATCCGGTAGCGACTCCGTGACGCTGGCTGCCCCGCCTCCCGTCATCTGGATCACCGGGATGGCGTCCGCGGCGTACCGGAGGGTCGTCTTTTCGCTCACCATCATCGCGAGAAATGCCGCTCCCACGATTCCGTAGAGCACCACCCTCCACACCCGTCCATGCCCGCGGACGTCGATCTTTTCGAGACGTTCCGTCGCCGTCTCCAGCGAGTCCGAGCCGCGAGCATCGGCCGCGGCGATCGACTCGGAAAGCTGCTGGCGGGCCGCGAGGTGCAGCTCGCGGTTGTCCTCGAGCGGCCGGCTCGCGGCGGCGATGAAGCGTTCGGCGGCGTCAGTCATTCACAAAGGACGAAAGCGGACCGCGCGAGACATCACAAGGCCACTTCATTCGCGGAATGCTCACCACCGCTCCGGCGCATGCTCGTAAATCGGCGGGAGCGCCCCGGGCTTGCCGCCGAGGCATTCCAGCACCAGCGGCCAGTCGTCCGGATGATACATCCAGCGGCTGATCCGGAAGCGGCGCCGGGGGGTATCGACCACAACGGTGGCACCGTCTTCGATCACGTGCAGGCCCGTGATGACGTCCGGCGGGAGCTTGGTGAACCCGAGTTTCAGCGCTCCGGGAGCGACGGACAGGGAATCCCCGACAAACTGGAAAATCGTCCCCGCCAATGCCGGAATGGCTGCGAGCGTTGTGAAGATGGAGCCTTCCAAGGTTGCAGCGATGTAAAGGGCCCACCCGACCAAAGCGGCTGGGAATGCAAACCGTTTGATCACCGGATTCTGGCGGATCTTCGTCATGGCTTCGCCAAACTTGTGGCAAAGCTTACGATTCCGCACTCAATCGTTCAATTGCCAGATGTCATGGCAAGCCAGGGCAGGATGCCTCGGCAACGGACTGGAGCGAGACGCTCCCAGCCACTTCGAGATTGGCATGGCGGTTGAAAACCGCCGCCACGGACAGGGTCTCACACCATTTCGATCCCGTCGCCGGCGTCGTCGAAGTCCATTTCGCGGACGCGCTTGCGGTCGCGTTGGTGCTCGACTTGCTTGCGGAGCTTTTCGCGCAGCTCGATGCCCTCCTTCATCGCCGGAATGGTGAGCTGGGGCGTGGTGCGATCCGAGGTTTCCAAGCGGATGGAGGTGAGCCCGGTGAGCCGCATCCACCAGCGACGGGTCAGGAGAATGTCCTTCACCCGGTACAACTCGATCTCATCGATGTGGTGATTGATCACGCCGGTGCTGACGCGCAGGCGCTCGGTGGTCAGCTCGAATGTGAGGCAGCGGATGACGAGGTAGCGCCACACGGCGTGGGACAGCGGGACGACGAGCGCGAAGAAAGCCGGAGGAAAGAACGTGCCCGCCACCACGATGCCGGCCGCGAGCAGCAGCGCGAAGGTGTAATGGCCGAGATTCAGCCACTGCGAGGGGCTGCTTTTCCACAAGGTGGTTTCTTCAGTCACGATCACACGATGGCGGCAACGGCCGAGGCGCGGCAAGTGGAGAATGCGGCGCCGGATTCCAGTCAGCGGCCGAGGTTCCCGCGCCAGCGGGCGATCTCGGCGCGGACGTTTTCGACCGAGGGCGCGCCGGGGTTGGTGCGACTGGCGAGGGCGCGGTCGAGCGAGAAGACTTCCTTGGCGTCATCGCCATACGCCGGATCGATCTTCGGCAGGTCGAGCCGGTCGAGCGGCGTGCCGGTGGCGACGGCTTCGGCGACGGCCTTGCCGACGAGTTCGTGCGCGTGGCGGAATGGGACGCCCTTTTTCACGAGGTAGTCGGCGAGGTCGGTGGCGAGCAGCATCGGATCGGACGCCGCGGCGCGGCAGTTGTCCTCGCGCATCTCGAGCGCGGCGATCATCTCGGTGTTCACGGCGAGGACCAGCTCGAGCGTGTCCACCGAATCGAAGAGCGGCGGTTTGTCTTCCTGGAGGTCGCGGTTGTAGGTGAGCGGCAGGCCTTTGAGCGCGACGAGGAGGTTCATCAAGTTCCCGACGAGCCGGCCGGTCTTGCCGCGCGTGAGTTCGCAGACGTCCGGGTTTTTCTTCTGCGGCATCAGCGAGGAGCCGGTGGTGTGGGCGTCGGACAACGACGCGAAGGCGAACTCGCTGCTGCACCACAGGATGAGGTCCTCGCTCAGGCGCGAGAGGTGCGCGCCGCAGAGCGAAAGGGCGAAGAGCAGCTCGGCGATGTAATCGCGGTCGGCGATGGCGTCCATCGAGTTGTGGGCGACGTCGTCGAAACCCAGCTCCGCGGCGATCGCGTGGCGGTCGAGGTTGATCGTCGAGCCGGCGAGCGCGCCGCAGCCGAGCGGCGAGACGTTCAGGCGCTTGCGGCAATCGGCGAGCCGGGATTTGTCGCGCTCGAGCATTTCCACATACGCGAGGAAATGGTGGCCCGCGGTGACCGGTTGGCCGCGCTGGAGGTGCGTGTAGCCGGGAATCACGGTGGCCGCATACGTTTCGGCCCGGCCAAGCAAGGCATCCTGCAGTCCGGCGATGGCGGCGGTGAGCGAGTCGATCGCCGCGCGGCAGTAGAGCCGGGTGTCGGTCGCGACTTGGTCGTTGCGCGAGCGGGCGGTGTGGAGTTTCGCGCCCGGCGCGCCGATCCGGCGGGTCAACTCCGCCTCGATGTTCATGTGGATGTCCTCGAGCGAGGTCTTGAACTCGAATTTCCCCGCGGCGATGTCCGCTTCGATTTCCCGCAGCCCGTTCTCGATGGCGGTGAATTCCTCGTCGCTGAGCAGCCCGGCGTTTTTCTGGGCGCGGGCGTGGGCGATCGAGCCGGCGACGTCATGCGGGAAAAGCCGCCAGTCGTAGGAGATCGATTCGCCGAAGCGCTGGACGAGCGAGGAGGTGTCTTGGGTGAAGCGGCCTTTCCACATGGCGTGCGTGAGTCGGAGGAGTGCGGGCGGATTCCAACCCGTTTCCGCGGCGGGTGGAAACGTGAAAAGTTCCGAAAGGCGGTGCCCGCCGGCCGATCCCCGTCAGCCCTCGCCCGCCGCGCGCTCGAGATGGACGGCGACGCACTCGGTTTCCGGCAGGATGTGCTTCTCGATCGTCACGGCGACGTGGCGCAGCGGATGACGGCCGAGCAGGTGGTCGGCGATCTCCAGCGCGAGCGTCTCGATGAGCCGGCGCGGCTTATCGCCCGCCAGCGCCGCGATCTCCACGGCGACGGCGTGGTAGTCCACGGTGCGGGAGATGTCATCCCGCAGCCCGCGGAAGCCTTGCGACGGCGTCAGGCGCAGCGTGACGAGAAGTGTCTGCAAGGCGGCGCGTTCCTCGTCGGGCACACCGATGTGGGTCTCCACGCGGAGCCGCCGGATCTCGATAACGTCATCCATGGGGCACGGGCAGCAGGTTCGAGGCGAGCGCCTCCTGGAGCAGGACGCGCGTCGGCTCGTTCAAATCGAGGGCCAGCGCGTCGTCCGGGACGAGCCAGAGGAAATCCTCGGCTTCCTCGTTGAGCGCCACGCCGGTCGAACGGGCGCGGGCGACGTAGTTCAGGAGGAGAAAGTGCTCGGGACGGAGGAACTCGGGTGAGTCGATGCAATCCTGGACCATGACGAAGCGGAGTTCGTCCACGGCCAGCCCCGTTTCTTCGCGGATCTCGCGGCGCAAGGCGTCGACGGACGTTTCGCCGCGCTCGATCTTCCCGCCGGGAATGCCCCAGCGGTGGCCCCACTTGTGGGTGCGGATCATCAGGACCTTGCCCTCTCCGTCATGAATCAGGGCACCGACGGTCGGGATCGGCCGGCTCGTTTCCCGGTGACGGCGTTCGAAAAGCGTTCTCAACACGCCGAGATCCGGCACGGTGATGTCCGGTCGCGCCACGGCGAGGTGCTCGGGGTGGGTGTAGCCGGTGAGCACGGCGATCGACGCGATGCCGCCGTGCCGCGCCGTTTCCACGTCGTGGGTCATGTCGCCGACAAAGGCGGTCTCGGCGGGATCGAGCCGGTGGTCCGCGAGGATGCGGTGGATCATCTCGCGCTTGTCGAGCACCCCGGCATAGGTGGCCTCGAAGTGACCGCGGAGGCCGAAGGTTTCGAGCTGCCGGTCGAAGGCATCGGCATCCATCGAGGTGAGGACGAAGGTCCGGATGCCGATGGCCGCGCACCAATCGAGCTTTTCTCGCGCGTGCGGCAGGACCGTGACGGGCGTGACGGCGCCATCGAACGCGGGACGGAAGAGCGACTCGAGTGATTCGAGCGCCACGCCGGGCAGGATCTCCTCGTAAAACTCGCGGTAGGGCAGACGGAAACGGCGCCGGAACGTCTCGCGATCGAGCGCCTCGAGCCCGTTGGCGGCCAGCACGGCGTTGGTGGCCTCGAGCACCGGGCCGAGGTCGTCCACCAAGGTTCCCGACCAGTCGAAGATGAGATTGCGGAACATGATTTTCCGGCGTCAGCCGAGGGTGAACTTGATCGACCGGATGCGGTTCTCGCCCAGCGCCTCGCGGATCCGGGCCAGCAGCATCGGCTTCATTTGCTCCAGATGAAAACGCATCGCCGGCTGGGTGACGCGCAGGACGAGGTGACCGCCTTTCACCGAGACCGGTTCGGTATGGGCGGCGACGAAATCCCCGGCCAGTTCCTTCCAAGCCGCGCGCACCTGGTCTTCGTGCAGGCCATCCTCGGCGCCGGCCGCGCGGAGCACCGCCTGCACGAACGCATCCGCACGGTGAATGCCGGCCGTCAGGTCGTCCGGCTCCTCGATCCCCCGCCATTCGCGCAGGATTTCCTCCCGGATCCTGGCTTGGCGGGTTTTCGGCTTCATGATCGGCGGCTCAGTCGTCGCTGTCGTCGCCGATGGCCTCCACCGGGCAGCCCTCCATCGCCTCGCGGCACTGCGCGATTTCCTCGTCGTTTTCCGGTTGCTTGAAAACGTACGAATAACCTTCGTCGTCGGCGCGGGTGAAATTGTTCGGAGCGGTCTCGCGGCAGAGGTCGCAGTCGATGCACTGGCTGTCCACGTAGAACTTGCCGGGGACGTTTTCAGGATTCTTGTCTTCGCGGTCGGCCATGGAGCGGGCGGGAAAAATCGGTTCGCTGGGCTGTGGATGCCCCCGTCGCGGTCCGCATGCAACTGGATTTTTGCCGCGGGGGCGACGGCCTTTCGCACTGGCCAAACCCGGACCGGCTTTCTACAGGTCTGCGACTCCTATCCGCCATGACGCCCGTGCCGCCTTCATCCTCACCCGGAGACTCGCCGCTGCCACCGCGGCACCGGCCGACGCAGGAACAACTGCTGCGGGAAACGTCGGAGGACGATCTTTGGGACCTTGATGCCGCGGACGAGCCGCCGGCCGCCGCGGAAGCCGACGAGCCGAAGCTGGAGGAGCCCGCCGAAGAAGAGCACGAACCCGCCGCGCCCGCGCCGCTGGAGGACGAGCCTCCGGTGGAGGAAGCTCCTGCCGAAAGCCCGCCGGTGCTTGCACCGGAACCCCGCGGGTTGAGCCGACGGAGCGGCGTGAAGAAGACCGGGAAGTCCCCGGAAACCGATCCGCCCGCGCCATTGCCGAAAAACGACATCGACCGCGAGTTCGGCGATCTCGACGAGTGGGACGAGCCGGAACCGGCGGCACCGGCCGAATCCGCGCCCGCGCCGACGCCAGCCGCGGCCGAACCCGCGGAAGCACCGACCGGCGCGGAAGCGGCCAAGCCGGCGGATGCCGAACTTCCTGAAGCGGCACCCTCCGCCGACGACGACGAATTCTCCATTCCCAAGCGGGACCAGCCCGCGAAGCCCGTGACGCTGCGCGCCATCGGCTTGTCGAAGCTCGAGCGGATCGGCCTCATCGGCCTGGCCTTGGTCCTGCTGGCCGGCGGCCTCTTCGTGCTGAGCCAGACCATCGGCCGCCTGCCGAAGGCCGACAGCGGAAGCTCCGCGGACTTCCCGGTGCGGGGCGGCCACGTCCGGATCGATGCCGCCGACACCGCGTGGCGCGAACCCGTGACCGGAGGCGCGGAGGCCGATCGCGTCCGCCGCGGCACGGTCTTGATCCCGGTCGTCGATCTCGAGATCGGCGAAGGCACCGGCGCGATCCGCGTGTTTTTCCGTGACGAGAACGGCACGGCCGTGGGAGACGCCATCAGCCGGCCCGTCCGCGGAGCCGGCACGCTGAGCTTTGCCGCCACCGCCGGCTTCGACAACCTCGGCCTCTACGCCGCCTACCGCACCGACCGCACCGAGCCTTGGACGGTGGAGGTTTACGAGGGGCCCGGCGCGGACCGTCCGCTCGAGGAGTTCACGAAGCTGTTCGTCATGCCGGTCTCCGCCCGGCGCCGCTGAGAAATCCGACCATGTCCAACAAGGAAATCACCCCCCTCGTGCCGCGTGAAGGCTGGCACGTCATGCACCTTTTCTATCAAGTGGACCACGCGCAGTGGTCGTTGCTCGGCGACGACGAGAAGCGCCAGGCGAAAACCCGGCTCACCGAGCTGGTCCAGGAAATCCGCGCCACACCGGACACGCACCTGCTGACCTTCGCCGTCGCCACGCCCAAGGCGGATATCGGTTTCATGCTGCTCACGCCCGATCTCCACGTGGCGAACACTTACGAAAAGCAACTGACGCTCTCGCTCGGGCCGGAGATCCTCGCGCCGGTCTATTCCTATCTCTCCCAGACGGAGCGTTCGGAATACACCACCACCTCCGAGCAATACATCGCGGAAACCCTGAAGGGCGAAAAAGGCCTGGCCGAAGGCACGCCGGAATTCGACGAAGCGCTGCAGGAATTCGAGAAACGCATGGCCCACTATCTCAAGCACCGGCTGTATCCGGTGCTGCCGGATTGGCCGGCGATTTGCTTCTACCCGATGTCGAAACGCCGGACCGGCGCGGACAACTGGTATTCGCTGGACTACGAGACCCGCCGCGAACTCATGCAGGGCCACGCCCGCACCGGCCGCGCCTACGCCGGCCGGATCCTCCAGCTCATCACCGGCTCGACCGGCCTGGATGAATACGAGTGGGGCGTCACCCTGCTCGCCAAGGACACCATCGACATCAAGTCGATCGTCTACGAAATGCGCTTTGATGAAGTCTCCGCGCGTTATGCCGACTTCGGCGATTTCTACATTGGCATGCAGCTCCCGCTCGACCAGTTGTTCCGGCGCGTCTGTCTCTGAGGAACGCGGAGGATATTCACCCTTCGCCATAGAGGGCGAGGATCAAGTCACGGCATTTCTCGCCGGGCATGACGCTCAACTCCATCTGGTTCATCACATAGGCGAACGAGATGCCCAGCGAGGGATCGCCGAAGGCGTGGCTCCCGCCGGCGCCGGGATGGCCGAAGGCCTCGGGCGACGGCCCGTAAAGGCGGCGCGTCTTCCGCCCGTGGCCGTCGAGCGGGTCCCGCTGGCAGCCGCAGGTGAAGGCGGTGGGTTTCAGCAGCACCCGGTCCGGCCCGGAAACGCGGAGCGTCGCGAGGGCTTGGCGCACGGCGGGCGGGAGCGGACTCTCGATGGCGCCGATGGCGGCTTGGTAAAACTTCGCCAAGGCCGAGGCAGTGCCCACGCCGCCCATCGCGGGCAGGCCCGCCGACCAAGCCCGCGGGTCGTTCATTTCCTGCACGGAGTGAAGGCCGCGGGGGGAGCTGAACGCCCGCCGGGTGAGCGTCCCTTCGGTGCCGAAGGCGCGGTAAAACGCGTCTTCCGCCCCGCCCTTCGCCGCCTTTCCGGGATAGAGCACGGCCACCCGCGGCCACTCGGGTTCGGGCAGACCGATCCAAAAATCGAGCGCCAGCGGCGCGGCGATCTTTTCCCGCCAGATCTCGCCCAGCGGCCGCCCCGTCAGCCGCCGGACCGGCTCGTCCACCAATGCGCCGAAGGTCCGCGGGTGGTAGCCGTGGCCCTCGCCGGGCCGCCACGCCGGCACCTGCGCCTCGATCGCGGCCACCACGGCGGTGTGGTCGAGGACGTCCGCCCGGCGATCGAGCGCCGCGAGTCCGCACTGGTGGGAGAGAAGATCGGCGAACGTGGCCGCCGGCAGCGGAAAGTTCGGCCACACCTCTCCGACCGGCGTGTTTTCGTCCATCCCCCGCTCCGCCAGCACGAGCAGAAGGGTGGCCGCCGCCGGGCCCTTGGTGGCGGAATACACCGGCACGAGGGTGTCGGCCGTCCACGGGCGGCGGTGGTCGCGCTCGCACCAGCCGGTGCCTTCGTCGAGCAACTCCGAGCCGTTCCACCAGACGCTGACGGACGCGCCGAGTTCCCCCCGCTCGCGGAAATTCCGCTCGAACACCCCGAGAAGATCACCCAATGCCGAGGGAGCCACCGCCATGCCGGGGCTTCGCCGATCGGTCGCCGGGAAGCAACCCTTAACCCGATCTCCGCCGGTTCCGCCCTCACGTATTCAGGGGATTCGCCGACATTTCCGTTGAAAGTTCGCCGATCCCCGGCGGGATAGAGGGTCGATGCGATTCACCCTGGCTCTCCTGGCATTGCTGGCTCCCGCACTTTCCGCCGAACCGACGGCCCTCGCCACCGAGGCGCGGTTCTGGCTGCGGGCGGACCCGGCGTCTCCTCCGCTGGACCAGGTGGCGCTGTCCCCGGGCAGCGTCACGCATCCCTCCGGAGAAACGGATCCGGAAACGCGCGAGCGGTGGAGCGACGGCACCTTTCCGGTGAGCTGGTGGCGCTGGACGAAGGCGGCGCTGCGATTCACGCCGCGGCAGGACGGCGAAGTGGAGCTGGTATTGCTCGGCCCTTGGGTGCGTCCTCCGGGAGCCGACCGCCACGCGCGGGCGGAGGTTTTGTGGGACGGGCTTTCCGCGGAGGGCGCGGAGCTGGCGAACGGCGGCTTCGAGAAGCGCCGCGACGACGGCACGCCGGCCGGGTGGCATGGGGAAAGCCCGCCGGACGCTTGGCCGACGGCGGGCGTGGAGGCTCGCGAAGGCGAAGCGGTCGCGGCCACTTGGCACGACCGGGCGCTGCGCCAGCGGCTGCGCGTGACGAAGGACCAGCCGGTGACCCTGACCTTCCACGCGCGGGCCGCCACGCCCCCGGGTTTTGTCGTGCCGGCGCGGCTGGGGCGGGAGACGCCGGCCCACGAGGTGGCGGCGAAACTCGGACCCGGCGTGAACCTCGGCAACTGCTGGGAAGTTCCCCCGCCCTACCAGTGGCGGGTGCCGCATTCAGTGGAGGACGTCGACAAGATCGCGGCCGAGGGCTTCGCCCACATCCGCGTGCCGGTGGCTTGGCATCACCATCTGCGCGAGGAAGGCGGTGGCCCGGTCATCTCGCCGGACCTGCTCGGACAGATCGAGCCGGTGATCCGCCGCGCGCTGGAAAAGGACCTCCATGTGCTATTGAATTGGCACCATTTCGACGACCTCACCGACGATCCCGCCGCCCACCGCGAGCGCTTCGTCGCCGGCTGGGAAACCATCGCCCGGCATTTCAGGGACTGGCCCGGGGAACTGCTCCTCGAGCTGCTCAACGAGCCGCGCGACGCCCTCACCACCGAACGCGCGAACGGAATCCACGCCGAGGCGATCGACGCCATCCGCGGCATCGACCCGGACCGCGTCCTGCTGGTGAGCCCGGGAAATTGGGGCGACATCCGCGAGCTCGACGCGCTGCGCCTGCCGGACGACGACCCGCGCCTGATCGTGACCGTCCACTGTTACGAGCCGTTTTTCTTCACCCACCAAGGGGCGAACTGGGTGCAGCTCACGGGGCTGCGCGGAATCGTCTATCCCGGCCCGCCGGCGGAGCTGGTGGAATTGCCGGAAAGCGTGCGCGGACGCGACGGGGTGGCGGAATTCATCGAGGCTTACAACACCCTGCCGGCGGAGCGGAATCCCTGCTCGCCCCGGCCGGTGCGCGAGTTGTTGGATCTGGCGCGGGCGTGGTCCGATCACTTCGGCCGCCCGGTCCACCTCGGGGAATTCGGCGCCCACCGGGTGGCGGACGCCGCGAGCCGGGCGCGCTACACCCGGGACGTGCGCCGACTCGCGGAGGAGCGGAGCATTCCCTGGGCCCTGTGGGACTGGAAAGCCGGCTTCGCCTACTGGGACCGCCACGCGGACAAGCCCCTGCTCCGCGAGGCTGCATTCGGCGAGTGAAAGGCCGGTGTTTCCGGTGACTCAGAGCCGCTCGAGGATGGCGTCGCCCATGCCGGAGGTGCCGACTCTTGTCTCGCCGTCGCGGCCGGTGGCGATGTCGCCGGTGCGGATGCCGTCGGCGATGGTTTGGGCGACGGCTTTCTCGATCGCGTCGGCCGCTTCGGTCTCGCCGAGCGAGAAGCGCAGCAGCATGGCGAGCGAGAGGATCTGGGCGATCGGATTGGCGATGCCCTGCCCGGCGATGTCCGGGGCGGACCCGCCGGACGGCTCGTAGAGGCCGAAGTAGAGGCCGTTCTCGCGGCGCGCGCCGAGCGAGGCGGACGGCAGCATGCCGAGCGAGCCGGAGATCATCGCCATTTCGTCCGAGAGGATGTCGCCGAAGAGGTTTTCGGTGACGAGAACGTCGAACGATCCCGGCCGGCGGATGAGCTGCATCGCCGCGTTGTCGACGTACATGTGGGACAGCTCGACTTCGGGGAATTCCTTCGCCACCTCGAGGATCGTCTCGCGCCACAGCACCGAGGAGGCGAGGACGTTCGCCTTGTCCACCGACAACAACTTTTTTCGCCGGCCCATGGCGGCGGTGAAGGCGACGCGGGCGATGCGCTCGATCTCGGATTTCTTGTAAATCATCGTGTCGAGGGCCACCGGCTCGCCATTTTCCTCGTGGCGGCCTTTCGGCGTGCCGAAATAGACACCGCCGGTGAGTTCGCGCACGCAGAGCACGTCGAAGCCGTCGGCGATGAGTTCCTGCTTCACCGGCGAGGCGTGGGTGAGCGCCGGCAGGCAAACGCCGGGCCGGAGGTTGGCGAAGAGGCCGAAGTGCTTGCGCAGCGGGAGAAGCGCACCGCGTTCCGGCTGGATGTCGGGCGGGAGGCTTTCCCACTTCGGTCCACCGACGGAGCCGAACAGGATCGCGTCGGCCGCCTCGCAGGCCGCCAGCGTTTCCTTGGGCAGCGGATGGCCTCCGTCGTCGATCGCCGCGCCGCCGACGAGGTGCCCGGAGCGATCGACGGAGAAACCGAATTTCGCTTCGGCGGCTTCGAGAACGCGGACGGCTTGGTCCATGACTTCCGGGCCGATGCCGTCTCCGGCGAGGATCGTGATGCGGTGGCTGCGAGACATGCGCGGGACGTTGAAGGCCCACCCCGCGGCTGGCAAGAGATGAAGAGCAAACATCAAGCTCGCGGGCGCGGACCCCAATCGACCGGTCCGGGCCGGGTGGCCGGACACGAAAAAGGGCGGAGGTGATCCCCGCCCTTTCCGTTTGCCCGGCATCGTGCCAAGGCGTTTCAGTCGCTCCGGGGTTCTTGCAGGGCCTCGCGCGCAGCGGCGGCATCGGCCTCGTCCAGCCCCGCTGCGAGCGCACGCTCCAGGAGCGGGCGCGCTTCGTCGGGCTGGTCCTGTTCGAGGAGCGCCATGCCGAGGGCGAAGTTCTCGGCCGGGGCGAGCGTGCGGCCGAGCGACTCCGCCTGGCGCAGCAACTGCGTGGCGTAGGAGGAATCTCCCTCCCGCCAAGCGATCCGCCCCAGCAGGGAATGGACTTCCGGATCGTCCCTGAGCGTCTCACGGGCCTGCACCAGCCACTCCTTCGCGTCGTCCGTCGCGCCGCCCCGCTTCAGGATGACGCGGGCGAGCGCCTTTTGGGCCGGGGAAAATTTCGGGAAATCCCGGAGGATTTCCTCCAACGCCTGCTCGGCCTCCCCGGCCTTCCCTTCCTCTTCGAGCGCGAGGGCGGCGGCGAACCGGGCCGGCAGGAAATCGGGCGGCGCGTCCGGCAGATCCGCACCCGCCGGCGGGCTCTCCTCCGTCCACCGGAGAAAACGCCGCGCGTCTTCCGCCAAGGTGGTGTCCGGCGCGCGGGCGACGAGATCCTCCATCTTGGCGCGCGCCTCGGGCACGCGGCCCAAGCTGTAGGCCGCCCATCCAGCATCCCACAGCAGATCCGGCGGGGCTTCGCGGCCGGACGCGCTTTCCTCGAGCAGTCCGTGCGCCCAGACGTGATCGCCGGCCGCATACGCGATCCGGCCGATGAGGGCCGCCGCGTCGCGATCGTCCGGCGCGAGTTCGCGGGCGCGGCGCGCGGCTTCCAGCGCCTCGTCGGCCCGGTCCAGCGGGCCGGCGAAAAGTTCCGCCAGCTTCATCCAAGCCGGGACCAAGCTGGGATTGATCCCGACGACCGCTTCGTATTGCCGGGCGGCCTCTTCGGCCTCGCCTCCGGCGGCGAGCTGCCCGGCAAGTTGGAGACGAGCCACCAGGTCGTCCGGCTCTTCGGCGACGATCCTCCGCAGTGTCTCCGGATCCCGCGGGTCGCGGAGCCGGGCGAGCTTGGTTTCGGCTTCCGATCTTCCGGAAAAATCGGACGCGGATTCCAGGGCACGGGCGAAGGCAGCCTCCGCGTCCTCCCGGCGATCCATCATGTACGCCGCCATGCCGTGGTGGAACTGGACCTCCGCGTCGCCGGGCAGTTCCCGGGCGGCGCGTTCGAGCAACGACAGGGCGCGCCCGTATTCGCCGCGACGGAAATGGATCCAGCCGAGCGTGTCCGCCACGGCTGGATCGGCCGGGAGCTGGCTGCGCGCGCGGCTCGCCAGCTCATGGGCCCGCGCGAGTTGGTCCGGGTCCTCGGTCAACAGGACCGCCAGATTGTTCAAAGCCGGGGCGAAGTCCGGGTGCGCCCGGAGCAGCCGCTCATAGCTTTCCCGCGCCTCGTCGCGGCGGCCCAGCCCCTGTTGCAGGGCGCCGAGCCTCATGAGCGCGGCCGCATCGTGCGGAGCCCGCTCCACGAGGCGGGCGAGATCCTCCAGCGCCTTCCCGGTGGCGCCGGTCGCCTCGTGCACGCGGACGAGCAACATGTAGGCCGGCAGGAGATTCGGCTCGAGGCGGATGGCTTCCAACGCCGAAGTTTCCGCCTCGCCGAAGTTCCCCTCCTCCTCGTGGATCATCGCCCGCAGCAAGTGGGCGCCGGCTGCCTCCGGAGCCCTCTCGAGATGGTCGCTCACGCGCTCGTGCGCCTCCCGGAACTTGTTTTCGGAAACGTCGAGCGAGACGAGCTGCGCGGTGACGAGCAAATGGTCCGGCTCCAGCTCGTTGGCGCGCTCGAAGGCCGCGCGCGCCTTGTCCGGCTGGTCCGCCCCGCGGAGCGCCATGCCGAGCTGGAGATAGGTGGGGAAATCATCCTGACCGCCGCCGGTCCGCTTCTCCAGCAACGCGGACGCCTCGCCCGCACGGCCGAGCCCGCGGTAAGCCTCCGCCAGGAGCAACTGCGCCCCGCCGGAATCCGGGTGGCGCTCGACGAGCGGCTCGAGGAGTTCCGCGGCCGCCGCCGGCTCACCGCGCTGCAAGGTCATCCGCGCCAGCGCCAAGGTCGCTCCCGAATGGCCGGGATCGAGCTCCAGCGTCCGCCCGAAGGCCTCGCGGGCCAAGGTTCCGTTGCCGTCGAGCTGATAGGCAAGCGCGAGGAGATACTCCAGCGAGGGCTGCGGCGGATGAGCCTCCCGCAAGGCGATCATCCGCTCGAGCGCCTTCCCCGCCTCTCCATCGGAAAGGGCGAGTTCGGCTTCCATCACGCCCGCCTCGAGATCGAGCGGGCTCCACTCGGCCACTTTCTCCAAGTAGCGGGTCGCCGAGTCCCGGTCGTCCGCCGCCAAGGCGAGCCGCGCCCGGAGTCGCCACGCGGGCACGAAATCCGGCGCGGCCTCGGTGGTCTCCCGGAGGAATGCCGCCGCCTCCTTTTGGCGATCCGCGGCGGCCAGCAGGGTCGCATGCTGGAGCCGGACCGGCGACCGCGGCCCGGCCGAGCGAAGGGCCCGGGTGGACGCGGCCAGCGCTCCTGCCGGATCTCCCGCCGCCTGCAGCAGCCGGGCCCGGAAGCCATGCGCGAGCGGCTCCTCGGGATCGATCGCGAGCGCCCGGTTCACGGCAGCCGATGCCGCCGCGGCGTCCCCCGCCCGCGCCGCAAGCACGGCCCGGGCGAGTTCCACCGCCACCCCGCCGCTGCCGTCCGCTTGCTCGAGCCGTTCCCGCGTTTCCTCCAGCTGCTCCTCGGTGAAGCTCGTCTCCGCCAGCACCCGCAGCGCCGTTTCGTTCGATGCGTCCTCCGCCAACGCGGCCTCGGCGACTTCCCGCGCTTGGCCGAGATAGCCCGCCGCCGCCAGCGCCTGCGCAAACCGCGCCGCCACCTCCGGATCACCCGGCAGCGACTGGTGCGCTCGGGACAGCAGATGCACCGCCTCGAGCGGCACTCCGCGATCGAGCCAGATCCGGCCCAGCCCTGCCATCGCGCGCGCCTCCCGCGGGTGGCGTTTGAGGATGTTCTTGTAGCCGATCTCCGCCTCGGCGAGTTCGCCGCGATCATGGTGCGAGCGTGCGGTTTCCAAGGCCGCGCCCGGATCTTCGCTGCTCCGGCAGCCAGCCGGCCCAAGCGTGCAAACCAATGCCGCCACCGCGAGCGGCCTCCAGTTCTCGGTCAGTTTCATGATTTGGATGGGGTTCGAGACAAGCCGCCGGCACGCCATCCACAGGGGCCCGAATTTCGCGGATTCCGATGCCGACAGCACAAGCCGTAAAATGTTCAAATTATTTTTGAGAATCTTCTTTTGTCCGTTAGAGGAAAGCCTTACATCCCGCGATTGTCGCCCTTCAACCAGGGCGGATCTTCAAGAAAGCCGTGATTCGTGTCTGCCTCGCCCTCGCGCTCGCGACGGGCCTTACGCTTGCCTCGCGAGCCGCCACCGGCTCCGTCACCGTCGCCTGGAATCCCAACGACGAACCCGACCTCGCCGGATACAAGATCCACTTCGGCACCAGCCCCGGGGAATACACCACCGTCCTCGACGTGGGCCCGACCTGCACAACCACGCTCTCCACTCTCGAGCGGGGCGTCACCTACCACTGCGCCGTCACCGCCTACAACACCGCGGGACTGGAGAGCGATTTGTCCGAATCGCTGACCGTCACCCTTGCACCGATCGAAGAAGCACCGGTCGAAGAAGCTCCGGTCGAGGAAACGCCAATCGAGGAAGCTCCGATCGAGGAAGCTCCGATCGAGGAAGCTCCGGCCGAGGAAGCTCCGGTCGAGGAAACGCCGGTCGAGGAAGCTCCGGTCGAGGAAACGCCGGTCGAGGAAACGCCGGTCGAGGAAACTCCGATCGAGGAAACTCCGATCGAGGAAACTCCGATCGAGGAAACTCCGATCGAGGAAACTCCGATCGAGGAAAC
>CBFGTW010000062.1:0-23780 GCA_965651855.1 uncultured Verrucomicrobiales bacterium
AAACAGCGTCCGCACCACCCGCTCGACCGTCGGCACGCTCACCGAGATCAACGATTACCTGAAGCTCCTCTTCCCGCGCCTGGCCGTCGGCCACGACCCCGTCACCGGCGAGGTCATCAAGCCGGATACCCCCGAAAGCGCCGCCGCCTGGGCGATGGAGAACCTCGCCGGCCAGCCCGTCCTCGTCACTTTCCCCATCCCCGTCCCGCCCGACACCACCGCCGACGACCTCTTCCCCTTCCTCAACCAGCAAGGCTACCTCCGCATCCTCCACAACGGCGAAATCCTCCGCACCGACGAACGGAGCGCGAACCGGAGCGCAGCGGAGATGGCCGGCCAAGCTGATCCAATATCCGCCGGCGACCTCCGGACTCGCCCGTCTTCCACCATCGAGGTCATCCAGGACCGCCTCAAACTCACCCCCGACAACCACCTCCGCCTCCTCGAGGCCCTCGAAACCGCCTTCCGCCTCGGCAAAGGCCACGCCACCGTGGCTGGGGCGTCTCCCGTGGCTGGGGCGTCAAGCCCCAGTCCGTTGCCGGAGCATCCTGCTCCGGCCCGCGTCTTTTCCACCTCCTGGACCAACCCCCGCACCGGCCACACCCTCCGTCAGCCCACCCCGTCGCTCTTTTCCTTCAACAACCCCCTCGGTGCCTGCCCGAACTGCCGCGGCTTCGGCCGCGTCATCGGCATCGACCTCGCGAAGGCCGTCCCCGATCCCACGCTCAGCATCAAGCAGGGAGCCATCAAACCCTTCCAAGGCGACCGCGGCGAGGAATGCCAGCGCGACCTCCTCCGCAACTGCCGCGAACGCCGCATCGACATCAACACCCCCTGGGAAGATCTCGAAGACGAGATCCGCGACTGGATCTACTACGGTGATCGTAGATCGCATGATCTCGACCCCGAAGCCCTCGAGGAACTCTGGCGCTCCGGCGGCTGGTATGGCGTGAAAGGCTTCTTCGACTGGCTCGAGACGAAGTCCTACAAGATGCACGTCCGCATCTTCCTCAGCCGCTACCGCTCCTACACCGCCTGTCCCGTCTGCCGCGGTACCCGCCTCCAGCCCGAAGCCCTCTGCTTCAAGATCGAAGGCAAATCCCTCCCCGACCTCTGGGCCCAACCCGTCAGCGAGCTCCTCCCCTGGGCCTCTTCACTTCTCACTTCGCACTCGGCACCCAGCACTTCTTCCGACCCTACCCTCGACCTCGTCCTCACGGAAATCACCTCCCGCCTCTCCTACCTCGACCAAGTCGGCCTCGGCTACCTCACCCTCGACCGCCCCACCCGCACGCTTTCGGGCGGCGAAGTCGAGCGCGTCAACCTCACCACCTGTCTCGGCGCCTCCCTCACCGGCACGCTTTTCGTCCTCGACGAACCCACTGTCGGCCTCCACCCGCGCGACATCCACCGTCTCGTCGGAGTCATGCACGGCCTCCGCGACAAGGGCAACACGCTCGTCGTCGTCGAGCACGAACAAGCCGTCATGCAAGCCGCCGACCACCTCGTCGACATCGGCCCGGGGTCCGGACAGTTTGGCGGGGAGGTGATTTACACCGGAGCTCCGCCCGAGTTTGCTAGTGTTCAGTTTTCAGTTTCCAGCAAGAGCAAGCGCTCCAAAGCCAGCTCTTCCCAGAAAACTGAAAACTTCAAACCAGGAACTACGCCCTGGCTTTCCGGCGCGAGATCCATCGCGGTGCCGTCCACCCGCCGCGCTCCCACCGACCGCAAACTCGAACTCCGCGGCGCGACCCGTCACAACCTCCGGAAACTCGACGCCGACATCCCGCTCGGCCTCTTCGTCTGCCTCACCGGCGTTTCCGGTTCCGGGAAATCCACCTTCGCCCACGACGTCCTCTACCTGAACCTCGCGCGGAAACTCCGGATCGGCATCGAGGACGATCCCGCCCCGCTCCGCGAACTACGAGGCACCCAGTACTTGAGCGGCGTCGAGTTGATCGACCAGTCGCCGGTAGCCCGCACACCGCGCTCCACGCCCGCGCTTTTCCTCGGCGCCTTCGACCCGATCCGCCAGCTCTTCTGCCAGACGGAAGCCGCCAAAGCCGCCGGTCTCAGCCCCGGCTTTTTCTCCTTCAATGCCGGCGACGGCCGCTGCGACCGCTGCTCTGGCAACGGCTTCGAGAAAGTGGAAATGCAGTTCCTTTCCGACCTCTACGTCACCTGCCCGGACTGCGAAGGCCGTCGCTACAAGGCATCCACGCTCGAATACAAGCTCCACGGCCGCTCCATCGCCGACGTGCTCGAGCTGACGGTGAGCGAAGCCGTGGCGGTGGTTTTCAACCGCCAAGCCTTCTCCACGAAGAAAGAGCAGCGCCTTGTCGACATGGTCCTCATCGCGCTCGAGCCCCTGCTCGAAGTCGGCCTCGGCTACCTGAAACTCGGCCAACCGCTCAACACCCTCTCCGGCGGCGAAGCCCAACGCCTCAAACTCTGTCTGCTCCTCGCCGCAGTACCCGACACTCCGCAACCCGCCCGCAATCCGCAATCGAAGCTCCTCATCCTCGACGAGCCCACCACCGGCCTCCACTTCTCCGACATCGAGAACCTGTTAGGCGTCTTCCAAAAGCTCGTTGACGCCGGCCACTCCCTTCTCGTCATCGAGCACAACCTCGACGTGATCAAGAGCGCCGACTGGATCCTCGACCTTGGCCCGGAAGCCGGAAAGCACGGCGGCCAGCTCGTCGCCACCGGCCCGCCCGAGCACCTCGCCACCCTCGACACCCCCACCGCCCACTTCATCGCCGAGGCCCTGCAAGGAGCGCCGGCTTCAGCCGGCCCGAAAGGAGCGCGGACTTCAGTCCGCCCGTCTTCACTGACCACTGATCACCCGGCACTTAGCACTAATACGATCTCCCTCCACGGCGCTCGCCACCACAACCTCAAGAACATCTCCCTCGAGATCCCGCGCGAGCAATTCGTCGTCATCTCCGGCCTTTCCGGCTCCGGAAAATCCACCCTCGCTTTCGACATCCTCTTCGCCGAGGGCCAGCGGCGGTTCCTCGACTCGATGTCCGCCTACGCCCGGCAATTTGCCGAGCAGCTCGAGAAACCCGAGATCGACCGCCTCGCCGGCCTCCCCCCCACCGTCGCCATCGAGCAGCGCGTTTCCCAAGGCGGCGGAAAATCCACCGTCGCCACCGTCACCGAACTCTGGAACTTCATCCGCCTGCTCTATGCCAAACTCGGCACCCTCTACTGCCCGGACTGCCAACTCCCCGTCGAAAAACAATCCCTCGCCGCCATCGAGAACGCCCTCCGCGCCGAGCTCAAGCGCGGCCCCGTCAGCATCCTCGCGCCCCTCATCCGCGGCCGCAAAGGCTACCACACCGAAGTCGCCGCCTGGGCGCTCAAGCACGGATATACCCGACTTCTCGTAGATGGACGCTTCAAAGACGCCGAAGGCTTCCAGCGTCTCGAGCGGTTCAAGGAGCATGACATCGATGTTGAAGTTGCTAGTTTTCAGGATTCAGTTTTCAGGAAGACCCCGAAACGCGGTTCTTCCCTGAAAACTGAAAACTTGAACCTGGCAAGCTTTCTGTCCACCGCCCTCGCCATCGGCAAAGGCCTGATCAAACTCCACACCGCGGACGGTCGGATCGTCCTCCTCTCCACCACCGCGTCCTGCCCGTCTTGCAGCCGGTCGTTCGAGGACCTCGACCCGCGGCTTTTCTCGTTCAACTCCCCGCATGGCTGGTGTCCCGAGTGCCGCGGCCACGGTCGCGTGCCGAAGCGCCGGCGCGTCCTCGACACCTCGCGCTTCGACTCGGTTCTCGAAGCCGAGATCGACGCCGACCGCGCCATCGACCGCATGGAAGACGAGGAACTCGTCGAATGCCCCGCCTGCCACGGCTCGCGCCTCAACCCCGTCGGCGCCGCCGTCCGCCTCGAACGTGGTTGGCGCGCCGGAGAATCCGGCGCGCGTGGCTGGGGCGTCTCGCCCCAGTCCGTTGTTGGAGCGTCTCGCTCCAACACGTCTCGCTCCAGCTCTTCCCTCCCCATTTCCCAAGTCTCCCGCCTCTCCATCAATACCGCCGCCGACCTCTTCTCCCACCTCCATTTCACCGACGAGCGCGACGCTCTCATCGCCCGCGACATCCTGCCCGAGATCCGCCAGCGGCTCGCGTTCCTCCAGGAAGTCGGCCTCGGCTACCTCCAGCTCGACCGCTCCGGCAACACGCTCTCCGGCGGCGAATCCCAGCGCATCCGCCTCGCCGCCCAGCTCGGCTCGAATCTCCGCGGCGTCCTCTATGTCCTCGACGAACCCACCATCGGTCTCCACCCGCGCGACAACGCCGCGCTCCTCAAAACCCTCACCGCCCTCCGCGACCAAGGCAACTCGCTCATCATCGTCGAGCACGACGAAGACACCATCGCCCAAGCCGACCACCTCATCGATCTCGGTCCGGGGGCGGGACGTCTCGGAGGTGAGGTCGTGTACCAAGGACCGCCCCCGGAAGTTCCTAGTGTTCAGTTTTCAGTTTCCAGCAAGAGGAAGACCCCTTCTTCCCTGAAAACTGAAAACTTGAAACTCGCAAACTCTCCCACCTACCGCGCCCTCACCGCGGAGATCACCCACCCCATCCGCGGCGAGCGGCGGCCGGTGAAGAAAGACCACCCCTTCCTCACCATCGAAGGCTGCGTGGCGAACAACCTGAAAAACATCGACGTCGCGATCCCGCTCGGCCGGCTCACGGTGCTCACCGGCATTTCCGGCTCCGGGAAATCCACGCTGATGCACCAGTGCGTGGCGGCGGTTTTCAACCGCCAAACCAAGTCACAGAAACCCTTCGGGAAAATCAGCGGCCAAAAGACACTCAAATCCGTCTTCGAGGTCGACCAATCCCCGATTGGCAAAACGTCCCGCTCGTGTCCGGCGACTTATGTGAAGGTCTTCGACCACATCCGCGCGTTGTTCGCCCAGCTTCCCGAGGCCCGCATGCGCGGCTTCGACGCCTCCCGCTTTTCCTTCAACACCGAAGGCGGTCGCTGCGAGAACTGCAAGGGCAACGGCCGGGTGAAGCTCGAGATGGATTTCCTCCCCTCCACCTGGGTCCACTGCGAGGAATGCGACGGCCAGCGCTACAACCCCGCCACCTTGGAGGTCACCTTCCGCGAGAAGAACATCGGCCAGGTCCTCTGCATGACCATCGACGAAGCCGCGACCTTCTTCGAAAGCCAGCCGCGCATCGCCCGCCCGCTCCAGCTCATGGCCGACACCGGCCTCGGCTACCTCCAGCTCGGCCAACCCTCGCCCACCCTCTCCGGCGGCGAGGCCCAGCGCATCAAGCTCGTCTCCGAGCTGGTCAAAGGCCGCAGCGCGAAAGCCACGCTCAACAACGCCTTCCTCACGCAACGCAACCTCTACCTGATCGAGGAACCCACCGTGGGCCTGCACCTCGAGGACGTGAACCGCCTGATCGACGTGCTCCACCGCCTCGTCGACGAGGGCCACACGGTCGTCGTCATCGAGCACCACATGGCCGTCGCCGCCGAAGCCGACTGGATCCTCGACCTCGGCCCCGAGGCCGGCGAGAACGGCGGCCAAATCGTCGCCCAAGGCCCGCCGGAGAAAATCGCGAAGTCCAAGAAATCCCGCACCGCCCCCTTCCTCGCCGCGGCGCTGAAGTAGATCGGGGAGAGCACGCGCCTCACGTCGATTCCGGCGCCCTCGCCGGAAACCGGCTGCGGAGTTTCAAGAACGAACGTCCCGCCCGAGGACTCCGGAGTCATGTCATCCGCGAGGGCGCGGATGACGGCACGCGGTGGCGCGTGCGCTCCCCAGTGAACGAAAGGTTGTTTTGCACGGCGGAAGTTGATACAGGCCTTGAGCTTGGCCGAACCGTGAACACCCATGAAGATCCATCCCCACTTATTCCCGCCGCGCGTCTTGGTGGCAGCCATTGCCGTCGCTTGCTCCCTGCCGTCCGCCCGAGCGGACTTCCCGCCGCTCGTCCTCGAGCCGGTGGCGGTGGGCCAATTCGGCTCACCCGTGGCGGTGACGCATGCGGGTGACGGCAGCGGGCGTCTGTTCATCGTCGACCAACGCGGGACGATCCACATTCTCCGGGATGGCGTGGTGTTGCCGCAGCCGTTTCTGGATCTTTCGGCGAAACTCGTGGCGGAGCGTGCCGGCTTCGACGAACGGGGACTGCTCGGGCTGGCGTTCCACCCGGACTTCGCGGATGCGGAGGCCGCCGGGAGCGGGCGTTTCTATGTTTATTACAGTGCGCCGTCGCCGGATGCGCCCGGCACCGCGGCGGAACCGGTGGACCACCGGAGCCTCGTCTCGGAGTTCCGGATTTCGGATGACGATGCGGATCTTGCGGATCCGGCGAGCGAGCGGGTCTTGCTGAGCTTCAACCAGCCGCAGTTCAACCACAACGGCGGCCAGCTCGCGTTCGGCCCGGCCGACGGGCTGCTCTACATTTCCACCGGCGATGGTGGCAGCTCGAACGACAACAATGCCGGCCACACCGGCGGCGACGCCAGCCAGCCGTCCGGGGTGTTGGGAAACTCGCAAGACCTGACGAAGCTCTTGGGCAAGCTCCTCCGGATCGATCCGCTGCCGGAAAGCGGCACGGGCTACGCCATTCCTCCGGACAATCCGTTCGTCGGCCAAGGCGGCGGGGTTCGGGAGGAGATCTTCGCTTACGGCTTGCGGAACCCGTGGCGGTTTTCGTTCGACGCCGCCGCGGAGGGCGGGCCGCGGCTTTTCCTCGCGGACGTCGGCCAAGGGCACTTCGAAGAGATCAATCTGATCGTGCCGGGCGGCAACTACGGCTGGCGGCGCTTCGAAGGACAGGCGGACTTTGACGCGACCACGCCCGTGGCCGGGCCGTTCGACGCGCCGGTGGCGGTTTACGCCCACCCCGGAGCGGCCGGCGACACGGGCTTGCCGGAGGTCGGGCTCAGCGTGACCGGCGGCTACGTGTACCGTGGCTCCGCCATTCCCGATCTTGTGGGAAAATATATCTTCGCCGATTGGTCGACCGGCTTCGGCAGCCCGGATGGGACCTTGCTCGGGCTGGAAGAAACCTCGCCCGGGAGTTTCGAGATGTCCGTGCTGGAGATCGAAGGTGGCAATCCGATCGGCCGGTATATCCCGGCGCTTGGGGCCGATGAAGCCGGCGAACTCTACGTCGCCACCAAAACCAGCCTCGCGCCTTCCGCGCCCGATCCGGATTCGGGCCTGCCCGCCGGCCAGTTGTTCCGGATCGCGGGCACACCGGACCCGGTCGAGGTGACGCTGGCCGTCACGCGCGACAACACGATCTTTTCCGAGCTTCCCGATCACTCGAACGGCGCGGGCGATTTGTTCGCGGGCCGGATCCAGAACGGCGGACACCGCCGCGCCTTGGTCCGCTTCGACTTGGCCGGCATCCCCGCCCGGGCCGAGGTGCTTTCGGCGTCGCTCCGTCTGACGATGAAGCAGACGGTTTCGCCCGGGCGCGACTTCACGGTCCATCGCGTGACGCGGGACTGGGGCGAGGAAGGTTCGGTTGGCAGCGGCCAAGGCGCGGAAGCGGAGACGGGTGAGGCCACCTGGACCGCCGCGTTTTTCGGCTCGGAGGACTGGGAGACGCCCGGCGGCGACTTTGTGGCGGCTGCCTCGGCCAGCACCTCGGTGGCCGGCAATGGCAACTACACCTGGAGTTCGCAGGAACTCGCCGCGGACGTCGGCCAATGGCTGGCGGCTCCCGGGTCGAACCACGGCTGGTTGATCCGCGGCGACGAGACGATCACCTCGGCGAAGCGCTTCGGCTCGCGCGAGAACGCGAACGGCCGGCCGCAGTTGGCGGTCACCTATCTCGGGCAGCCGTCGCCCAGCCGCCGGCAGGTCTGGGAGCGCGAGCACTATCCGATCGGCCAGTTCATCACCGCGGATGAAGATCGCGATGGAGACGGCATCGGCGCGTTGTTGGAATACGCGTGGAACTTCGACCCCTTCGCGGCGAACGACGCGACAGCCGGCTTCCGGGTTCTCCTCCAATCGGAGATCGCTTCGATCACCTTCCGCCGCGACCCGCGGTCCGTCGACCTGACCTATGTCCTCGAAGCCAGCGACAACCTCGTCGACTGGGCGCCGCTCGTCGTTTCGGAAGCCGGCGGGGCTCCGGAGGGGCCCGTTTTCACCGGCGAGGCCGCCGCTTCGGACGACCCCGAGCTGCGATCCGTGACGGCGGAGGTGGCCTTGGAGCCAGCGAACCACCCGCGCCGTTTTTTGCGTCTGCGGGTGAGCCGCTGAGCGAGCCCCTCACCATTCCAGACGGAGCCCGGCGATGGCGTTGAAGCCGGGCTCGTTCTGGCCGGAGCCGTGGATCCGGTAGTCCTCGTCCGTGACGTTTTCGAAGCCCAGGGTGAACAGAGCGTTTTCCGTCGCCTGCCAGCCGCCGTAAAGCGAGGCGACGACATATCCCGGGGTGCCGCCGGTCGGGATGCGCTGGGTGTCGCGCTTGTCGCCGGAGCTGAGGCGGTCCGCCTCCGCGGCGGCAGTGACGCGGCCTTCGATCCACAGGCGTTCGTCCGGGCGCGTCCAGCGCAGGGCGAGCGATCCGGTGAGCGGCATCAAGCGGCTGACGGGCTCCTCGCCGACCGGGCCGCCAAAGAACGCCGCCGTTTCGGTCTGCCCGTCCTGCCAACTGCCGAAGCCCGTCAGCGTCCACTGCGGGGCGAACCGCCAGCGCGCCTCCGCCTCGATGCCATAGATGTAGCCGTCCTGACCATTGGTGGTGACCGTGGTGTTCGACCCGGCGGCCACCGGGACGGAGGTGATCACGTCGTCGATGTCCGTGTAGAACACGGCGGCGCCGAGGCTGAAGGTTTCGTTTTCGCGGCGGACGCCGAGCTCGAAGCTCGTGAATTCCTCGGGCTCGACGTCGACGTTTCCGAGCGCGGTCTGGCCCGAGCGGGAAGTCAGGTTCCCGCTGAGATCGTCGAGATTCGGCGCGCGGAAACCTTGGGAAACGCCGCCGTAGAGACTCCAGCAGTTGTCGATTTTCCAGATGCCGCGCAGGGAGGAAACGAGCTGGTCCCAGTCGCGCGTCGCCGAACGGTCGGCTCCGGCAGGCCCGGCATTGGGATCCCAGAACTTCCCGAGCCGGGCTTTCGCATGGGTGTAGCGCGCGCCGGCGGTGAGGGTGAACGGCTCCGCGAGCCGCCAGCGATATTGGGCGAAGGCACCGAGGTTTTCGTAGCGGGAATCGTCCGCCACGGGGCGAAAATCGCGCCGAACCGCTCCGTTGCGCTCGCCATAGCTGTCGACCTCGTCGCGGTAGTAGTCCGCGCCATAGATCAAGGTGCCCGGGCCGAGATCCGACTCGAGCTGCATGCCGAGGCCGTAGGTGTCCACATCCACCCACTGGAAACGCTCGTCGGTCGAAGTGCGGAGTTGATATTCCGAATCGTCCTGCTGCTGCCAGGAAAGCGTCGCCGACCAGCGGTCGATCGCACCGCCTTGGGTCGCGCCCTCGATCCGCGCGTAGGTGAGCGAGCGCTCTTGGTCATAGACGCGCGAAAGATACGTCCCCGGCGCGGCGACGTGGCCGTCGTGGGTCCAGCCGGGATTGTGGATCGTCGAATGCCAGCGCCAGATATCGTCTTGGTTGAGATATTGATGCGCGAGGGTGAGCGTCACGTCGCCGGCGACGGCATACTCGAGCTTGAAATCGATGCCTTGCTCCGAATAGCCGGTGTGGCGCATCAGGCCGACGGCCGAGTCGCGGATGTCGCCGTGGTTCTTGGCGCTGATTCCGAGGGTCACGCCATAGAGCCCGCCTTGGCCGAAACGGGTCTCGAGCCGGCCGACGTGGCTTTCGCTGTTGGTGTCGAAGCGATGGAAGGAAGCGCCGTGGAAAAACGCCTGCCCGTTCGCCACGTCGCGAAAGCCGGAGGACTTCGAGAGCGCGTTGACCGTGCCGCCGATGGCGTCCGAGCCGTAGAGGACCGAGCCTTGGCCTTTCACAACTTCGAGGCGGTCGATCGCATGGGGATCGAGGGTGTTCGCATACTGTACCGGTCCGCCACGCCACGACGAGTTGTTCAGGCGGATGCCATCGATCAGATAAAGATTTTGCCGGCCGGTGAAGCCGCGGATATAGGGCGAGCCGTGGCCGTGCGCCGTCTTTTGCACCAGCACGCCCGGCACCAGCCCGAGTGCCTCGGGAACCGTCCGCGCCTTGAGCGACTCGAACACCCCGGCGCCGATGACGCTGGTGGTGTAGGCGGTTTCCGAAACGCGTTCAACCGCCCGGCTGGCGGTGACGACGAGCGGATCGAGGGTGCCGGAGACTTGCTGTGCGGCGGCGGGAACGGCGAGGACGGCGGCGGTGAGGATCGGTCGGCTGGCGTTTTTCATCAGGCGGTGGGTGTCAACGCATGAGGCTGCCAGCTCTTTGGCCAAAGTGGCGACGAGTTCGCCATGCCTCCGCCGCCGCAGCTTCGCCGGGCGAAGCGGACCATTCATTCCCGCTTTGTTGAAACTCCAGATTGACTAAGTTCGTCCCAACCCGTTGTCTCGGTCACCGATCCGGCACTTGCTCTGCCGAACCTCTATCGGAAAGCCACCTTCGAAACCCAACTACTTGTGATTCCGAATCCCAGCGATTCCAAGGTGCCTTCGCCACTCCGCCGACGACTTGTCGCCACGGCCGCCGTGGGCTGCGTGGCCGGATTGGCCGGCGCGGTTTGGCCGTGGAAATCCGGCACCCGACCCGAAGCGGCCGCGCTCCCGGCCCCGCCGGAACCGACGCCCGGCGCGACGGACGCGGCGGCTCCCGATGTGGATGAAGTGTCACCGGAGCCGGCATCTCCCGTTGCGGTCGAGCGGGAACGTTTCGCCCGCCATGAAGGCGACACTTTCAGGATCGCCGACGACGGATTCTCCTCCACGACGCTGATGTTGGAGAAGGTCGGAGGCTTGGTGCGGATGGCCGGCGACGGCCGGCAATTCGAGGGCTACTCGCTGCTTTTCCAGGTCCGCGCGGGCGCTTGCCCGCCGGACGGGCTTGTCCGCCTGAGCCACGCCGCGCTGGGCGAGTTCGAGTTCTACCTCGGCTCCGTCTGCGGGCCGGTCGCGCCGCCGCGCTGCGAGGCGGTGATTTCCCGCGCGGTCTGAATCACGTCCCCAACCCTTCCCTTCCGATGGCCGAACCCTTTCTCTGCGAGATCCGGATCATGTCGTTCAACTTCCCGCCGAAAGGCTGGGCGCTGTGCAACGGGCAATTCCTGCCGATAACCCAAAACCAGGCGATGTTCGCCCTGCTGGGCACCATGTACGGCGGCAACGGCCAGACCAACTTCGCCCTGCCTAACCTGCGTGGCCGCGTACCCGTCCACATCGGCGACGGCATCGTGCAGGGACAAGCCGCCGGCCAGGAATCCCACACCCTGACCAACGCCGAAATGCCGGCGCATGTGCATTTCGTGAAGTGCACGTCCAGCGGCGCCTCGATTGAGGACCCGATGAACCTGCTGCCAGGCCGCGCGGCCGGGAACGCCTACGGCGCCGCCACGAACCTGGTGGCGATGGCGCCCGAGACGATGACCAGCGTGGGCGGCAGCCAGGCGCACGAGAACCGCCAGCCTTACCTCGTCCTGAACTTCTGCATCGCGATGCAGGGCATTTTCCCGAGCCGCAACTAACTCTTAGATATCATGGGACAACCTTATGTTGGCGAGATCCGGATGTTCGCGGGCAACTTCGCCCCGAACGGCTGGATGTTCTGCGACGGCGCGCTCCTTCCGATTTCGGAAAACGAGGCGCTTTTCCAATTGATCGGCACGACCTACGGCGGCGACGGCGAGGAGACCTTCGCACTGCCGAACTTGTCCAGCCGCGTGCCGATCCACATGGGGACCGGACCGTCGGGATACACCTATCAGATCGGCGAGATGGGCGGCGTTGAGCAGGTCACGCTCACGACGCAGCAACTGCCGAACCACAGCCACCCGATGCTCGGGTCGGCGGACAGCGCGACCAGCCCGACACCCAACGGCAACGTCTTCGCCGCGGCGGACATCTACACGCCTCCGTCGGGGGCCGCCGCGAACCTGAACATGCAGGCGGTGGAGCCCGTCGGCGGCAGCCAGCCGCACGACAACATCCAGCCGTCGCTGGTGGTCAACTACATCATTTCCCTGTTCGGGATCTTTCCTTCACCAACCTGACTCACCATGGCCGATCCTTTTCTCGCGGAAATCCGCATCATGGCGTTCAACTTCGCGCCCACGGGCTGGGCGTCATGCGACGGCCAGATCATGCCGCTGAGCCAGAACACCGCGCTGTTCGCGCTGCTCGGCACCATGTACGGCGGCGACGGGAAGTCCACCTTCGCCTTGCCGGACTTGCAGGGGCGCGCGGCGATGGCTTCCGGCCAAGGCCAGGGACTGAGCGAACGTTACCAGGGCGAGAGCATCGGCACGCCGACCGTGACGCTGCTGACGTCCGAAATTCCCTTCCACACCCACACGCTCGGCGCTTCGCAGGATCGCTCGGACGAGCTGACTTCGCCAGCCGGGCGCATGCCGCCGGGCGGCGGCGTGGACCTCTACACCGCCTCCGCGGCGGACAACCACATGGCTCCGAACGCGACGGCCGTGGCCGGAAGCAGCGCGCCGCACAACAACATGATGCCGTATCTCGGGCTGAATTTCTGCATCGCGTTGCAGGGGATCTTCCCGCAGCGCTGGTGACATGACATGGGATGAACACCCGCCCTACCAGCTCCGGCCCGCGACGGAAGGCGATCACGCCTTCATGCGCTCCCTCTACGGCAGCACCCGCGAGGACGAGCTGGCGGTCACCGGTTGGACGCGCGCGCAGAAGGACGCGTTCCTCGACCAGCAGTTCGCCGCACAGACCCGCCACTACCGCGACCGGTTGCCCGATGCCGTCTGGCAAATCATCACCGTGGAAGGCGCCGACGCCGGCCGGCTCGTCACGGACCGCCGCCCCGGCGAGCACCGGATCGTCGACATCGCGCTGCTTCCAGGATTCCGCGGCCGGGGCGTCGGCAGCCATTTGTTGCGCACGCTCCAGCGCGCGGCTGCGGACGCCGGCTGCCGGCTCAGCATCCACGTGGAGGTCAACAACCCGGCGCGGCGGCTTTACGAACGGCTCGGCTTCAAGCCGGCCGGAGAGACCGGCCCGGTCTATCAGCTCATGGAGTGGGGCGGCGCCGGTTAGGAAAAGATCGCCTCGATCCGCGAGCCTTCCGCGTCGTCACCGGTCTGCACCAGGAAAAGCTCCAGTTCTTCCGATTCCGCATGCCGCATGCGGTAGATCCGCTGGGGCATCCGCAGGCCGGGAGGTCCCAGGAATTCCAGCCGGAACGGCTCGCGCGTGGCATCCGGCCGCGGGGATCCCGCGGAAGCCACGCGGTCGAGCTTCAACTCCACCACCGGCAGCGTCTCCAAGATGAAAACTCCGCCGATCCTGCCTTCGAAAAACTCCTTTGTCAGCGTGCTCGGGTCGATCACGGCCAAGGCCTAGTGAATCCCGGCGACCGCCGACAGCACGATTTTTCCCCGCTTTCGTTCACCTTCTTCCTATCAGCCATGAAGCCTCGCCTCCTGTCCGTCCTTCCGCTTCTGCTCGGAGCCGCCGCGTTCGTCCCGTCGCCCGCCACCGCCGCGCCCCAGATCGAGGTGACGCTCGAAGACGATCTCGCCACCGACAACGACCCGGCGGACGTGGCGAACGAGGGCGACGTGATCGAATACCGGGCCACGATCACCAACACCGGCGACCAGACCGCCACGGGCGTGACCTTCGACGCCGAACTCGACGCGAAGATCCGGCAGATCGCGGATTCGGAGAACATCTCGCCGCTGGCTCTCGACGACGCGTACGAGGCCATCGGAAACACGCCGCTCAAGGTGGGCGTGGCGGCCGGCACGGGACCCGAGGTGGTGGTGGCCGGCTCGGCATTCGCCAACGACCGCGAATTTCTCGGCGACTCCTTCAGCTTCGACGCCACGCTGACCCCGACCGCGGCGAATGGGCAGGTGAGCTTCAATTCGGACGGGACGTTCACTTATCTTCCGAACCCGGGTTTCGAGGGAGTCGACACGTTCACCTATCGGATCGCGGACGCGGCGGGTCTGACGGGAACCGCCACCGTCCGGATTACCGTGAGCACGCCGGTCTGGTATGTGGACGGCACCGCGGCCGCGGGCGGCGACGGCCGCGCCACCAGCCCGCTCAATTCGCTCGCCGGGCTCAACGACGGCAGCGTCCCCGATGAAGCCGGCGACGTGATCTACCTCTACGCCGGCAGCACCTACAGCGGCGGGCTGACTCTGCTCAACGACCAGCGGTTGGTCGGCGGCGGCAGCGCCTTGGTCGTGGAAGGCCGCACCTTGGTCGCCGCGGGCGCGCGCCCGACGCTCTCGCACACGGCGAACACCCTCACGCTCGCGCAGAACAACGAGGTCGCCGGCCTGCACCTGACGAGCACCGGCGGCCATGCACTGACGGGCAGCAATTTCGGAACCCTCGAGGCGAGCCTTGGAAACGTCACCTCCACCGGCGGCTCCGCCCTGCGGCTCCTGACGGGGGACGCCACGCTCACGGCGGAGACCGTCAGCGCCAGCTCGATCCCCGCCGGCGGCAACGGCATCCAGCTTTCCGCCGTCGGAGGCTCCGTCACCATCAACGGCAGCACCACCATCACCTCGCCGAACGGCGCCGGCATCGCCCTGGCGAATTGCTCCGCGCCCGTGAGCTTCGGCGACGTCACCGTCAATTCCCGCGGCGGGGACGGCATCCACATCAGCGGCGCCACGGGTGACAGCATCACGTTCGGCTCCGTCACCATCCCGAACCAGGCGAACGCCGGCGGCCACGGCATCCGCATCCAGAATGGCAGCGCGCCCGTCGTTTTCGCCTCCACCACCATCACCGCCACCCGCCAGACGGCCGCGACCTCGGACACGAATGCCGACGGCCACCCCGAAAGCGAGGGCAACGGCGACGCCATTTTCATCCTCAACCAGACCGGAGCCGTGACGATCAACGGCGGCACGCTCTCGAACCTCGCTTGCGACGGCATCGACATCCGCGATTCCGCCAGCCTGCTGGTGACCGGCATGACGATCACCGACATCGGGCTCAACTCCGGCAACACCCTCACGGTGGACAGCGCCGGCATCTTCGTCCGCAACCTCTCCGGCACGCTCTCGGTGAAGGACAGCAGCATCCGGAATTTCCACGGCGCGGTGGATGCCGGCCTGTTCAGCGCCGGCCATCAGGAACGCGGCATCAACATCCGCAACCACAACGTCAGCTTCACCCAGATCCGGCTCGACAACGTGGACATGGAAAACGATCCCGCCCACGGGCTCGAGGGCGCGGATGGATTCGAGGCGGTCTTCAGCGGCGCCGTCTCCGGCTCGATCAAGATTTTCAACGACTGCTCGTTCAAGCACCTCTCGGATGGCGAGGGCGTGCAGATCGTCCACACCGGCAGCGGCACCCTCGACGTGGAGGTGCTGGATTCCGACTTCACCCAGGCGGTCCAGTGGGACCACGACAGCAATCCCGCGACGGCGAAACAGGGCGGCTTCGGCGGCATCGACTTCGCCGCGGACGGCAGCGCCACCTGCCGCGTCCACATCGACGGCTGCCATTTCCACGACCTCTACATGGGGAACTTCACCGCGGGGATCGTCAACCTCCGCGCCCGCGGCACCTCGGCCTGTTCGTTCCTCTTCACGAACAACACCATGGACGGCGACGCCATGGACAACCAGGCCGGCCGGATCGGCGTGAACATCACGGCCGGCGACGCCGGTAGCACCAGCCCCGGCGATCCGGCGCCGACGCGCTTCGACGTGCTCATCGAAGGCAACACGATCGACGACACCGACGACGACGCCTTCACCGTGGAAGTCCGCGGCCGCGCGCTCTCCAACGGCACGCCCGGGAACATCATCATCCGCAACAACCTCATCGGCCAAACCGCGGCGGTCTCGCGGCGCTCCGCCTTCGAAGGCGGCCGCATCCGGCTCCGCGACGCCGTGGCGAAGACGGTGAACCTGCTGATCACCGGCAACTCGATCCGCAACCACGGCAACAGCAGCGGCGACGGCGTGCTCGAGATCACCTCCGAAGCTTCCGGCACCGTCGTCAACGCCACGGTGACGAACAACACCTTCAAGAACGACGACCCGTCCGTCGGCGCGCCCGTGTTCTACGCCGACGTCCGCAGCGGCGGCGTGATGCACCTCGACCTTTCAGGCAACACCGCCCATGCCGTCACCAACGTCCACGCCACCGAATACCTCATCAACAACGGCGGCCTGATCCACGTGAAGGGACCGGGCACGGGAGCGGTCAGCGCCGCCGACATCCAGGCGGCCAACCCCTCCGGCGGCGGGATCGCTTTCATCGGCTCCGGCACCACCCAGTTCAACAACAACGCGAACATCACCCAACCGACCGCACCCAGCCCGCCCGCGCTGCCATTGATGGCAGACCCGGAAATGCCGGCGCCCGCCCCGGTTTCCGCGGCCGCCACCGTGGTGCCGACCGCCGGCGAAGCCCCGCAAACACCGGCCGGCCGCGTCACCTACGAACTCGCCCAGTCCGAACTCGACCGCATGGCGGAAATCGCCCGCAGCCGGTGGATTGAAACCGGCCTCACGCCGGCCCAACGCGACCTGCTCGATTCCGTCACGCTCAGCGTGGTGAATCTCCACGGCCTCCACCTCGGCGCGAGCCGTCCCGGCTTCATCGACCTCGATGCGGACGCGGCGACGACCGGCTGGTTCATCGACGCGACGCCATTCTCCGACGAGGAATTCGGAATTTCCGGCGACAGCCGGATGAAAGCGCAGCCCGGCACGCCCGCCGCGAACCGGATGGACCTGCTCACCACCGTGATGCACGAGATGGGTCACCAGCTCGGCCTCGGCGACCTCTACGACCGCGACGCGCGCGGACGCCTGATGTTCGGCTACTTGATTCCCGGCGAGCGGCGCTTGCCGCAGGCCGGCGAGGCGGACGGAGCGATCCCCACCGGTCGCTCGCACGACGAATACCTGCTCGCTCCGTTCGTCATCGGCGATCTGCCCGCGGGGAAATCGGTCACGCTCACCTTCCGGGCCGAAGTCGATCTCGCGGTCGGCACCGAGATTTCGCTGCAAGGCACGGTCAGCGGCGACAACTTCGACGACGTTCTTTCCGACAATCCGGACACGGTTGCGGCCGGTGACGCCACGATCACGCCGTACCACGGCAACCAGCCGCCGGTGGTCGCCGCTGACAACGCCACGGTCAGCGGGTTCGCCGGCGACGAGCTCGCCAATACCGGCACCTGGAGCGATCCGGATGACGGCCAGACGGTGACACTCTCCGCCAGCACCGGCGCGCTCGTGCAGAACGGCGACGGCACCTGGAGCTGGTCGATCACACCGGCCACTTCAACCGAAGACCCGGTCACGGTGACGATCACCGCCAACGACGGCACCGGCCTCGCCAACGCGGAAACGCAGGCGACCTTCACCTACGAAGCCGCGCTGCGGCCGCAGGCGATCGACTTCGAGCTGGCGGGAACGTCCAGCCACACCGCCACCGTGACGCTTTCCGCCACCGGCGGCGACAGCGGGAATGCGGTGACGTTCAGCATCGTCAGCGGCCCCGGCGAGATCGACGGAAATTCGCTGACGTTCACCGGCACCGGCGACGTCGAGGTCGCGGCGGACCAGGCCGGCACGGCGATCTACGCCGCCGCGCCGACGGTGACGCGCACCATCACCGCGACCAACGCGGCACCCGTGCTCGCCGTGACCGGCGACCCGCTGACGGTGACCGTCCAGGAAACCGAGACCGCCACAGCCTCGGGCACGTTCTCCGATGCGGACGGCGACGAGGTGACCTTCGCCGCCACCGCCGGCGGGGATTCGATCGGGACCGTCACCCCCGGCGCGGGCACTTGGCAGTGGAGCCTCCCCAACGCATCGCCGGGAACGCACACCGTGCGCATCACCGGCACCGATGCCTTGGGCGCGGACGCCTTCGTCGAGTTCACCCTCGTGGTCGAGGCCAATCCTTACCTCGCCTGGCTCGCCGCCAACGGCATGACCGGCGAAAACCTCGGGATGAACGACGACTACGACAATGATGGCGTCGTAAACCTTCTCGAGCTCGCCTTCGGCACCGATCCGACGGTCCCCTCGCCGCAGGCTCTCGACGCGCCGATCGTGGACGGAACCCGCACGCTCGCCGAGCGCGGCCGACCGTTCCACGAGACCATCAACACCTCCGCGGCGCCGAAGATGACGGTGCTTCTCATGCGACGCACCTCGCATGCCGCGGACGGGCTCACCTATCACGTCGAATTCAGTTGGGACATGAACTCGTGGCAGACCTCGAGCGCGACGCCGCAGGTGCTGCTGACGGACGGCGATTACGAACTCGTCGAAGTTCCCTACCCGTTCTTCCTCTCCAACGGCAAGAAGGCGCGCTTCTTCCGCGTCCGCGTCGAATACACCGCTCCGTGAGCTGTTCCACCCACTTCCACCATCCGATCATGATCTCCCGTTCCACCACCCGATTTCTCCGCGGCGCGATCGCCGCGGCCGTCGCCCTGACCGCCGGGAAGGCCTCCGCCGCCATTGTTTACAGCGACATCATGGACATCGCGATCCCGACGAACCTCGAGGGCGTTTACATCGACATCGACGGCATGACCTGGGGCACCGACCCCGACGATGCCGGGTGGGATTTCAATCCGTTCTTCGGCGGCTCGGTCTTCGCCTACAACGATTTGTTCAGCGCCGTGAGCGTCGGCACCGACAGCACCTCGGCGGCCGAGCAGCTCGGGATCGCAACGGTGGTGGACGGCTCCTCGGTCTTCAACACCTCGCCCGGCGGATCGAGCGATCACATCGGCCCGGGCTCGAACCAGTTCACCGCCGGCGTCGAGGGCTACATCGGCTTTTCCTTCACCACCAACGATTCGCAAGGACCCTACTACGGCTGGATGCGGATCGTCGTGACGGCCAACGAACCCGGCGCCGTGGTGCGCGATTGGGCCTATCAGGACTCCGGCGGGCCGATCGCGGTCGGCGCGATTCCCGAGCCGTCCTCGCTGCTGATGCTCGCGCTCGCGCCGCTGTTGCTCCGGCGGCGGCGTTGACGGGCGGCGTCAGCCTTCCGGGTTGCGGTCCTCGAGGCGCGCGGATTTCTTCTTCTCCCGCGCCTCGCGGAAAAACGTCTGGATGAGGGCCAGGCATTCCTCCCCGAGAATGCCGGAGGTGATCTCGCAGCGGTGGTTGAGCGGCGGGTTGGCCTCGAGCAGGTTGATCCAGCCGCCGGCGGCTCCCGCCTTCGCGTCCGGACAGCCGAAAACGACCCTCTCCGGCCGACAGTGGACGATGGCGCCGGCGCACATCGGGCACGGCTCCTTGGTCACGTAGAGCGTGCAGTTCTCGAGCCGCCAGTCGCCGACCGCCTGCTGCGCGGCCGTGAGCGCGAGCATCTCGGCGTGGGCCGTGGCGTCCTTCAGCGTTTCCACCTGGTTCCACGCCCGGGCGATGACCCGCCCCTCGTGGACGACCACCGCGCCGACCGGCACCTCGGTGGCGGCGTACGCCTTGCGCGCCTCGCGCAGCGCCTGGCCCATGAACCAGACGTCGCTGTGCAAATCGATGATCGGCTCGTCCACGCCCGCTTCGGTAGGCGCTGCACCGCCGGCGTTCAACCATCGATCGCCGCTTTCCCGGCAGTGGATCGTCGCGTAAGGAAAAACCATGGATCGGGAAGTGACGGCACGGGATGCCGAGGGCGCGGCGGTGGCCGAAGCGGTGGCGGTGGAAGAGCCCCTGCAGATCGTCGTGGACGGCGTGCCGGTGGCCGTGACCATGCGGACGCCCGGCCACGACGCGGAGCTGGCGGCCGGCTTTCTTCTCACCGAAGGCGTGGTCGGCTCGATGGCGGACATCCGCCGCATCGAGGCGGAAGAAAACCGCGTGCTGGTCTTTCTGGCGGACGATGTGGAAGTGGATTTCGGCAAGCTCACCCGCCACGTTTTCAGCGGCTCGTCGTGCGGGATCTGCGGCAAGGCGGCGATCGAGGCGGTGACCTTGGCGCGCCCGCCGCTCGCGGATGGCGGGTTGTTCCCGAAATCCGTCCTGCTCGCCGCGCCGGACCGGCTGGCGGCGGCGCAGCGGGAATTCACCCGCACCGGCGGCACCCACGCCGCCGGGCTCTTCGCCGCGGATGGTACGGTAATCGTCGTACGCGAGGACGTCGGCCGCCACAACGCCGTGGACAAGGTGCTCGGCCACGCCTTGGCCGCCGGGCCGCCCGCCGCGGACCACTTCCTTATGGTTTCCGGCCGGGTTTCGTTCGAGATCATGCAAAAGGCGCTCGCCGGCGGGATCCCGCTCGTCGCCGCCGTTTCCGCGCCCAGCTCGCTCGCCGTCGAATTCGCCCGCCAATCGAACCAAACCCTCGTCGCCTTCCTCCGCCCGCCGGCGTTCAAGGTCTATGCCGGCGCGGAGCGGCTGCGGTGACCGCACTTTTCCATGGCCATGGCGGCTGATCGCGGCTCGAATCCGCGGCGTGATTCCGAAAACGTTCCGCGACCGAGTCATCGCGCCGTCGCTGCTGGCGGCGGACTTTTCCCGCATCCGCGAAGAGACGACCCGCGCCATCAATGCCGGGGCGGACTGGATGCACCTCGACGTGATGGACGGCCACTTCGTCGACAACATTTCTTTCGGGCCGGCGGTGGTGCAGGCGGTGCACGAGACGAACGACATTTTCCTCGACGTGCATCTCATGATTTCTCGCCCGGACCATTACCTCGACCGCTTCGTGAAAGCCGGCTCGGACCTGATCACGGTGCACGTGGAGGCGGATCACGACGTGGCGGAAACGCTCGGCCGGATCCGTGCCGCGGGCTGCCAGGCCGGACTCGCGCTGAATCCCGCCACGCCCTTCGCGGCGGTGGAGCCGTTCCTCGACCGCATCGACCTGCTGCTGTGCATGACGGTGGTGCCGGGCTTCGGCGGCCAGGCATTCATGCCGGAAGTGCTGGAAAAAATCGAGGCGGCCGCTGACGCGCGGACCGCCCGCGGCCTGGAATTCCACATCGAAGTGGACGGCGGGATCGCCGCGGAAACGGCGGCGCGCTGCGCGGCGGCGGGGGCGAACGTGATGGTGGCCGGCTCATCGACCTTCGGCGCGGCGGACATGGCGGCGGCCGTGGCGGCGATCCGCGCGGCTTGAGCGGACGATTTTTTTTTCGCCGGCGAATTCCCGCCCCCGCACCGTTACCTTCTCCGAATGATGAAAGTTCCCATCTGGATCACCGCCGTCGCGCTCGCCGCCGGCTTCGGCGCGGGCTGGCTCGCCAAGCCTGCGCCGGAAGCCCCGCCGGAAGCTTCGGCGGCGGATCGGCGTCATGCCACCCGGCCGGCCGCTTCGGCGCGCCCGGCCCCGACAGTTTCCGACCTCCCGCCACCGCCCGCACCACCACCGGCGGATGCCGGACCGGCCACGCTGGCCGAACGGCTGCCGGACGGGGTGAACGCACCGATGGTCGCGCTCTCGGAGGCCCGGAAAATGCGCGAGCAGGCGAAGATGCTGCGGCTCGTCGAGACGCTGGAACTCACGCCCGAACAGCAGGACGAGCTGCGGGACTTGATTGAGCGGGCGGGCGAATCGCTGGCGGCGGATCCGGACGATCCCATCGCGCCCATCCAGCTCGCGGAGCTTGAGAAAGCCGGCGCACTCCTGGCCGGCGGCCTGTCGGACATCCTGACGCCGGATCAGCGCTCGGCTTTCGAGGAAATGCTGGACCGCGAGGAGCGCAACCGGATCGAAGCCGCCGCACACGGCGAGCTGGCGGAGCTGACCGCGCGGGTCGACTTGAACGAGGAACAACGCGAGCAAGCGCTCGCCCGGCTGCGCGACAATGCCGGCACGGAATCCGCCGGCGTTCCGAAGAACCTCGCGCTGATGCTGGACACCTCGGTCCTGCCCGTCGGGGCGTTCGCCTTGTCGCGCGAGGCGGTGCCGGCCTTGCGCGCCGCGTCGGGCGGCGCAGACGCAGCCACCCAGCAGTCGACGTTCCTCGAGGGCCGCCATCAGGAACTCGAAGCCCGCTTCGAGCGCATCGCGGACCTGCTCACCCCCGCCCAGCGCGCCGCCTACGAAGCGGCGATCCGGGAGAAACAGGCGATCCTCGACCAAATGAGGATTCCTCGTTGAGGAGGGGGTTCCACGCCGGCCCGGGAATCTGAATGGTTGAAATTCAATGCCGCCTGAGCATGATGCGGGGCATTTCCCTTTACCGATGAAACGCAGCGCCCTGATCCTCCTGTTGCCGGTCGTGCTGGCCGCGCCGTCCTGTGAACGGGTGCGGAATGTGCTCAAGAAGGGCGCTTCGGCCGCGGCGGCAACCGCTTCCGAGGGGCACGTGAAGACCCTTCCGGGCGATCGCTACGACGAGTTCGTCAAGCAGCACGGCAAGCTGGTGGTGGTGGACTTCACCGCGAGCTGGTGCGGCCCGTGCCAGCAGCTCGCCCCTGCGCTCGAGAAGGTGGCCGGCGAGTTCGCCGGAACGGCGGTCGTCGCCAAGGTGGACGTGGACGAGGCCAAGGACCTCGCGGCCGAACTGGGCGTCCGCGGCATCCCGGAGGTGCGGTTTTTCCGGGACGGGAAAATGGTGCACCGGTTCAGCGGCGCGATCCCGGAGTCCGAGCTGCGGAAAAAGTTCAAGACCCACGCGCCGGGAGAGGCCGCGGCCGTCGCGGAAGGCGCTCCGCCTGCCGAAGCCGAGCCCGCGCCGCCCGAGGAAGCGATCCAGCCGATGACCAAGGACTGGATGCCGCCGGGGATCGAGCGGCGCTGAGAAGGACTTGCGGGGCCGGGATTCCCGGCAAGTTTCCCCGCCGGGGTGCGCCACCCTTTACAAGCGGGACGAACCCTGCCAAACCCCGTCCAATTTAGCCGCCGCGCGCAACTCCCGCCGCGGCCGCGCCTGAACCAGCCCCAGTCCCATGCCCAAAGATACCTCGATCCGGAAAATCCTCGTAATCGGCTCCGGCCCCATCGTCATCGGCCAAGGTTGCGAGTTCGACTATTCCGGCGTCCAGGCGTGCAAGGCGCTGCGCGAGGAGGGCTACGAGGTCGTGCTGGTGAACTCGAACCCGGCGACCATCATGACTGATCCGGAGTTCGCCGACCGCACCTACATCGAGCCGATCACGCCGGAAGTGGTGGAGAAAATCATCATCCGCGAGCAACCGGACGCGCTGCTGCCGACGCTCGGCGGCCAGACGGCGCTGAACACCTCGATGTCCCTCTTCAAGTCCGGCACGCTCGACAAGCACAACGTCCGGATGATCGGCGCGAACGCCGACGCGATCGACAAGGGCGAGGACCGCCAGCGGTTCAAGGACGCGATGGTGAAAATCGGGCTCGACGTGCCGCAGTCCGGCACCGCGCACACGATGGAGGAGGCGCGCCAGGTGGCCGAAGAGATCGGGCGGTTCCCGCTGATCATCCGCCCCGCCTTCACCCTCGGCGGCCAAGGCGGCGGCATCGCCTACAACCGCGAGGAGTTCGAGGAAATCATCACCCGCGGGCTGGATCTCTCGCCGGTCTCCGAAGTCCTCATCGAGGAATCGCTGCTCGGCTGGAAGGAATTCGAGATGGAGGTGATGCGCGACCGCGCGGACAACTGCGTGGTCATCTGCTCGATCGAGAACCTCGACCCGATGGGCGTGCACACCGGCGACTCGATCAC
>CBFGTW010000063.1:0-23671 GCA_965651855.1 uncultured Verrucomicrobiales bacterium
TGACCGGAAGGTCTCCGAATGCCACCCCCACTGGCCGAAGATTCTTCACTGCCACCGGTGTCGGAAGGTCTCGGTCAGCGTTTTCTACAACGGGCAGGAGTCACGGACCTTTGGTCCCAACGCAACGGTGCGCACGGTGACCAAGTGGGCGACGAAGCAATTCGGCGTGGATGAGGGCCGCAAATGGATCCTCAGGCTCGACAGCGCCGAGGGCGAGATTCTCGACCCGGATACCCGCCTCGGCAAACTGGTGGACCATGTCACCTGTGCGCTTGCCTTTTACCTTACGGAACGATGCCTAATCCAGGGATGAGTCTTGATGAGGAGTGCTTCCTCGATCACCTCACGCGGTTCGACTTCCTGCAGGGTGAGGAAGCCGGAAAGTGGGGCCAGCTCAAGGATGAGGCGGTCAGGTGGCCCAATGCGGTGATCTGGATCGCCGCTCCTCCGAGGGAGGGGGCACCCGACCGCTTTCACTTTTACTTCAACCTTGCCCAGTATCCGAAATCTGGTCCGACGGCGTTCCTATGGGATCCTGAAACCAGGTCGAAACTGGACACCTCGAAGTGGCCGAAGGGCACCAACGACATCCATATGGCCTTTCGGGCCACCTGGAACAATGCAGACGCGATCTACGTCCCGTGGGACCGTCTGGCCGCGGCAGGCCACCCGGATTGGCTCGTCCAGCACGCGGGCCTGCTCTGGGCACCAAACTACACCATCGTCAATTATCTGCGGCCCACTTATGACTTACTCCAATCAGAGGACTACCATGGCGTCTGAATTGAGAATTCCTTGGATCCTGTGGCTGAGGCTGATTTGGCAGCTCCGCAAGCGCGGCGAAGGCCGGCGGGAAAGCGGTGCCTTCCTCCTTGGACCAGGTTGCCGGGGGCGGGTTTCCGATTTCCTCTGCTACGACGACCTTGACTCACGCTGTCTTGACAGGGGGATCATCCGCTTCGACGGCCGTGGATACGTCCCCCTCTGGAAGTACTGCAGCGATCACAAACTGAAGGTCATCGCCGATGTACACACCCACCCCTCGACGTGGACCGCCCAAAGCGAGGCGGACCGGAGCCACCCGATGGTGGCTCAGTCCGGTCATACCGCGCTGATTCTCCCTTGCTACGCGCGACGGTCGTGGTTCGGCCCGAAAGGCGCGGGTCTGTTTCGTTACCTCGGTGGCGGGCACTGGGAGACCCTGTCCACAAGTTCACTCCACCTCTCTCTCTTCTGAATGTCCGCCGCTCTTCCCCATAATGCCAACCGGCTTGCTCTCGGTCTGATGGCCGCGCGGAACGTCGGGTACGACGAAGCCGTCGCCACGTTGAGCAGTCTCAGCCTGTCGTTGGTGTGCGATGATGAAATCCGACGCTCACCATCGCTTCAGGCGGCGCTGCTGACCGCCATCAACTGTGGTCGCCGCGCCTTTCTGGGAGGAACCCGTGTCATGATCCCCGAGGACGTGCGACTGCTCGTGCCATGGCCGCACCATACGACGCTCGATGAAGTTATCGATGAGCTTGGCGCCGGGGTGGTGCTGCCGGACATGGAAGCGTCCCAGACCATCTATTTCGGCTACAGGGCGGAGCATCCTGCCCCCAGTTCGCTGACTGTGCGGGCAACAGGATGGCGTGGTGGCGTCGAACCCGCTGTAGTCGAGTCCGCATTCGAAAACGGCGAGGAGTTCGATTTCGCGCTTGGTGGGGTTCTGGCTGGGGGCATCGCGGTTCACCGGGGATTTCTTCGCGTCAGTGGGATCTCATCATTTGCCTGCGACGAGAGCGTGGGAGTTTCGCTTTGGAATCCCGAGGCCGGGTGGCTGACAAGAAACGCCGAGGGCCCCGCCCTCCGCGCTCTGCCGCAAGGCATCTGGATGTTGGGGCTCGGGCACCTCGGGCAGGCGTATCTCTGGACCTTGGGGCTTCTGCCATTTGCCGACCCGGCGGAATGTGAACTGATGCTTCAGGACTTCGACAAAATTGAACCTGCGAATGTAGGAACCGGGCTCCTCAGTGCCGAATTTGACATGGGAATTTCAAAAGCACGCGTCTGCGCTCGTTGGCTTGAAGCTCGCGGCTTCCGGACAATAATCTGCGAGCGGGCATTCGATGAGAAAACAAGGTGTGGCCCGAGCGAGCCGCCGATCGCGCTCTGTGGTTTCGACGAAGCGGAGCCTCGGAAGATCCTTGAGGATGTAGGTTTCCTCCGAGTCATCGAATGTGGTTTGGGTGGAAGCATCAACGACTTCGATCTCATTCACATCCACAATTTCCCTGGCAGGCGTACTGCACGAGGCATTTGGGAGTATGCAGGCCGACACGCGATGCCGAATCCAAAGATGGTCTCCGCTCTTTCTTCTTCGGACGGGCAATGCGGTGCATTGGCCATTGAAACCGCAGGGAAGGCGGTTTCGACAAGCTTCGTTGGTGCCATGGCAGGGGCTATGGCATTTGGTGAGTTACTCCGCGCCTACCACCGCGGTCCGAAATTTAACGAGCTGTTCTTTACGCCTCGAAACCTTGCGGATAGCGACTGGCTCCGATCCGAGCAGCAGTATGTCACCTCCGAGATCGCGCCTGCCGGTTTTGCAAGCGTCGCGGCTCCTTCACATTCGGGCTCCTAGGTTCTCAACGTCCAGAGCCAGGCCCTTAAGTCAGACCCTGTTCCGGGCACCGTTCTGGTCCGGCGGGTCCGGCATCATTCCTTGGATTTCAGTGTTCGGAACGACTGGCTAGTCGCTGGGGGTGGTTCCCGCAACGCAACATTTTCCCTCAACCATTTTGTTGATAAGCGGAACGTCGCTGGGGTCGGTCGCTGGGGTCGGTTCTCGCAAGGTAGCATTTCTCCTCAACCACTTCGTGACGGTGAACATCGCTCCGTCGGGGCGAAGCTGAAATGGGGCAGAAAGACGAAGGATGGGCGGAACGTGGATGGGAACAGAGCAACCGGATTCACCTCATGCGTCCGGGCCTTCAGTGCCAATTCGCTCTCCAAGCCTCGAACTCCGACGGCCTTACCCGGTATCTGACGAAGTTTCCCTCGTGGATGCCGCGTGGTTTCTTGGGCGGCGGCGACGAAGCGTTTGCGATCGGTTTGGATGACGGATTCTTCCGCCCAATGGCGGAGGCGGGCGACGGCTTCGCGGCGGATGCAGATGATTTCCGCGATGGGCCGGTCAATGATTCGTCTCAGCCCTGAAGCATCCAGCTCCAGGCGGGCATGACATGGATCGGTTTCGGAACCTCTGGAAATGGCAACCGTGGTTCCATGGTGAGAATCACTGGTTCCGCACGAGGATGTTCGGCGGCGGCGTTCAAAGCGCCCGGACCTCGCGGTCGCGGGTTTCCGGATCATCGACCGAGGTGCAGACCTGGATCAGCTGCCCGGTGCCGTCGGGGTAGCGGGCGAGGAAGTCCAACTCGTTGCCGCCGGCGGTCTTCACGTAGGCGACCTCGGCCTGGCGGCGCTGGAGTTCGGTGAACACGACGGATTCGAGAGCGTGGCTGGTGTTCGGCTTGCCACTGCGGTCGTGGACATGAGTTGGACTTCACCGGCGCCGCGAGGGACGAAGGCCTGGTCCGCGGCGATGTCTTCCGTGGTACCTGGCCATGAGCCGGAGGCTCCGGAATCGCGTGGGTGAGGGGAGGTGGGCATCGAGCCCGATCATGCGCCGCGGTCCATGAGATCCACCGAGGCGCCTGAAACCGTCCGCGGTGGCTTCCGCTGCCCTCTGCTGACCATGGAAAGCAAACGCGGCATCGTGGTGGTGCGTCGGGTGGGGTGAAATCGGGGCGATTCCTCCGCGATTGCCTCCGACGCGTGAGGTGAAGAGCATGCCGACAGCTTGGAAAGCCGCCTGCGCCGCACCGCCGACACTCCATGATCACCCGCTACGACTACATCAATATCGTCTTTTACCTCCTCTTCATCGGAGGTGTGGGGCTGTATTTCATGTGGCGGAGCAAGAACACGTCCGACTACTTCCGCGCCGGCGGGGTGCTGCCGTGGTGGGTGACCGGGGCTTCCACGTGGATGGCGTCCTTCAGCGCGTGGACGTTCACCGGGGCGGCGGCCAAGATGTACGAGACGGGCCCTTATGCCTTCGGCGTTTACTACGCGTTCATCATTCCGTGGACGATCCTGCTGATGTTCACCTGTTTCCGCTTCCGGCGGATGCAGGTGGTCACGCCGCTCGAGGCGGTTCGGCTGCGGTTTGGCCAGACCTCGCAGGTGTTTTTCACGTGGTCGCGGCTGCCGTTCATGCTGATTTTCGGCGGGATTTCGCTGAACGCGATCGCGGTGTTCATCGCGGCGGTGCTCGGCGCCGAGGTGCGGCTGGTGATGATCGGCATGGCGGTGGCGGTGACCTTGCTGGCGATGCTGGGCGGGTCGTTCGGCGTGGCGGCGAGCGACTTCGTGCAGATGTTCCTCATCGTGCTGGTGACGGTGGTGGTGGCGGTTCTGGCGCTGAACCTGCCGGAGATCGGGGGGATTTCCGGGATGATCGCGAAGGCGCCGGAGGCCCACTACAACTGGAGTGAAATGGCCCGGCCGGAGTTCATCCTGCTGTGGTTCGTGGCGCTGAACATCACCAAGCTCTTCGAGGAGAACGCCATCGACAAATCCGCGAAGTTCCTCATGACGCGCGACGACCGGCACGCGCGGATGACGCTGATCATCCCGATGCTCGGCGCGATCCTCGGGCCGCTGCTGTGGCTGGTGCCGCCGACGGTCGCGGCGATCCAGCATCCGGACATCGGCGCGAATTTCCCGACGCTGAAGGTGCCGAGCGAGGCGGCCTTCCTCCAGACGGCGATGGACGTGCTGCCGCAGGGCATGCTCGGCCTGCTGATCTGCGGGATTTTCGCCGCCACGCTCACCTCCATGGACGCGGGGCTGAACCAAGGCGCCGGCATCTTCGTCCGGAACTTCTATCTCCCGCTCTTCAACCCGAACTGCCCGGAGAAGAAACTCCTCGTCATCAGCAAGATCGCCACCGCGGCCTGCGGCGTGGCAATGCTCGGCTTCGGCCTGATGTGGGAAACGATGCGCCAGTCGAACCTCTTCGACCTCGTCAACCAAGTGGCGATCAGCCTCGGCATCCCGATCTCGATCCCCTTGTTCCTCGGGCTTTTCTACCGCCGCACGCCGCCGTGGGCCGCGTGGAGCACGGTGCTGGTGGGGTTGGCGGTATCGCTCACGCTCAACACCTTGTTCAAGGATCCCGACGGCACCACGAATCTTGCCAATTTCCTTTGGCTGCCCGGGATCGGCGGCGGGGTGACGGCGGAGGAAACCACCCAGTTCGCGCTCTTTGCCACCGTCTTCATGGTCGGCGCGGCGTGCATCGGCTGGTTTTTCTTCACCTCGTTGTTCTACGAGCGCTCCTCGGAGAAGTACAAGGCGAACGTCGACGAGTTCTTCGCCCGCCTGGCGGAACCGGTCCGCGCGGCGAAGACCGAGGAGGCCCGCGAGGACCAGGCGGTGGCCGGGTCGATCGGCAAGCTGCTCCTGATCTACGGCGCGTTCGTCGCCTCGCTCGTCTGGATTCCCAACCCGCCGGTCGGCCGTTTGTGCTTCCTCGGCGTCGGCGGCGTGATGGCCATCTTCGGGCTGGTCTTGTGGCGCACCCACCGCACGCACCGGCCGCCGCTGCTCTCCGGGCAATCCGTCGCGGAGCGCCCTGACGAGAAAACCGCGGACCCCTCCGCCTCATGAAACTCCTGACTCCACCTGCCCCGCCGGCCGGTGCCACGCGCCGGAAAGTACGCCGCGAGCCGATCGGCGCCGTGATCGTCGCGGCGGGTGACGCCGCGCCCCTGTGGCGGACTCTGCAAGCCTTCGCGGATGGCGCGTCCACCGCGGTTTTCGCTCCGGACCACGGCTTCACCGAGCGGGTGGCGCAGCTTGAGCCGGAAGTGGTCCTGCTGCATTCCGGCGCGGCTTCCGAAGCCTCGCTCGGGGCGCTTCGCGCGCTCACCCGCCGCCTCCCCGCCGTCCCGGTCGTGCTCGTGGCCGCGGATGCCGGGTACGCGAACATCGCCGCCGCCTTCCGTGCCGGCGCATCCGGCTACCTTCTGGAATCGGCCTCCGAGGCCGAGCTGCGCCAAGCGCTTCTCATGCTCCGGGCCGGCGGCGCTCCGATGAGCCCCGGCGTGGCGCGCCAGTTGGTGGAGAGTTTTCGTCCCAAGCCCGGCGCCACCCGCCTCACGCCGCGTGAGGAGGAGGTCCTCGGCTGGGTCGCCGCCGGATTGGTGAACAAGGAAATCGCCCAGCGCCTCCAGATTTCCGTCGAGACGGTGCGCCACCACCTCAAACAGATCTACCCCAAGCTCGGCGTCGGCACCCGCACGCAGGCGGCCATGGAATATTGCCGCTCGAAGGGACCCGCCGCCCGCGTCCACGCGCCACCCCCGGAGCTCTGATTTCCAAAACACCGAAAGACCGGCCACCCTCACTCCTTCACCGGCAGCGTCGTCCCGTCGACCCAGCTGCCTTCGACGAGGATCTGGCGGAAAATCGGCGGGATGCCCATCGAGCGGTCGTTGATCAGCGAGTTGAGCATCAGGAAGCCGACGCGGCCGATCTCGGGCGCGTGCTGGTCGATGCCGCTGTCGGCGTTGGCGTCCAGGATCGAGGTGACGGCGAGGCCGATCGGCCCGGGGACCTCGAGTCCGGCTTCTTCCATCAGCGCGCGGAAGTCGGCGATGTCGGTGAGAATGGCGTCGGGTCGGTGGCGCTCGACCCAGCTCGAGAACATCCCGACGCACCCGCGGCGGACCGCTTTTTCGCCGCGGGAGATGGCGTCCGGCAGCATCAGGGCCGGCAGGCGTTCCTTTTCCGGGAGGCCGGATTGCGCGAGAAGGAAGCCGGCGAGAAACAAGTGCCCGCGTTCCGAGATGCGGTGCTCCGCGGTGGCGAAGCCGATCCGCCGGTAGCCGCGCTCGAGCATCTTGCGGAAGGCCAGCGCGGCGTTGGCCGACTGGTCCGCGGTGACCACGTGGCAGCGCGGCGTTTTCAGCGAGCGGCCGAAGCGCACGACCGAGTAGCGCTCCCACGGGAAGTCCCCCCAATCGGGGTGCGGTGCCTGCGGCGGCAGCAGGATGCCCTGGATGCTGCGGGCCGAGAGGATCTGGTCGAGCCGCTTCGGGCTGCACGCCGGGCCGACGCGGAATTCCTCGAGCCGGTAGCCGAATTTCAGCGCCGCCGCCTCCGCACCCTGCCAGTAGAGGTCGAATTCCCGGAGCGAGCGGAGCCGCTCCGGCTCGGCCCAGGCATTCACCCACGCCAGTCCCGCGCTCACGCGCGCTTCGCCCTTGGCCAGGCGGTAGGAATTCAGCGCCGCCAGCATCGGGTCCGGCCGGTATCCGAGCACCTCCGCCTCGCGCCGCACCTTGGCCTTCATCTCCGGCGAGATCCGCGGGCTGTCGCGCATCGCCATCGACACCGTCGCATGACTGACGCCGAGGTGCTTCGCGAGGTCGCGCATGCTGATCCGATGGGCGCTGTCCCGCGATTTCATGGCTGTGGGAGATGGGAGCGGATTTTCTTTCTCCGGGACCGTCCGTCCTTGGTCGCGGCGTCTCCAGTGGTTCCCGGGTTACCATGGTAAACGCGGCGCGTCAGGCAATTTCGAAAGCCGCACCGGATACTCCGCGTCCGGGAACCCATCCCGCGGCTTCGTGTCGCCGCGGCCCGCAGCCCAGCCGTTCCGACCCATGCCGACCTCCGCCCGCCTGCTCCGCCCGCTCCTTTGCCTCGGAATCGTCCTGATCGCTCCGCTCCGCGCGGAGACGGTGGAAGTTTCCGATCTCGCCGCCTTTGCCGCCGCCGCCGCGGAAGACGGCCGCACGGTCCGGCTCCAGCCAGGCACCTACCGCATGGCCGATTACCTCACCGAGGACGTGCTGCGGAAGATCCACAAGGACTTCAAACCCGGCGGCCGGCCGCCTGTGGCCATGATGCGGATCACCGGCGACGACAACCACCTCGACCTGCGCGACGTGGTCCTCGAGATCGACACCACGCTCTACCCGAAGCTCCCCCAGGGCGGCTACACGCGCTGCGTCATCGTTTCCGGAAACAACAACCGCATCGAAGGCCTGCGCATCCGCAACACCGGGCCGAACGACGGCAGCGGCGGCAACATCCTCTCGATCGCGGGAACCGGCAACACGCTCGAGGACGTCTCGCTCGAGGTCCACGGCTCCTTCCCCTGGGGCTACGGCGACCTGCTCGGCAAGGGCGGCCCGAACCTCGTCCCGCTCCGAAAGCAAAGCGGTGTCCAGATCCTCGGCGACCGCACGTCCTTGCGCCGCTGCCGCGTCACCAGCCGCGCCTTCGGCCACTGCTTCTACGTCCAGCAGGCGAACGAAGTGACGCTCGAGGACTGTCATGCCGAGGGCGTGATGCGGCCCACGGCGGAAATGCTGCGCGACGCCACCGGGCCGGCGTTCGAGAAGGGCTTTGAAAGCGTCTACCGCAACCGCGACGACCGCCACCTGATCGTGGCCGGCTACATGAAGAGCCTCGTCGAGGACGGCTTCCGCACCTACGGCAACGCCGGCCGCGTCACCCTCCGGAACTGCACCGCGGTGAACACCCGCGCCGGCTTCGAAATCGGCGTGGCGGACGACGCCGAACGGATGAGCGAGCTGGAAAACTGCACCGCCACCGGCTGCGAGCGCGGCTACCTGATCGGCTCGAACGTCAGGATCCGCAATTCCCGCGGCGACCTCGCTTACGGGCCGCTGCTCTATCTCCGCGGTGGCATCGGGTCGGACATCGAGCTGGAGCTCGCCGGCGGCACCTCGGACTTCACCGTCCACGCCCTGGCCACCATCGCCGGGCGCGACCACCGCGTCGTGATTCGCCCGGCGGCCGATGACATCGCGTTTCCGAAGGTCCCGATCCTGCTCGGCTTCGGCATGCCGGCGCACGGTGAGATGGCCAGCCCGATCGAACCGGCTCCGGCGGAGAGCGTCGAGCTGGCCAGCACTCTGCCAGGCGTTCCGGTGGTGACCGGAAAACTCGGCGCCGGCTGTGAGATCGACGCCACCGGTCGCATCGTGCCGCACGCCGAGCTGGCCGCCGAGCGCGGCGGTTGGTGAGCTACGTCCGCCGCAGGCAGCCGGGCGGGTTTCCATGGAAAACCGCAAAAGGCGCGCGGCTCCGGCGAGGCCTGCCATGGTTCCGCCCGCCGGCTGCTAGATGGCGCCGCCACCCCCGGAAAAACCCCTCACGATCACTCCAGAAGTCAGTTTTGATGAGTCCCATTCCGCCCATCGCATCCGCCATTCCCGCCGCCACGCCGACCCGTCTGCGCGAGGCCTTCGGCCTGTGCGTCGCCAAGACCCGCCGCAACATCGAGATGCTCGCCGAGGCGCCCGCCACCTGGGCCTTCGATGCCGCCGGCCGCTACCCGCGCTGGCGCGAGGGCTTTTACGAGATCGGCAACTGGACGTCCTCGTTTTTCACGGGGATGGCCCTGCTGGCTTGGCGCGAATCGCAGGACGACCACCTCCTCCGGCAGCTCGACCGGCTCGAGCCGTGGTACCAGGCGAAAGTCGGCGAGCATGCCGCGGAGACCATGCACGACCTCGGCTTCCTTTACTCGCTCTACTCGGTGGCGCTCCACAAGCTCGTCGGTGGGGAACGCCACCGCGACCTCGGCATCAAGGCCGCCGAGGTCCTGGCCGCCCGCTTCATTCCCGAAGGCGGCTACATCCGCGCCTGGGGACGGATGGACGAGCCGGACACCGACTACGCCGGCCTCGCCATCGTCGACTGCATGATGAATCTCCCGCTCCTCTACTGGGCGGCGGAGGAAACCGGCGAGGAACGCTTCCGCGAAATCGCGATCCGGCATTCCGACATGACGCTCGAGCGCTTCATCCGCGAGGACGGCTCGGTCTGCCACGCCTATCGCTTCGATCCACGGACCGGCGCGCCGCTGCGCGAGGACAACTACTGCGGCCGCGCCGTGGGCAGCCACTGGGCGCGCGGCGCGAGCTGGGCCGCCTACGGCTTCGCCATGGGCCACCGCTACACCGGCGACCGGCGGTATCTGGACGCCTCGCTGAAGGTCATCCGCGCCGTCGTTTCGAACCTCGACGCCGAGGCCGTCCCGCTCTGGGACTTCCGGCTGGATTCCGAGGCACCGCGCCTCCGCGATTCCTCCTCCGCCGCCGTGGCCGCCTGCGCGATCCAGGAACTCGATGCCCTGGATGCCGCCGACGAACCGCTGCTCGCCGCCAAGCGCGCGCTGATCGCCCGGCTTTGCTCGGAGGATTACTTGGATTTCGACCTCGGGATCGAAGGCATCCTCCGCTACGGCCAGGTCGGCGCCGGGGTCGGCCGGGCCCGCAGCGCCTACACCAGCTGGGGCGACTACTACTTCATGGAAGCCCTGGCCCGCGAAAGCGGAATGACCGAAACCTGGTGGTGACCGCCACCCACACCATGCCGCGCGAATACCTCGCCATCCACACGCTGGGCGACACGCTCGTCCGCTACCCGCACGACCCGGCGACCGGCCGCGTCGGGCTCGAGCTGCTGCCCGCCGCCCTCGCGGAAAAAGCCGTGGCGCCACGCGAGTCGTTGCGCGGCGAACGCTTCATCGACGTGTTGCCGGGAGACGATCCGTGGCCGGCGCGCCCGGTCGAATCGCTGCTCCAGTTCAAGCTCGCCGGAGATCCCTACACCGCCGGCTTCGCCCAAGGCCACACGATGCGGAACGCCGGCACGGTCGACCGCTTCGCCTTCGTCGCGCAACGCGTCACGGGCGAGGGGCCCACGCGTGCGGTGGAGACGGAATTCGCCAGTCCGGATGGCATCACCGCGGTCCACCGGCTCGCGGTTTGCGGCGACGGCGCGTTCACCGTCACCACCACCATCGCGAACCGCTCGCCCAAGGCGGTGAAGCTGGAAATGCTGGCCAGCTTCTCGCTTTCGGGAATCACCCCCTTCCACGCCGCGGACGCGCCGCGGCAGCTCCGCGTCCACCGCTTCCGCTCCGGCTGGAGCGCCGAGGGCCGTCACGAATGCCGCTCGCTCGAGCAGCTCCACCTCGAGCGCTCGTGGAGCGGGGCCGGCGCCTTCAGCGAGCGCTTCGGCCAAGTCGGGACCATGCCGGTGCGCCGCTGGTTCCCGTTCGTCGCCGTCGAAGATACGGCACACGCCGTACTTTGGGGCGCCCAGCTCGCTTGGGCCGGTTCATGGCAGATGGAAATCTTCCGCCAGCACGACGACGTCTCGATCTCCGGCGGACTCGCGGACCGCGAGTTCGGCCACTGGTTGAAATCGCTCGCGCCCGGCGAAGCGATCACCAGCCCGCCGGCCACGCTCGTCTGCGTCCACGGCGGCATCGACGAACTCTGCGACCGCCTCACCGCCACCCAGGACGCCGCGGTGAACCTCCAGCCGGAGGTCGAGCAGGACCTGCCCGTCGTCTTCAATGAATGGTGCACCACTTGGGGCGACCCCAGCCACCGGAAGCTCCGCGCCATCGCGGATCGTCTGAAAGACTCCGGCGTCCGCTACCTCGTCATCGACGCCGGCTGGTACAAAGACCGGGACACCGACTGGAGCAGCGGCCATGGCGACTGGAATCCGAGCGCCGAGCTTTTCCCGGACGGCCTCGAGGCCGCCGCCGCCGCCATCCGCGAACGCGGGCTCATCCCCGGGCTGTGGTTCGAGATGGAGACCGCCGGGTCCCAGAGCGTCGCCTTCAAGCTCGGTCGGCATTTCCTCACCCGCGATGGCCTGCCCATCACCACCCGCGAGCGGCGGTTCTGGGACCTCAACGACCCCGCGCCCGTCGCCTATCTCACCGAGAAGGTCATCGATCTCCTCGAGTCCTGCGGCTTCGGCTACCTGAAGGTCGATTACAATGAAACCGCCGGTCTCGGCTGCGATCATCCGGACTCCCAGGGCGAAGGCCTGCGCCGCCACGTCGAGGGCATCTACCGGTTCTTCGACCGCATCCGCGAACGGCTCCCGGACCTCGTCATCGAGAATTGCTCGTCCGGCGGCCACCGGCTCGAGCCGTCGATGCTCGCCCGCACCGCGATGTCCTCGTTTTCCGACGCGCACGAGCTGGTGGAGATCCCGCTGATCGCCGCAAACCTCCACCGCTTGATCCTGCCGCGCCAGAACCAGATCTGGGCGGTCCTTCATCCGGACGATTCCCCGCAACGCCTCGGCTACAGCCTGGCCGCGACCTTCCTCGGCCGCATGTGCCTTTCCGGGGACATCGCCGGCCTATCGCCGGACGCGTGGAACTTCGTCCGCGAGGCGATCGACCTCTACCGGCGCGCCGCTCCCGTCATCAAGTACGGCACGAGCCGTAGGTTCGGCCAATGGGGCGAGAGCTGGCGCCACCCGAACGGCTGGCAGGCCGTCGTCCGCACGTCGGAGTCGCTCGCCTTGGTGGTCGTCCACACCTTCGCCGGCGCCCCGGCCAAGCTCGAGATCCCGGTCGGTGAAGGCTGGAAGCCGCTCGGTACCCTCGGCCGGGCGCACGGGCAGCCGGTTCTTTCGGACGGTATCCTCGGCCTCCGCGGCGTCGCCGATTTTTCAGGTGCCGTGCTCCTTTTCGGAAGGTGATGGAGGTTCCGTGCCCGCAGGGCGACGGGCACCCGCCGATGGAGGGAGCGCGCGACCAGCTTCCGCGGCTCATCAAGCCGGATCCGACGGTGGCAGCCCGGCATCCGTTGCCGCGCCCGGCTTCGCGACCGGCCGCCGGGCGGCAAAGATCGACGTGAGAATGCCGGTGGCGAGGATGCCGATGATGACGCAGAGGACGGTGAGGTTGAACGACTCGCCGAGCCAGAGCTTGAGCTGTTTCGCCGCGAGCATCTTCGCGCCGACGAGGATCAGGATCAGCGAGAGCGCCGGCTTGAGGTAGCGGAACTTCGCGATCAGCCCGGCGAGCGCGAAGTAGAGCGAGCGCAAGCCGAGAATGGCGAAGACATTGCTGGTGAAAACGAGAAACGGGTCGGCCGTGATCGCGAAAACCGCGGGGATGGAGTCGACCGCGAAAATGAGGTCGGTGATTTCCACCAGGATCAACGCCACCGCCAGCGGCGTGAGCAGCCAGCGGCCCGCGCGTGAGGAGACGAGCACCGGATCGGGTGTGACTTCCTGTCCCGGCACCGCGGGCTCCGCGGCCCACTTGCCACCGGCGCGGACCGCGAAGTGCTGGCCGTGGAAATCCCGCGTCACCGGGAACCAGCGCCGCACCAGCCGGATGACGCGGCTGTCTCCGACGTGCGATTCCTCCTCGCGCACCACCAGCATCTTCAGGCCGGTGAACATGAGGAAAACGCCGAAGACATAGAGGATCCAGTGGAACGTGTGCACCAGCGCCGCGCCCAGCCCGATCATCGCGCCGCGCATCACCAACGCGCCGAGAATGCCCCAGAACAAGACGCGGTGCTGGTAGCGGGCCGGCACGGCGAGCGAGCCGAAGACCATCGCGATGACGAAGATGTTGTCCACGCTGAGCGACTTCTCGACGACATAAGCCGTGAGATATTTCGTCGCGGCGAGCCGGCCGTCATTCACCACCTTGTCCACGGCGTCGATCGAATGGCCGAGGCCGAACCAGTGGCCTTGGTAGGCGAAGTAGACCAGGATCGAGAACGCCAGCCCGAGTGAGATCCACACGGCGGACCAGCCGAGGGATTCCTTGAAGCCGACGACGTGTGACTTGCGGTGGAAGACGCCGAGATCGAGCGCCAGCATCGCGAGGACGAAGCCGATGAAGATGAGCCAGGCCCAGATCATGCCGGTGCCTTGGAGTGATGCCAGCAGCGCCGGCGCGAACAGGAGGTCGAGGTTCATGGGATTGTTGGAAAGAAGTCAGAAGTCAGAACTCATCGGGCAGGGGGCGGCCCCTGGTTTCCGGGGCGAACGGCAGCACCGCGAGGCCGATCAGGAAGATCGCGCACAGGGTGATGGCCGAGGCGCGCTCCATCCCCGGCGAGCCGAGGTGGCCGTAGAAGCGGGTCGCCATCGCGGCTGAAACGAGCGAGCCCCCGGCCGCGGCGAAGCGCCCGAGGTTGTAGCAGAACGAAGTGCCGGTGCTGCGCAGGGCGCTGGGAAACAATTCCGGCAGGTAGATGGCGAAGCCGGCGAAGACACCGAGCTGGCACGCGCCCATCAGCGGCATCATCCAGTATGCCTCCGCCGGAGAATCCATCGCCACATAGACCAGCACCGTGGCCGCCAACGCGGCGGTGAAGCCGATGGCGAACGCGTCGCGCCGGCCGAGTCGCGTGGCCAGCCGCGTGAACGCCCACATGCCGAGCGCCGCTCCGGCCATCTGGAGCATGAAGGCGAAGGAGATCGCGCGGTTCACCAGCCCGGGAATGGCCTCGGCAGGTTTCCCCGCGGCCTTGAAATGCGTCTGGAAAACCGAGCGCTGCAGATCCACGGCGAATTCGCCGATCGCCCAGAGCCCCACCACGCCGGTGCACGCCAAGGTGGCGCCCACGGCGAGGTTCCGCCGCCAGCGGCGGTCGGCGAACAGACGGCGGTAGGGCGTCAGCCAGTTGCCGGTGCCGGTGAGGCCGGCGGCCTTCGCCCGCAGCCACGGCTCGGGTTCGCGGAGCCTCCCGCGAAATCCGACGATCATCAGCGCCGGCAGGGCGCCGACGAGGAACATCCAGCGCCACCCCTCGCCAGAGGTCAGCACGGCGGAGGCTTCGAGGGAATCGATCCCCATCTTGACCAGTCCGGCCGCGATGTTCCCCACCGTGGAGAGGACTTGCAGCATCCCCAAGGCTCCCGGCCTCGCCGGATCAGGCAGCGTTTCCGCGATCAAGGCGACCGCCAGGCCGAACACGCCACCGACGCCGACGCCCGTGATGAAGCGGAACAACGCGAAGTCGAACAACGTCCGGCTGAAGAAGCTCAGTCCGGTGAAGAGCGAGTAGGTGAGCACCGTGACCGTCAGCATCCGCGCGCGGCCGTAGCGATCGCCGAGCGCCCCGAACGCCAGGCCGCCGAGTCCCCAGCCGGTGAGGAAAAGCGCGGTGACGACTTTTCCGGACGCCTGCACCTCGCCGGCCGCGGCTCCAGGCTGCAGCGCGGCCAGCGCCGGAATCCGGGCCAGCGAGAACAGCCGCTGGTCGAGGCAATCGAAGAACCACGCGGCCGAGGCCACGATGAAGACAAACCAGTGATAACTTGTGAGATGGCGCCACCAGGGCGCCGGGGAAAGAGACGAGGACATGGGGGAACGGAAGAACGGCGAAATCCGGACGATTCCCGCCCGCCCGGAAGCGGGCGGACGCTTGATGGCTCCGGCCGGTAATCCGGCCGGGGGCGGAACATCGCGCGCCGCCAGCGGCAGGCGCGGGAGCGGATCAAGCGTCCAGCGGTGGCGCGGGTCCACGCCACCCGCCACGCCACATGCGGGTGCGGCAGCGTTCGTCATTGCCGCCGCGGCTGTCGCGGGTCGCTGGCAGAGGAGATCCCGGGATTTCCCCCGACGCCGGGCGGAGCGGGACCTTCACCGGCGGCAGCGGAGCGACCGCGGACGCCTCCGATTCATTGGCGGCATGTTGCCATTCGGGATGCGCCCCGTCTTCCGCGGGAGCTTCGGCCGGCAGCGCCGGCGTCATGGGTGCGGACGCCAAGGCGCCTGCCGCCGCGAGCAAGCCGAGGACCAGAGTCGTCAGCAGAAGCCTGAAAGTGATGGGTCGTGCAGGCACGGAAGCGGCGGCAGCCAGAGCGGCGTTACCGGTTGTCCGCGGCACTGTCAAGGCGGGCGGTGGCTCAGAACGCGTCGCGGATTTCCACCAGCAGGCGGTTCACGGCGCCCCGGTCCGGCACGTCCGGCAGCGCGCAGCCCTCGAACGCGCGCCGGACCTCGGCGAGGCGGGTCTCCGCGCGGGCCACGAGTTCCTCGTATTCGAACTCGCCGGCGCGGACGCGGAGCAGGAAATCGCGGTCCGGCCGGCGGACGCGCAGCGTACCCTCGGCGGCGATCTCGAACGCCATGTCGAGCAGGCGCAAGGTGTGCATCAGGTTCTTCGAATCGTAGCCGCGGCCGTGGCGGGCGTTGGTGGCATAGCGCTCCTGGTTGCGCTGCCGGACCCATTCCCAATACTCGCGGTGGGCCTTGCAGTGGGCGCGAAAGGCGTCGGCGTTGAAATGCATCCAGCCGATCGGCTCCGCCTCCTTCGGCACGCTGCTGAAGACGAGCGAATCCGGATCCTTCCGGGAAACCAAGCCGCGGTGGTTGCTACGGGAGTCGTAGTAGATCGCGAACAGGCCCTCGGCGTGGCGGACGGCGGTGAGCCCGCATTTCCACGGGTCGAGATCCCGCGCCGCGAGCCAGTCGAGCACCGGCACGCTGCCCTGGCCCTCGGGCACGTGGCAGAACGCGAGCATCGGCAGGCGCACTTCCGGCTGCGGGTTCACGATCTTCTTGTTCAGCCCGCGGGCTTTGCGGATCTGCCCCATGGCATATTCGCCGAAGGTCCGCGCGCACAACTTCGAGAGAAACATCTCGGGGCGCAGCCGCTCGAAAAGCGGATGGCGGTGGCGGATGCAGTCGTCCGGCATGGCCAGCAGCTCCAAGGCGTTCGGGTTGTTCTTCAGCAACAGGCCGATGAAGTGGCCGAGTTCGTAGTAGACGTGATCGCTGCGCTCGTCCGCCACCTGCTCGGTGGAGTCGAGCCCGAGGACGAAGGAGCGTGGCGCGACGAAAACGCCGCGGCGGTCTTCATCCGAGCCATCGATGGCGGTGCCGTAGGCCTGGCTGCCCGCGACGGTGTCGAACAGCAGCAAGTCCGGCTGACGGACGCGGGCGAGCGTGAAATCCTTGGACGCCATCATCGCGCCTTGGCGGATTTCCAGCCGCAGCAGCCGGTCGAGGGTTTCCGGTTCCGGAAAGCGCTGCGGCAGCTCCGGCTGGCTGGCCAGGAACCGCTCGAGAAACGCATCCAGTTCCGGCACGCGCTCCATCCGCTCGTTTTCCAGCGTGCGCTCCTTGTGCGCGAGCAGGGCCGGAACGCACCCGCGCACCTCGTCCGGCGCGGCGGCCACCAACTCCGCGAACGGCACCGGTGGAATGCCGCGGCCATCGACCACCCACTCCGCCGCCAGCGCGGCCCGCAGCGCGTAGAGATAATCTTTTGCCCGGACCTGCCCGTCCTGCAGCCTTGCCAGCATCATCTGCTTGGCGAGTCCCCGGTAGTGCTCGAAGGAAAGCCGCGGCGAGAAAACTTCGCGCGCGACCTCACGCCACCGCCCGATGAAGCCGGGCTCGCTGCGATACACGACCGGCGAGTGCAACCACTCGACCAGCGCGCCATTCGACTTGCCCAGCAGCCGCGCGGCTTTCCGCACGTCCCAGCCGCCGGCATCGAGATCGCCCTCGAGCGGCAGGTCGATGCTTTCCAAGCCATCCCGCACGGAGAGGTAGGCCGTTTCCGGCCGGGCGAAGATGAAGCGGATGTCGAAGTCGCTGTCCGGCGACGCGAAGCCCCACGCCCGGCTGCCGGACTCGCAGGCGTGGAGAATCCGGACGCCGTGGGAGTCCTCGATGCGCTGGAGAAGTTGGAGGATTTCGGTCACCGACGGCATCCTGCCGCACCCGTGGCCGGCCGTGAAGCCTGCCGCGCGGCGGAAGAGCTCGCGGAACGCCGCCGTAAAGGCGGCTTGCCATGCCGCGCACGGGCAGCAACATCCTCGACTCATGAGAAAGCTTTTCGCTCCCCTCGCCGCCATCGTCATTTCCGCCACCGCGCTCGCCCAGCAGCCGGAGATGCGTCCGCTCTTCAATGGCAAGGACCTCAGCGGCTGGACCGGCGAGGGCTACGTCGTCGAGGACGGCGCGATCGTCTGCACGCCGGAAGGCCGGAACCTGATGACCGAGGCGACGTTCTCCAGCTACGTGCTCGAGTTCGAGTTCCAGCTCACGCCCGGCGCGAACAACGGCCTCGGCCTGCACTACCCCGGCGAGGGCGACGCCGCCTACACCGGCATCGAGCTCCAGATCCTCGACAGCACCGACCCGAAATACGCCGACGCCAAGCCGACCCAGCTCCACGGGTCGATCTACCTGCTCGCCGCGGCCAAACAAGGCGCGCTGAAAAAGCCCGGCGAGTGGAACAAGCAGCGCGTCTCGGTGATCGGGCCGGCGGTTCACGTCGAGCTCAACGGCCAGTCGATCCTGCGCGCGAACCTCGACGACCTCGCCGCGGAGAACCCGGAGCACGAGGGCGTGAAGCGCCGCTCCGGCCAGATCGGCTTCCTCGGCCACGGCGACCGCGTCGCGTTCCGCAACATCGCGATCGGCGAGATTCCCCCCGCGGCGAACGTCGAGGGTGTGAAGGCCGCCGGTTACACCCAACTCTTCGACGGCAAGACGCTCAGCGGCTGGAAGCACGATGCTGAAAAGACGCGCAACTGGCTCGCGGCGAACGGCATTCTCAAGCACACCGGCGAGCCGGGCGAACCGAGCGACCTCTGGACCGAAGGCAGCTACAAGGATTTCTCGCTCGTCTTCGACTGGCGCTGGAGCGGCCGCGGCGAGAAGAAGGAACAGCCGGTCGTGAAGCCCGACGGCTCCGAGGAAGGCACTGCCGTGATCGAGGAACTCGACAGCGGGATTTTCCTCCGCGGCAACACGAAGAGCCAGGTGAATCTCTGGAACTGGACCGTCGGCTCCGGCGAGGTCTACGGCTACCGCACCGACGCCAGCCAGCCCGCCGAAGTCCGCGCCGCCGTCACGCCGAAAACCAAGGCCGACCGCCCCGTCGGCGAATGGAACCGCATGATGATCACCCTCAAGGGCGACCGCCTCAGCGTCCTGCTCAACGGCCAGGAAGTCATCGAAAACGCCCAGCTCCCCGGCATTCCCGAAGCCGGCCCCATCGGCCTCCAGCACCACGGCCAAGCCATCGACTTCGCGAACATCTGGATCAAGGAGCTGTGAGCGTCAGCCGACCTCGGGACGACGCCGGATGACCGGCTTGTCCTTCGAGCGGGGTTGGCGTCGCTCGACAAACAACTCCTCCTTCACCTGCGCGCCCAGCCCCTCGTGCACCACGGCCACCAGATCCCGCAGACGGTTCGCGAGGCGTGACTTGGGGTTCCACTGGTAGAGCAGTGTTCTTCCTTGCCGCTTGCAAACCAAAGTCCCGGCCCGCTCGAAACGGTCGAGTTGCCGCTGCACGGATTCGAGCGAAATCCCGAAATCGCGCGAGACCGCCCGCCCGTAAGTCTCCCCGTAGTGGAACAAGTGAAGGAGCACCGCCTCCGCGGCCCGGCCGCCGAAAAGATCTGCCAGAGCGGTCGTCATGACCGGAATCATGGGTCATGTGACCCATAAATCAAGTCGCCAATGAAGACCCCCGATTGGAAAAGCTGCACGGAGCGGGAGCTTTGGGAATACGTCGCCTGGCATCTGGAGGGCGCGGGGATCGGTTCGGTCTTGGTGGGCGGTGCCGTCGTTGCGATCTACACGGAAGGGCTCTACCGCTCGGGTGATCTTGACATGGTGCCTGACGCCTTCCCACGGACGAAACTGGCCGCAGTTCTCCGCTCCATCGGATTCGAAGCCGGAAAGTCACGCCACTATCGCCATCCGGAGTGCGTGCACTTGTTTCTCGAGTTCCCGCCGGGTCCCGTGGAAATCGGCGAGGAGTTCCCGATCACGCCGGATGAGATCGAAGTGGAGGGCCGGAAACTGAAACTGCTCTCTCCCACTGATTGCGTCAAAGACCGCCTCGCCGGCTACATCCACTGGCGGTCCCGGGCGAACTTCGAGCAGGCCGTGCTGGTCTGCCGTCGTCAGTGGGGACGGATCGATCTCGGCCACATTCGCGACTGGTGTTCCAAGGAGGGCGGAATGCCCGCGTTTCTCGAGCTGCAGGAGGCACTGGAACGGCAGGCCTGATCCGCCCACCGCCCCATCGCTGCATTCCCGAAGCCGGCCCCATCGGCCTCCAGCACCACGGCCAAGCCATCGACTCGCGAACATCTGGATCAAGGAGCTGTGAGCGTCAGCGGCCGGCTGAATGTCGGCTCGCCTCCGTCTAACCGAACTGCTTGTCGAAGTCGTTGTGGGTCCCGATCCAGAACCAGATCACTGTATCGCCGTCCCTTTCCGCCAGCGCACGGACCGACGCATTGATCCGCACGGACCAAACCCGCTCATGGCCGGCCAGTTTCTTGAACCTGAGCGACGGGTGCCCGGGATCCGCCGCGAACTGAGAATACGCATGCTTCGCCGCCTTCTGGATCTGCGGGTCCAGACGCTCTTAGCAGCGCCAAAAGCTCGGCCTGACGCGGGACTTCACAACTTCCGCAGATCGAGGGGCTCGTCCGCTTCTTGCGCCGAGGCTTGCAGAAACTCCTCCAGCTTGGGTCTCACCTTGGGTTCACCGAGGGAAGACTCCCAAGCATGATCCTCCGTGCGGGCGAGCAAGAACCGGGCGAAATCCTCGACCTCGGTCCGTTTGTCCGGCGGCAGCGCCTCGTAGAGCTCGACAATCTCGGCGGTATTCATGCCGGAAAGCTACGGGCACGCGGCCCGGGGTTCAAGCCTGCCGCAGAACCACCCCGCGCTTGGCAGCACGCCCTTTCCGGGCGATGGATGGCCGTGCGTTACCGGGAAGCGATCGACTGGCTGTTCTCCACGCAGATGTTCGGCATCAAGCTCGGGCTCGAGGGGCCGCGGCGTTTGCTGAAGGAGTACCTGGCCTTCCCGGCATACGGCGTGAAGGTGATCCACGTCGCCGGCACCAACGGCAAGGGCAGCACCTGCGCGATGATCGATTCGGTGGCCCGCGCCTGCGGCAAGCGCACCGGGCTTTTCACTTCGCCACACCTCATCGACTTCCGTGAGCGGATCAAGGTTTCCGGCCAGGACATGCCGGAGGAAGCCTGCGCCGCGGGACTGACGGAACTGCGGAAAATCTGCGAAGCGCTCGACCCGCACCCGACGTTTTTCGAAATCGCGCTGGCCCTCGGCATGCGGTGGTTCCGCGAGCGCGAATGCGATTTGATCGTCCTTGAGACGGGCATGGGCGGCCGGCTCGACGCCACCACCGCCGTGCCGGCGGATGTTTGCGCGATCACGCCGATCGGGCTCGACCACATGCAGTGGCTGGGCAATTCGCTGGCGGAGATCGCGCGGGAAAAGGCGGGCATTTTCGTCGAGGGAAAGCCGGCGGTTTCCTCGCCGCAGGAGCCCGAGGCGCGGGCGGTGCTCGAGAAGGAAGCGAACGAAACCCGCGTCCCGCTGGAGTTCGTCGAAGAGCCGCTGCTCGGCTACCCGCTCGGCCTGCCCGGCGCGCACCAAGCGTGGAACGCCGCGCTCGCCGTCAGCGCCCTGCACCGCGCCGGCCTGCGGCTGAGCTTCGACACCGTGCAGCACGGGCTCTCTCGCGTCCGCTGGCCCGGGCGGTTCGAAGTTTTTCCGCCGGAGAAGATCGGGAATACCAGCGCACCGGTGGTGCTCGACGGCGCGCACAACGCCCAAGGTGGAGCCGCGCTCGCGGAGACGTGGCGGGCGGAGTTTCCTGGGAAAAAAGGCGCCCTCGTCTTCAGCGCCGTCGCCGGGAAGGACACCGCCGCCATCCTCGCCGCCCTCGCGCCGCTCGCGGAGCGGATCTTCATCTGCCCCGTCGACACGCCGCGCGCCCTGCCGGCCAGCGAACTCGCCGCCTCCCTGCCAGCGGACGCTCCGCCGCACGAATGTTTCGAAACTGCCGGAGCCGCCCTCGATGCGGCGATGGCAACCGGCCTCCCCGTCCTCGTCGCCGGCTCGCTGTTCCTCGTCGGCGAAATCCGCGCTCGACTCGTGGGCGGACACTTCCAAGGAATCTCGCAATAGGCCTGATGGAGCGCGGACTTCAGTCCGCCAGTCCCCGAGTGGCCGCAGGGTGAACTTCATCCCAATGTGTCTCCCGAGCCCATGTCCCTCGTTCCGGCAGCCACGCAAAAAACGGAATCCCAAGAAAATCCGCGCAATCGCCGGAAATCCATATTTATTCCTAGGGCGAATCTGCGAGCGAAACAGCGTCGTCCGGCCGATTGGATTGATTGCCACAGATTTCACAGATTACGCAGATTTTCATATTTGGAGCCGTGCTCGCGAAGGGCAATCTTCGGCCAGCGCAATCCGTGTAATCTGCGCTCATCCACATCGCCTCTTTCTGAAAATTCCAATCACAGGATCAGTAAAGCCATCCACTCGAACCGGGAGATTAAAAAATTTGCGCAATCTACGGAAATCGACATTTGCTCCCGGGTGTAGTTGAATAAAAGAACGTCGTCCGGCCGACGTGAGCGAATTACCACAAATTGCACCGATCACACGGATTTTCGTCATTGGAGTCATTCCCGGGATGGTCAATCTTCAATCTGTGGAATCAGTGTAATCTGTGGTCATCGAACGGCGACTTAAGCTTAACGGATTGACTTTATTCTGATCGGCAGCTCCGGCTCCAGGCGATAGTCCGTCGCGCTGCGCTCGCTCCAGCGCCTTCAGCCTCGGCTTCGCGGATCGACCGCCTTCTCAATCCTCCCCAAACAGCTTTCGGAAAAGCTCCCGGCTGCGCTTCATGCCCTCCTCGGTCAGTACGACCGATTTCACCTTGCCCCTGGGATCCTGGATCATCCCCTTCTCGTGGAGCCGGTTCATCGACTCGAAATCGAACCCCTTCCACGCCCGGCAGCCGTCGTGAAGCGTCAGTTGGAGAAGCGCCAGCACCGCATCGTCGATCTTGTCCCGGTTCATCCTCCCAGCCTGAACATCCCGCCCGTCCGCCGCAAGAATACCTTCCGGCGTTTGAGCCCCCGCCACCGCGGCCGCCGAGCTCTGCGTGGTCTTCACCTCGATCAGGCCCTCCCGTCCGTCCAATCGTCTGACTCGTCAGACGCGCCGGATTTGTCAAACTGGCTGAGCCATGTCCGAGGAATCTCCGCTTCTCCCCCACGGCGGGTATGAAAAGCTGCGCAGCTATCAGGTCGCCGAGGCGGTTTATGACGCCACGGTGGTTTTCTGCGGGCGGTTCATTCCGAAGTCCTCGCGCACCCACGACCAGATGGTCCAGGCGGCGCGCAGCGGAGTCCGCAACATCAGCGAGGGGAGCGGTGCCGCGGCCACTTCGCGGAAGTCGGAGATGAAGCTCACGAACGTCGCCCGCGCGAGCCTTAACGACGAGCTGCTCAAGGACTACAAGAGCTTTCTCATCCAGAACGGCCTGCGGGTGTGGCACAAGGATTCGCCCGAGGCCTTGGCGATGCGGGAGCGCCTGAAGCACGACCGCGCTCCGAACCTGCCGCTTTTGAAACCGGGCCGTCCGGTGCTCAGCGGTCTCGCGGGGCTTTCGAGCTTCGTTGGGGAGGCTTCGCCTGAGATTGCCGCGAATGCCATGCTCTGCGCCATCAACCAGGCGGCTTATCTTTTGAAACGTCAGCTCGAGCGGCTGGCGAAGGACTTCACGGAGAAGGGCGGCTTCACCGAGAGTTTGCATGCCACGCGGACACGCGCCCGCGCCGCGGGCGGCTGTTCGCCGGACGGCCCGCCCTGCCCGCTTTGCGGCAAGGCCACCCGCCGCCGCACCGCCGGGAAAGGCCCGCGGGCCGGGAAGGAGTTTTGGGGGTGTTCCGGGTATCCGGATTGCCGGGGGACTCTCGAGAT
>CBFGTW010000064.1:0-23560 GCA_965651855.1 uncultured Verrucomicrobiales bacterium
ACCCGGAAGCACGCCGTCGTTCTCCGCGACATTGACGACGAAGCTCTCGCCCGCGGCATGAAGGCCATCCGCAAGAACTACGACGAATCCCGTAGCCGCCGGATTCTCACCGCCACCGAAGCCGCCCGCGGCCTCGACCGCATCGTCACCTCGGCCGTGCCCGTGCCGCTGCACCGCTGCGACATCGTCATCGAAGCCGCCGCGGAACGCCTCGACGTGAAGCGGAAAATCTTCGCCGATCTCGCTGCCCGAACCCGGCCCGACACGCTGCTCGCCACCAACACCTCGGCGCTTCCGATCCGCGAACTCGCCGGCTCAATCAGCCAGCCCGAGCGCCTGCTGGGCCTGCATTTCTTCAATCCCGTCCACCGCATGCCGCTCGTGGAAGTGGTCCGGACCGACACCACCTCGGACCAAACCCTCGCCACCGCCGTCGCCTTCGTCCGCCAGCTCGGCAAGCTTCCGGTCGTCGTCCGCGACTCCCCCGGCTTCCTCGTCAACCGCATCCTCATGCCCTATCTCGTCGACGCCGCGGAACTCTTCGAGCAAGGCGGCGACCCGCAGGCCGTCGACGACGCGATGCTCGACTTCGGCATGCCGATGGGCCCGCTGCGCCTGCTCGACGAGGTGGGCCTCGACATCGCGCTCCACGTCGCCCGAACGCTAGCGGATGCCTTTCCCGGCCGGATGAGCGTGCCGGCGCTCCTGGAGAAGCTCGTCGCGGAGGGCCACACCGGCCGGAAATCCGGGAAGGGATTCTACATCTACGACAAACACCGGATTTCACCCGATCCCGCGGCGCTCGAGCTCCGGAGCGGGAATCGAAGCGCCCCCGCCGACACCGCCGGCCGCCTCGCCGCGGCCATGATTCGCGAAGCCCGGCTTTGCCTCGACGAAGGGGTCGCCGGGTCCGCCGACGACATCGACCTCGCGATGGTTCTCGGCACCGGCTACGCGCCCTTCCGCGGCGGCCCGCTCCAATACACGCCATGACAACCGAGCCTCCACCCTCCCTCATCGACACCTCGAAGATGAGTTCCGGCCAACGCGCCGCGCTCGAGTTGGCCGAGGCGTCCCGCGACACGCGCGAGCTTTCCGGATTCGCCGCATCGATCTTCGACGGCACGCCCGATTTCTCGCTCGTCTTTCCCTTCCCCGCGCAACCCGCCGCCGACCGCGAGGCGGGCGACGTTTTCCTGACGAAACTCCGGAGCTTCCTCGAAACGCGGACCGATCCCGACGCCATCGACCGCGAGGGCGAGATTCCCGAGGAGGTCATTTCCGGCCTCGCCGATCTCGGGGCCTTTGGAATCAAGATCCCCGCCGAATACGGCGGGCTCGGTCTCTCCCAGACAAACTACTCCCGCGCCGCGATGATCCTCGGCAGCCACTGCGGAAATCTCACCGCCCTGCTTTCCGCCCATCAATCCATCGGCCTGCCGCAGCCGCTGCTGGTCTTCGGCACGGAGGCCCAGAAGAAGAAATACCTCACCCGCTGCGCCGCCGGCTCGATCTCCGCGTTCGCGCTCACGGAAAAAGACGTCGGCTCGGATCCTGCGCGCATGACCACCGAGGCGACGCTCGCGGAGGACGGCAGCCACTGGATCCTCAACGGGGAAAAACTCTGGTGCACCAACGGCCTCAAAGCCGAGGCGATGATCGTCATGGCGAGGACGCCCACCGCGGAAAAACCGAACGCCACCACCGCCTTCATCGTGGAGGCGGATTGGCCGGGCGTGGAAATCGTCACCCGCTGCCGGTTCATGGGACTGCGGGCGCTTTACAACGGCGTGATCCGCTTCGCGAACGTCAAAGTGCCCGCGGAGAATGTCGTCGCCGCTCCCGGAAAGGGGCTGAAGGTGGCGCTGACCACGCTCAACACCGGCCGGCTCACCCTCCCCGCCGCCTGCGTCGGGCTGATGAACCGCTGCCTTGAAATCGCCGTGCCATGGTCGCGCGAGCGCGTCCAGTGGGGCCAGCCGATCGGGAAGCACGCGGCCATCGCCGGCAAGCTCGCCGACCTCGCGGCCGACGCCTTCGCTACGGAATCCCTCGTACTTCTCGCGTCCGCCTTGGTCGATCGCGACAAATCCGCCGACATCCGGCTGGAAGCGGCGCTGGCCAAGCTCTGGGGCACCGAAGCCGGCTGGCGGGCCGCCGACGCCACGATGCAGATCAAGGGCGGGCGCGGCTATGAAACGGCCGACTCCCTGCGCAACCGCAGCGAGCGCCCCGATCCGATCGAGCGCATGCTCCGCGACTGTCGCATCAACACGATCTTCGAGGGCTCCACCGAGATCATGCACCTCTTCATCGCCCGCGAGGCGCTCGATCCGCATTTGCGCCGGGGAGCCGCCGCCCTCGACAGCCGCAAGCCAACCTCGGAGCGGCTCTCCACCGCGCTCCGCGCGTCCTGCTTCTACGCCGGCTGGTATCCCAGGCGCTGGCTGCCCGCGTCGCACGGCATTCCGCGCGACCTCGACCCGCAGCTCCGCGCCAGCTTGCGGACGACGGCCGTGCTCAGCCGGCGGCTCGCCCGCACCATTTTCCATTCGATGGCGGTCCACGGACCGAAACTCGAGCGCCGGCAGTTGCTGCTGGGCCGTTTGGTGGACATCGGCGCGGAACTGCTGGCGGTTTCCGCTTCGGTTTCCCGGGCCCACTCGCTGGGCGACCCACGGAGCCTGGAACTCGCGCGATACATCGGTCGGCGCGGCGTCCACCGCTGCCGCCGGCTTTTCGCGGATGCCTCGAAAGCACCGGATGCCGACGGCTACCGGCTCGCGATGTCCCTGATGGAGTGAGGTCGTGGCGCGACCGCCTTTCGGTTTGCGGTCGCCGCGGTTTGCAGCGTTGTTGCCCGGCTATGAACATGCTCACACGCCGCGATGCTCTCCGCCTGGGTGCCGCCGCCGGCCTCCTGCCGTTCTTTTCCGCACGCGCCCAGGATTCCGGCCAACGCCAGCTCGGAGTCGCCCTGCTGGGCCTCGGAGATTATTCCACCAACCAGCTCGGGCCGGCTCTCAAACAAACCAAGAACGCCCGGCTCACCGGCATCGTCACCGGCTCGCCGGAAAAGATCCCGAAGTGGCAGGAGGAATACGAGATCCCGGACAAGAACGTCTACAACTACGAGACGCTGGACGAGATCGCGGACAACAAGGACATCGACATTGTCTATGTCGTCACGCCGACCGCCCTGCACGCGGAGTATTCCATCCGCGCGGCGCAGGCCGGAAAGCATGTCATCTGCGAAAAGCCCATGGCTCCCACCGTGGAAGACTGCACGCGGATGATCGAAGCCACCAAGAAGGCCGGCGTCACCTTGCAGATCGGCTACCGGCTGCACTGGGACCCGTTCCACCTCCGGCTGATGGAGGCGATGGAAAACAAGGAATTCGGCGACTGGGAATCGATCGAGGCCGCCAACGGCTCGGTGATGCGGAACTTCGGCGGCCACAACGCCTGGCGCGTCAGCAAGGAACTCGGCATCGCCGGCGCGCTCTACGACCTCGGCGTCTACGCGGTGCAGGCCCAGCTCTACACCGCGCGCATCCATCCGGTGCGGGTCACGGCAAGCCACTCGACGGAGCGGAAGGAACATTTCAGCGAGGTGCCGGAGACTTACGAGTGGACGCTCGAGTTTCCCGGCGGCCGGAAAGCCGAAGGGTGGTCGAGCTACGGCCGGTCGGGGAACTTCATCCGCGCGGAGGTCGAGCAAGGCCAGCTCGAGATCCAGCCGGCTTACGGCTACGGCGGGCAGCGGGGAAAGACGCCGGATGGCCCGATGAAATTCGAGCACGTCAACCAGCAGGCTCTCCAGATCGACGGACAGGCTGCAGCGATTCTCCGCAACGAGCCGAGCCGCGTCCCAGGCGAAATGGGCCGCCGCGACATCCGCGTGATCCGCGGCATCGTGGAAGCGGGCGACTCCGGCAAGCCGCACGAGTTCGGGAAGTTCCTCTACTGAGCCTGGCGCAACGTGCGGCACTTTCTTGCAGATCGCCACTCACTGCCGGCGATGGGGTGCAGCGTGCACCGGTGCCGGGCGCTGGCCGGCGCTCCGTCCCACGCGCCGAGCCATGGCATGGCGACTGCGGTCGCTCCCTTCCTGGAAATCCAAACCTGGCAACTGAACCAAACCTGGCAACTGAAAGGAGGAAACGACCATGAGCGACCCCGTCACGCACAACATCAACGCATCCGTCCAGAAGACCTACGAATGGATCATCGATGTCGAGCGCGAGCTGCACGACGACAACCGCCAGCGGGCCTACCACGCGCTGCGATCGGTGATGCACGCGCTCCGCGACCGGCTGCCGGTCGAAGAGGCGGCCCACCTCCCGGCCGAACTCCCCTCGGTTCTCCGTGGGGTGTACTACGAAGGCTGGTCCCCGGCGCACAAGCCCGAGAAGCTCGACCGCCGGGCATTCCTCGAGCGGGTGGAGAAGGAATCCGCCGCACCCGGAAACTCCGATCCGCTGCGCTCGACGCGCGCGGTTTTTTCCGTCCTCAGGCAAAGGCTCGCCGATGGGGAGATCGCCGATGTCCGCAGCATTCTGCCGGCCGACTACCAAGACTTCTGGGAACCCGCCAGTTGAGACCCAACCCAAGAAAGGAAACATATCATGGCTACCGCAACCGCAGTGAGAGAAAGCACCCAGTACATCGGTGAGACCAAAGCCGTGGCGAATCACGACCACGACATGATCCACGAGCTGAGCAAACGGATCGACGCCGTGTGGCGCTTCGACCAATACATCGCCAACGCCGGCCAGGACCGGGAGCTGCGCGACTTCTGGAAAGAACTGAAAGCGCAGGAGCAGCGCAACGTGGAGCGCCTCAAGACCTTGGTGGCGCACCACATCGAGAAGGACTGCTTCTAGCCGCCGAACGGCCAGCGCCGCTCGACTTCATGCTCCGCTCCCTGGGGGTGGAGCACGCTCGAAAACAGCGCGAACCCGCGCACCTCCGTCCGGCAGAATCGCCTGCCCGCGTGGCGGTCGAGGATCGGCCGGAGGTCACCGCGGGTCGTGTTCTTCGCCCGACCGACGGTCACGTGCGGCCGGAACGGCTTGTCGTCGGTTGAAATCCCGGCCGAACGAATGGCGGCGCGCACTTGCCCGTGCAGGTCGAACAAGGCTCGCGGCGGCTGGACGACCGGCACATGGATCACGGTCGGGCGCGGCCGGCCGAAGGTGTCGAGGCCGGCGAACTCGAGTTCGAACGGGATGCCTCGCACGCCATCGAGCCGCCGCTCAAGTTTTCCGACGGCGGATGGATCCAGCTCCCCGAGGAAGGCAAGCGTCACGTGGAGCGCCTGGCTCGGCAGCCAACGGACCCCGGCCGGCGCCGGCCCGAGATCGGCAAGGCGGGCGCGGCATTCCTCCGGCAGCTCAATCGCGACGAACAAGCGGCTCATGCGGCGGTCAGTCGTCCAGCGTAAAGCCGATCTTGAGCGTCACCTGCCAGTGGGCGACGCCGCCGTCCGCGATGTCGCCGCGTGTTTCCGTCACCTCGAACCACCGGAGATTCCGGAGCGAGGAGGACGCCTTCGCGATGCCGTTGCGGATGGCTTCTTCCATCGATCTTTCCGATGTGCCGACGATTTCGATCTTCTTGTAGGTGTGACTGGCCATCCGGTACTTTAGCCCATGGTGCGCCGGGCGCGACCCGGATGTGCCGGTGCGGGATGAATCACTCCCATTTCCGTGGCGGCCGGCCTTCGTCGAGATCGATGAATTCGAACATCGTCTCCACGGTCCCCGGCGGGAGGCCATGTTCCGCGAGCCGCTCGCGAAGGCGCTGCGTGCCGGAGTCGCGCCAGCCGCGCTTCGTCATGAAGCCGTTCCAAACCTCGATTTCCTCGTCCTGCGGCTCGCGGCCGTTTTCGAAAGCCCACGCGAGGACCGCCTCGTCCGTCCCGCCCGCTAGCACGCGCGCTTCGAGAACCCCGTATTCCACGCGCAGGAAGGCGCAGCACCGCGAGTCGAAGGTTCCCGGATAGGCCGGACCTTTGGCGGCGACCCAGGCTTCGGGAAGCTTGCCCTCGGCGTGCAGGCGGATCTTGTCGAGCATCCGGCCGAAGTAAACGATGCCGCCGACGGTATCGAACGGGCTGCGCAATCCGGGAATGACGGTGGGCTTGAACTCGGGCATCCCGGAGAAAAAGCGGTGCGCCCCCGCGGGTCAAGCGGCTCTGCCGCGGGGGTCACGGAAACGTCAGGCCGAAGCGCGCGCAGAGGTCCGGCACGCTGTCGAAGCGCATCTCGAGCGAGTACTTGTCGTTGATCGCGGCGAACTTTTCCATGTCTCCCCAGGCGGCGGCCACTTCCCTAAAGTAGTTCTCGAATCCGGCCGGCGAGATGATCTCGATGATCTCGCATGGATAGTCGCCCGCATTCCAGAACGTGTGCCACTGGTGCCGCGGCTTGTGGACCCACGTTCCGGGACCAGCGACGAGAACTTCGTCGCCGAGGAGCGCGCCGAGCTGGCCGCTGAGAACGAACGAGTACTCGTCCTCATGGTGGTGATAGTGCAGGGGCGCCGCCAGGGCACGCGGCTCCAAGGGATGATGCACCACGGAGAAGCGTCCCTCGCTGACCTTTCCGTCGATCTTCCAATGGACCCCCAGCCCGCCGAAGCTGAAGAAATCGCCGGCCGATGGTTTCAGGATCGTCGCGCTCATGTTGCGGGTGCCCGCTGCCGGGCTCCCCAGCAAAGATCCCACCGCTCGCCGAGTCGAGAAAGGAATGACACCAGGACCGGCGGCCGCGGCGCGCTCAGTTCTCGAGCGAGACACTGACGTCGATCGTCTCGAAGCCCGGCTCGAGCAGCTTGTAGACCGGGCAGCTCTTTCGGGTGGTTTCCACGGCCTGCTCGAACTTTTCCTGCGTGTAGCCTCCAACCACTCCGGAGACGTCCAAGGCCAGTTCGTTCACCTTGGGACCGTCGTCGGTGAGATTCAGGGTCACCTCGGCCCGCACCACCAGCACCTGGGCGACCGCTTCGTCGTCCTGCAAGGTCTTGCTGAGAGCCATGCCGAAACAGGAAGCGAGGCCGGCGGCTATCAGCTCCTCGGGATTCGTTTCGTCCGAGCGCTCCGGCTCGACGCGTTTGGAAAAGCTGAACGGCTGCTTCTTGAGCACCTGGCTGCCGGTGGTGACGAGGCCGTGTCCCTTCTCGAGGTTCCCCTTCCAGTCGGCTTCGGCTTTGCGTGTGATGGATTTCATGGCGTTTCTGGATCTTGTTCGTTCGGGTCGGCGCCATTGGCCGCGCCAACCGCACACCATAGGCCCCATCGGCGGTCTCGCCACCGGAAGAGGGGCCGGCGCCGGATCGGCGGGGAAGACAAAGCGGCCCGCGCCGGCAAAGGCGGGGCCGCTTCCAGTTTCAGAAACGACGGTGGAAGCCGTGGATCGGGCCTCAGCGGCGACGGCGCAGCGCGAGGCCGAAGACGCCGAGGGCGCCGAGCAGCATCGAGGACGGCTCGGGAACCACGGTGGCGCTGATCGACTTGATCTTGAACGAGTCGTTCGAGTCCGAGATCTTCGCGCCGAGTAGCAGGGCGTTCACGCCACCGGGCGTCGGGACCAGCGAGACCGTCCGGGCGGACGTGCTCCCGTTGTCATCGACGCGGCTGGAGAAACCGAGGCTCGCGAGGTCCGAGTAGTCGGCTCCGGAAAGATCGAGGCCGGGCGCGACATTGCCATACCAGTAGCTGACATCGGTATCGGAGGTGTCCTGGAGCCTCACGCTTTCCAGATCCACCGGGCTGTTGAAGACAAACAACACGAAATCCTTGTAGCCGGAGTTGTCCACCCGGTGGCTTCCGTCACCGGGAAACTGCACGCCGATCCCCGGAGCCCAGTGGCCGAGGAACGACGAAAAAAGGCTCGAGCCGTTGTGGGTCCAGGCACTTGCCGTGACGGATGTTCCGGATTCCGTGAGGGTGAGCGGACCACCGGATCCGCCGTTGTCGATGGGATTTCTCAGATCCCAGGTCAGGGATTGCGCCATGGCTGGCGCGCATGCGGCGGCCAACAGCCCGGCCGCGAGGGCAGCTTTCGTTCTCATGTTTCGGGGGGATTGGGGGGGACGAAGCGCCCGCAACGGACGCATCACCGCCATCATCCCCCTATCCCGCCAAAAGAATCAAGAAAACTTTTTGTTAGCATATGCTAAACAATCCGCCGCGGATGACATCTCCGGACGGATTACTCGACGGTCACGCTCTTGGCGAGATTCCTCGGCTGGTCGATCTCGCAACCGCGGATCCGGGCGACGTGATACGAGAACAACTGGAGGGCGACGACGGCCGGCAGCGTCGCCACCAGCGGGTGGCAGCGCGGGATGGCGATGCAGTCGTCCATGCACTCGGCCGCCTCGTCGTCGCCTTCCGTCACGATGCCGAGAATGCGTGCGCCGCGGGCGCGGCATTCCTCGACGTTGCCGAGCGTCTTGTCTTTGCCGGGAACGTCGCAGGCGAGAGCCACGACCGGCGTGTCTTTCTTGAGCAGGGCGATCGGTCCGTGCTTCAGCTCGGCGGCGTGGTAGCCCTCGGCGTGCACATAGGAGATTTCCTTGAGCTTGAGCGCCCCTTCCAGCGCGACGGGATACATCGGTCCGCGGCCAATGAAGAAGGCGTGCTCGTCCTTGGCATAAGCTTCGGCGATCTCCGCGATGTGCTTGTCGTTCGCGATGACGCGGCTGACGAGGGCGGGGATCGACTCGATCTCCTTCGCGAACCGCATGCCCTCGTCGCGCGAGAACCGCCGGCCGCGGCCGAGCTTGAGCGCCATCATGAGCAGCACCGAGACCTGGCAGGTGAAGGCCTTGGTGGACGCCACCGAAATCTCCGGCCCGGCGTGAAGGTAGACACCGCGGCCCGTCTCGCGGGCGATCGTGGAGCCGACGACATTGCAAAGTCCGAGGACGAAGGCACCCTTCTGGTTCGCCTCGCGCACCGCGGCGAGCGTGTCCGCCGTTTCGCCGGACTGGGAAATGGCGACGACCATGTCGCGGCAGCCGATGATGGGATTCCGGTAGCGGAACTCCGCGGCCTGCTGGACTTCCGCATGGACATCGGCCAGGTCCTCGAAGGCGTATTCGCCGACCATGCCGGCGTGCAGGGAAGTGCCGCAGCCGACGAGCACGACACGGGAAATCTCCGCCAGATCGCGCGGCGAGGTGCCCATCCCGGCGAGAACGGACGAGCCGAGGTTCATGTCGAGCCGGCCGCGGATGGCGTTCGCCAGCGCGTCCGGCTGCTCGTGGATTTCCTTGAGCATGAAGTGCTCGTAACCGCCCTTCTCGGCCGCGCTCGCGTCCAGCCCCAGCTCGGCGATCTCGCGGGTGACCGGGACGTTGTTCAGATCGCGGATCTCCACCGAGTCGTCCGAGACAATGGCCACGTCGTTGTCATCGAGATAGATCACGCGCTGGGTGTGCGCGACGATGGCGGAGGCGTCGGAAGCGATGATCGTCTCGCCGTCGCCCACACCGATGACGATCGGGCTGCCGCGGCGGGCGGTGATGATCTTGTCCGGCTCGCGCGAGGAAATCACGGCGATGCCGAACGTGCCCTCGACTTGGTGGAGCGCGTCGCAGACCGCCTGGAACAGGCTGCCCTTGTCGCAGTCGCCGATCAGGTGCGCGAGCACCTCGGTGTCCGTCTCGGAATAGAAATGGTGACCCTTGCCCTCGAGGCGCGCGCGCAGGGCGCGGTAGTTCTCGATGATGCCGTTGTGGACGAGCGCGATGTCCCCGGACTGGTCGAGGTGCGGGTGGGCGTTCACCTCGGTGGGCGGCCCGTGGGTGGCCCAACGGGTATGGGCGATGCCGGTGCCGGCGCGGGAAAAGCGGTCGGCGGGCCACTCGCGCCGCGCGCGCTCGTTGAGCACCGCGACTTTTCCCGGGGCCTTCGCGACGACCACGCCGTCACCGTCCAGCACGGCCACGCCGGCCGAGTCGTAGCCGCGGTATTCCAAGCGGCGCAGGCCATTGATGAGAACCGAAGCGGCGTCCGCTTTTCCAACATATCCGACGATACCGCACATTCGAGTGATGAGTTATGAGTGAAGAATGAAGAATTAGGAGATGACGTCGCGTTGGACGATTTCGCCGGGGCGGGTGCAGGTGCCGGGCCAGAGTTTGCGGCCGGGATAGATGGAGGTCTGGATGCCGGTGTGGACGCCGTCGCCAACGATGGTGCCGAATTTCCGGCGGCCGGTATCGAGCAGCTCGCCATCGACCATGGACCGGTGGTTGCCGCCGTCGTGGCGGAGATTGGAGACAATGGTGCCGGCGCCGAAATTCACCTTCTCGCCGAGGATCGAGTCGCCGACGTAGGAGAGGTGGCCGACGTTGGTTTTCGAAAGGATGATGCAGTTCTTGATCTCGACGGCTTGGCCGATGTGGCAGCCGTCGCCGATCGAAGTGGCGCCGCGGAGATAACAGTTCGGCCCGATCTTGCAGTTGCGGCCGATGACGACGTTGCCCTCGATGAACACGCCAGGAAGAATCCGCGTGCCCTCGCCGACATGGACGACGCCTTCGATCACCGCGGACGGGTGGATGTTCCCCTGCTCCGCCGGCTCGTCCAGGCCGCCGAGCCAGTGCTCGTTCGCGCGCAGGAGGTCCCACGGGTAGCGGATGAAAAACGAACGCGCGCAGGCGATGCGGGCGGGTTCCCCTTCCCCTTCGCGCGTGGCCAAGGTGGCGCCGCGGACATCCACGAGAACCACCGGGCCGGTGACGGGAAGCTGCGTCAGGTCCTCCGCGGCCAGCCAGACGAGCCCCTCTGCGCGCAGGTCGTGGGCTTCGGCCCAACGCTGGCCGTGCTCGGCGAGCGGGATGTTTCCGATCGGAAACTCCGCCATATCCCGCGTGAGCGAAAGCGGGGCCAAGGTGGGAAAGTTGTCGCCAGCGCCGGTCATGCGCCGATCTCCTCCTGGATGGTTGAAGTGAAGCGGTCGACCCAAGTGCGGACCGCCTTGGCGTCGGCATGCTCGACGAGCACGCGGATCTTGTTTTCGGTGCCGGAGTAGCGGATCAGGTGCCGGCCCTTGCCGTTGAACTCGCGCGTGGCCTCGTCCATCAGGCCGGTGAGCTTCGGCAGCGAGTCGAGCGGCGGCTTGGCGGTGACCGGGAGATTCACGAGCTGCGTGGGATACTCCTGCATCACCGAGGCAAGCTGGGCCAAGGTGGCTCCGCGCTCGCGCATGAGGCGCAGCACTTGCAGGGCGCTCAGGATACCATCGCCGGTGGTGGCGTGGTCCGCGAAGATGATATGTCCGGAGTTTTCACCGCCAAAGTTGTAATCGTTCTTCCGCATGCACTCGATCACGTGGCGGTCGCCCACGGCGGAGGTTTCCACTTTGATGCCATGCTTTTGCATCGCCTCGATCAGACCGAGGTTGCTCATCACGGTGGCGACCATGGTGTCGTTCCGCAGCTCGCCGCGTTCCTTGAGCGCGATGGCGCACAGCGCGAGGATGCGGTCGCCGGCGACTACCTGGCCGCTGGCGTCGGTGAAGATCACACGGTCCGCGTCACCGTCGAAGGAAATCCCGACGTCGGCGTTGTGACGGCGGACCAAGTCGCCCGCGGCCTCCGGATGGAGCGCGCCGCAGCCGTCGTTGATGTTGATGCCGTCCGGCTGGTTGGCCACGGTGATGACCTCCGCGCCGAGTTCCTTGAAAATGAGCGGGGCGATGAAGTAGGCCGCGCCATTCCCGCAATCGACCACCACCTTCAGGCCGTGGAGCGGGACGTTGTCCGCCGTGTGTTTGGCGAATTCGATGTAACGGCCGCGCGCGTCGTCGATCCGGTGCGCCTTGCCGATCTGGGCCGGCGGCAGCGGCGCGGCCTCGGGTTCCTCGCCGAGAATGTGGCGCTCGATCACCGCCTCGAGTTCGTCCGAGAGCTTGTAGCCGTCCGGGCCGAAAACTTTCATGCCGTTGTCCTCGTACGGGTTGTGCGAGGCGGTGAGCATGATGCCGGCGGCGGCTCCCATCGATTTGGTGAGGTGCGCCACGGCCGGGGTCGGCAGCGGGCCGACGAGGAACACGTCCATGCCCATCGAGACCAGCCCGCTGGTGAGTGCGGTTTCCAGCATGTAGCCGGAAATCCGCGTGTCCTTGCCGACCAGCACGCGGTTGCGGTTCGGGCCGGACGAACGGAGCACGCGTGCCACCGCCTTGCCCATGCGCAGGGCCACTTCGGCGGTGATCGGGTACTCGTTGACGCGGCCGCGGATGCCGTCGGTTCCAAACAATTTCATGAGGGGTCGGTCGGGTGTTGGGAGGCTCGAGCGCCTGATTATCCGCGGATCGCGACGGAAACAAGCCGATTGCCCGCGTCAGCCGCCAAGGGCAGCCCGCCGGATCCGTCCGGGGCAGCTCTTCAGAAAACGCTTCGCCAGCGCCTCGAATTCCTCCGAAAGGTCGGTGAGGTGGATTTCCAGCGCCCCTTCACGGCCCTCGGCGAGCAGGTCGAGGCGGGTGAGTTCCTTTTTCAAGCTCTCGGCACAGGTCGTCGCGGAATCCACGAGCCGCACGTCGTCCGGCAGCATGTCGCGCAGCACCGGAATGAGCAGCGGGTAGTGCGTGCAGGCGAGCAGCAGCGCATCGATGTCACGCTCGACGAGCGGGTCGAGATACGCGCGAAGGACCTGCCGCGTGGCCGGGTGGTCGATCCAGTTTTCCTCGACCAGCGGGACCAGCAGCGGCGCGGGCTGGCCGTGGATGATCAGGCCGGTACGGCGCTGCGCGAGCGCGTGCTGGTAGGCGTGGGAACGGATCGTGCCGCGGGTGGCGATGATTCCGATCCGCTCCACCCGGGGATCGGAAAGCGCGGCGTCCACGCCCGGCTCGATCACGCCGAGAATGGGAATCCGGTACTGCGCGCGGAGCTGCGGCAACGCGTGGGCGGTGGCGGTATTGCACGCCACGACGATCGCCTTCACGCCACGGGCGAGAAGGAAGCGAACGTCTTCGTCGGCGAACTGGCGGATCGTTTCCGGACTTTTCGACCCGTATGGCAGCCGCGCGGTGTCGCCGAGATAAAGAATATCTTCCGCGGGCAAGAGCTCCTGCACCGCGCGGACGACGGTCAGGCCGCCGACGCCGGAATCGAAAAAACCGAGGGGAGCCGGATTCACGCGGGGGGGATCAGAGTTTCAGGAAGTTCTCGAGCAGCCGCTTGCCGTCCTGGGTTAGGATCGACTCCGGGTGGAACTGCACGCCGTGCACCGGGTGTTCCTTGTGTTGCAGGCCCATGATTTCGCCCTCGTCGGTCCAGGCGGTGATCTCCAACGAATCCGGCAGCGTGTCCTTCTTCACGATCAGCGAATGGTAGCGCGTCGCCTCGAACGGGTTCGGCAAGCCGGCGAACACGCTCTTGCCCTCGTGGATGATTGGCGAGGTCTTGCCGTGCATCAGCCGGTCGGCGCGCACGACGTCACCGCCGTAAACCTGGCCGATCGACTGGTGCCCGAGGCAGACCCCGAGGATCGGCGTGGAAATGCCCAGCTCGCGGATCAAGTCGCAGGAAATGCCCGCCTCGTTCGGCGTGCAGGGTCCCGGCGAAATGCAGATCCGCTCGGGTTTCATCGCCTTCACCTCGTCCACCGTCACGGCATCGTTGCGGACGACTTTCATCTCCGCGCCGAGTTCGCCAAAATACTGCACCAGGTTGTAGGTGAAGGAATCGTAGTTATCGAGGATCAACAACATGAGCGGGAGAGGTCGGAGGCAAGATGAAGTGCCGAGTGATCAGTGATCAGTGAGCAGTGATCGGTGGAAGAAGTTGAACCGCCAAGACGCCAAGGCCGCCAAGGGAGGCGGTTGGGCTGGACCGCTGGGCCTGCCCACTTGTCGCCAACGGCGCGGAACGAGAATGAAAAGCAATTGGACCGCGCGAAGCTGTTTAGAATTTGATGCTTGAACATTGATGCTTCACTCGAGCGTCTTCGCCAGGGCAATCGCCCGAAGCATGCCCTTCGCCTTGTTCACGGTTTCATTGTATTCGTAGGTCGGGTTCGAGTCCGCGACGACGCCGGCGCCGGCCTGGACGTAGGCCTTGCCGTCCTTGAGCAGGCAGGTGCGCAGCGTGATGCACGAGTCGTGCGAGCCGTCGAAGCCGAAATAGCCGACGGCTCCGGCGTACGCGCAGCGCTTGTGTTTCTCGAGCGAGTTGATGATTTGCATCGCCCGGATCTTCGGCGCGCCGCTGACGGTGCCGGCGGGGAATGTCGCCCGCAGCACATCGTAAGCGGTGTGCGTGTCGTCGAGCCGGCCGGTGACGTTCGAAACGATGTGCATCACGTGGCTGTAACGCTCGACGATCATGAAATCATCGACGTGCACCGAACCGTGCTTCGCAATCCGACCGACGTCGTTCCGCGCGAGATCGACGAGCATCAGGTGCTCGGCGCGTTCTTTCGGGTCGGCGAGCAGCTCGGCGGCGAGCGCGTCGTCTTCCTCGGGCGTTTTCCCCCTCCAGCGGGTGCCGGCGATCGGGCGGATGTCGATCCGGCCGCCGACCGAGCGGACGTGCACCTCCGGCGAGCTGCCGACGAGCGCGAAGTCACCGAGCTCGAGGATGAACATGTAGGGCGAGGGATTCACATGTCTCAGCGCGCGGTAGAGATCCACGGGCGGGCGCTGGAAATCCGTCTCGAACCGCTGGCTCGGCACGAACTGGAAAATGTCGCCCGCCGCGATGAACTCCTTCCCCTGGCGGACGATTTCCTCGTATTCCGCCTGCGTCGTGTTGCTGCGCGCCTCGCCCGGCTCGACCTCGACCATGCCATTGAGGGCCGGGACGTGGAGCGGGCGGTTCAGGATTTCCACCAGCGCGGCGATCTTTCCGCGCGCGGCGGCGTAGGCTTCCTCCGGCGTGGCGAATTCATCCACGAAGGCATTCGCGATCACCTGCAGCCGACGCAGGCGGTGGTCGAAAACCAGCAGCGTGTCCGCCAGCACGAACATCGCGTCCGGAATCCCCAGCGGGTCCGGCGGCGGCTCCCCGAGCGTCGGCTCGAACTGCCGCACCGCGTCGTAAGCGAGATACCCGACCATCCCGCCGGAAAACGGCGGCAGCGCGCCATGCGTCACGGGCCTGTAGCCGCCCATTTCGCGCTCGAGCGCGGCGAGCACGTCGTCTTCCGCGGTGAAGGTCCGGGATTTCCCGCCGTCGCGGATGGTGATGTCTTTTCCCCGGGCTTCGAAGACGAGCCGCGGGCCGCTGCCGACGATCGACCACCGGCCGCCCTTTTCGGTGCTCTCGGCGCTTTCCAAGAGAAACGAATGGCGGCTGTCGCGCACCTTCAGGTACGCGGACAGCGGGGTCTCGAAGTCCGCGGCGAGCTGGGTGTAGACGGGGATGACGTTCCCCTGCTGGGCCAGCCGGCCGAAGACTTCCAACGACGGCTCGACCGGGATGGAACTCACGACGGCGCGAAGCATGCCCGGGAAACGCCGGCCCGCAAGCCCGGAGGCGGTCACGGCGCGGTGGACACGGCCATGCGGAAAAACCACCGCCCGCCACCCGCGGCCGTGCCCGCGGCGACTCCCCCGCCCTGCGCGCCGGCGGTCGAATGCGGCGCGCCGTGGTTTTCCCATGTCAGCAGATCCGTCGACCGCTGCCACTGGTAGGTCCGGTCCGGCAAGGTCGGGAACGAGAGCGTCCAGCCGCCCGCAGCGTCCGGCACGATCGCCGGCCGCGGCACCGCATGCGCGTCTGCCGCCGCCGGGTTCATGCCGAAGAGAAACTCCGCGCGGTTCGGCACCCCGTCGTCGTCGAAATCTCCGTCCGCGCCGTGGCGGCCGGTGCCGTTGTTCGCGTCGATCCCGTGAAGCCGCTCCCACCAGTCCGGCAAGCCGTCGCCGTCGAGGTCGGCATCATCGTCCGGCCGCATTTTCACCACCTCGCTGTCGCCGAGCGTCAGGCTGTCGCGCTGGTACTCGACGCGGATCGTGTGCAGGAAATCCGGCTGGCCGTTGTAGAGGTTCGGCAGCAGATAGGTGACCATGTGCTCGGTCGGCGTCTCGTCGCGGACGAGCGCGTAGCCGCTCCGCGGTTGCAGGACCGGTTGGTCCGCGGAGCCGCTGGTGGTGCTGCTGATGAAAATCGAGAAGTCTTCGAGAAACTCGGCGTTCGACATGCCGGCCGGGATGAGTTCCTTCTTGAAATAGACTTTCATCAGATAATTCCCGTCCACCAGTTCGCCGGAGAACGAAGGATAGCCGATGTTGAAGTTGACCGAGCTGCCGGTGGTCACTTGGCGGGAAAGCGTCGTGAAATGTCCGGCCTCGTCGCTGAGAGACATGTCATCCGAAGACGACGGCTCCATCAGCCGCACCCGGATATTCGCCACGCCGGTGGACGGGATGTCCGTGTAGTCGAACCGCCACTCGAGCGGAAAATCCGTCCGCGCCTGGTTCAACGGCACGGCCACGCGGGTGGCCCGCTGCCAGTTGCCCGCGCCATTTCCGGTCTGGGGGTCGTCGTTCTCGGGATCGAGGTCCTCGATCGAATACCAAACTTCGTCCACCGAGGCGTCCGTCAGCACCACCGCGCCATAGCTCGAGCCGCCGATCTGATGGCCCTCGCCCGGGAAGGCGATCTCGCCCGTGGGCCGCTCGGTGTCGTAGTAAAACACCTGCGTCTCCGTGCGGAAAATCGATGCCCCGTCGCCGCGGCCAACGAAGGCCCGGCTGCGCAGCACGTGGAAACCTTCCTCGAGCCCCTCCTCGACCGCGCCGTAGTCGTTGTGGACGCGGACTGCTGCCGTGGTCGCGTCGAAACCGTCGATCTCGAAGACCGTCTCCATCCGCTCGGCGAGGTCGATGTCCTGGCCGGAGAACGGAAACACGCCGGCCGCGTCGGATCTCGCCGCGCCGATCTTGTAGCGCAGCACCGCGCCCTGCGGCAGCGGCGGCAAGGTCGCCCGCCACCAATCCGGCACGCCGGTGCCGTCGTCCGCGCCGTTGAACTGCCACTGCGCCTCGACCACTTGGGTGCCGTTCTTCCCGACCCCGCCGCTGCCTTCGGGATACGACTCCCCGTCGGTCGTGTAGTAGACCCACACCTTCGAAACGCTGAATCGGTAGCCGAGCTTCACCCACAGATCGACGGCCTGACCGGCCGCGTCCTGCGGCGGCGGGTCCATCTGGAAATCCGCGGCCGCATTTTCCACCGTCGCGGCCGGATCGTGGTAAAGCCAGTCGGCGGTGCCGCGCGAGGAGTTGAAACCGCCGCCGTTGCTCACGGAAACGCCGGCCGTGCCGATCGTCGCCTGATAAGTCTCCGCGCCCTGCGAGCCGATGACATTCCGCGAGACATTCCGGGCGGCGAATTTCTCCGCCGTCCGCCTCACGAAGCGCATCTGCTCGTAGCCGAGATAGGTGTCGGTGGACGTCTCCAGCCGCCGGTCGCCGGCATCGTCGGGATTCACGCGATCCTCGTTCAGACCCGGCGGAAAATCGCGGAGGTCGCCCGTCTGCGGGCCGAGCCCGAGGTGCGAGTTGATGTCCACGCCGCCGTCGAGCTTGAGCCGGACGTTCTGTGCCGAACCATCGGCGCGCACGATGAAGCGCAGGTCCGAGCCGTCGGTCACCCGCGGGATTTTCACGCGGTAGGAACGTTCCGCCGTGTCCTGCGCCGGCACACCCAGTGGATTGAAGTTCGGATCGCCATCGCGGCCGTCGGTGCGCCAGTGGCCCATCGTCGGCGCGGGCTCGCCATTCTGATAGATGGCGATCGGCTTCGCTCCGCCGGACTGCCACAACAGCGGCAGCCGCGGGTTGTGCCAAGTGAAGGCAAACCATCCGCCCGGCGGCACGAGCGGCGGGTTGCCGCTGCCATCCACGACCTGCCCGCTGTCGTTCACGAAGACGCGAAAGCGACCGTTGTGCGGCGATTGGTTCACCAGCGTCGCGCCCACGGGGAAGCCGGTCTGCACCGGCCGGCCTTGGCCGTTCGGCTGGTGGGCCCGCGCCATCATGAAGAGCATCGTCTGCCCGTTCCACCCGCCGCCGTCCTTGTTCTCGCGCGGATCGACCCGCTCGAAGGCGGCGAAATTCTCGTCGCTCCACCGGCCCACTTGGAACCCGCGCGCGAAATCCCGGTGCACCGCCACCGCGGAAACCACGCTGTTGTCGGCGAACTGGCCGAGGAAGTTCACGCCGGACGGCTTCGGGAAATAATCCGGCGCACCGGCTTGGTTGTAGCCGTCGGTGTAAACGATCGGCAGCCCTTCGCGGGCGAGCAGCAGCGCGTGCGCCAGCGGTCGGTCGCCGCTCCACAGCCAGGCGTTGTCATGACTCATGACATATCCGACGGTCTGGCCGGAGGTCCCCCAGCCGCCGTGGTTCGGTTGGTCGAAGCCGCTGAGGTTCGACCCGATGCTGCCGCGCACGGCGTTGAGGAAATTGTCGTTCGCAATGCGCATCCCGGCCGCCAGATAGCCGCCCTCGGCCGGCGGCGACCCGAGGTGCTCGCCGAAGAGCATCGCGTCGTCGCGCGATTGATACTCGGCGTTGAAGACGGTGTCGCGGTGGTTGTTCCAGTCGCTGAACCCGCGCGAAACGTTGAACTGCTCCTGGATCTGGCCGTTGTAGCCCCAGTTCACGCGGTCCTTGTCATCGCCGTCCTGCTTGCCGAAGAAATACGACGGCACGTGCTTCACCGCATCGAGGCGGAAGCCGTCGGGCTTGGTCTCCTGGATGAACCACCGCACCGCGCGGAAAAGCATGCCGTTCACGTCTTCGGCAACCGGATTGCCCATGTTGAACCGCCCGTCGCCATAGCCCCACTGGGCCGTGCGGCGCTCCGGCACATGCGGATCCACACCGGTGTCCTCGAAAGGCTCGGAGGGCTCGCCGGGATCGTGCTGGCCGTTGCCATTGAGGTCCTTGAAATCGAAGCGCCCGTTGCCCGCGCCGATCGTCGCGCCGCCATCAGTGTGGCCGACGTCGTCGAACGGCTCCTTGTCCGCGAAGGGATGCAGCGGCTGGCCCTCGCCGTTCGTGCCGACGGTCAGGTCGGTGTCGAGATACCACTCGGTGCGCCCGGGATGGCGGATGCCGGTCCATTTCGGGTACGTGTGGCCTTCCGCGGTGCCGCCGGGATTGAAACTGACGTTCGGGCTCTCCTGCGCGATGTCCCAGGCGAAGGGGTTCCGATTGAGAACTTCCCATTCATTCTGCCAATCCGGCCAATCCGCCGGCTTGCGCCACGTGCCGTCCGGCTCGCGCACGAGGTGGAAATCCTCCGGCACGAAGCCCGGCGCGCCGGGAAACAACTCGCCGGGGTCCAGGTTCTTGTCGAGCGGGCCGGCGTTGTGCGCCATGACGTTGTCGAAATACACGCGCAGGCCGAAGCGGTGCGCGGTGCGCATCAGGCGGACGAGATCCGCCTTCGTCCCGTATTTCGTCCGGATCGTCCCGCTCTGGTCGCGGTCGCCGAGGTCGAAGCGGTCGAGCGTGTCAAAACCCACCGACCAGGTCCCGGCCCCGGCCTTGAATGGCGGCGGCAGCCAGAGCGAATCGTAGCCCGCCTCCGCCAGTTCCGGGACGCGGCGCTCGATCTCGTTCCACGTGGTGCCGAAATATTGCAGGATCACCTCCGCCGACGCGGGCGAAACAAGCAGCATCAGCGCGGCCAGCGCGCGCGGCAGGAAAGCGGGTTTCATCATCCGGAATTGCGCGCCGCCCCCTGGGTTCGGGAATCGCGGCGGCAGCCCTTGCAGATGTCGCCGAGGCCCGCCCGGTTTACAACGAAAAGCCCGCGCTTCCCAAACCCCACCGCCCGCGCCAGCTTCCCGCACCATGTCGCAACCGTACCTCGCGCTCGAAGCGGAGCTCCACGACGCCTTCTGGGCTGCCGAGGACGCGCACTCGGAGCTGCCGCTGATGGCGGATTTTCTCGCGGACCATCCCGGCCGCGCGCTCGAGATCGGCTGCGGCTCCGGGCGCTTGCTGCTGCCACTCGTCGCGCGTGGCTTCGACGTCGAGGGGCTCGAGCTCTCGCCGGACATGCTCGCGCTTTGCAATAGCAACGCGGCGGAGAAAAACCTGCCGCTCATCCTGCATCGCGGAGATATGTCAAATTGGCGTCCTCAACGAAATTTCGACGCCCTGCTCGTCCCGGCCTTCACCCTCCAGCTCACGGACGATCCCGCCGCCACGCTCCGTCATTGGCACGACTGGCTCGTGCCCGGCGGCGGCTTGTATCTCACGACCTTTGTCCCCTTCGCCGAACTCGACGGCGACCTCCCGGAAAACCAGTGGTACGACGATCATCAGGCGACCCTTCCCGACGGCCGCCGCGCCAGTCTCGAGACACGCCACCAGCTCGACCGGCGGGCGCGCCAGCTCCAGCGCGAGCACCGCTACCGGATCGAGGGAACGGCGGCCATCCACGAGTCCCGCCAGACGCTCCGGTGGTTCGAGGACGATGAACTTTCCGCGCTCCTGAAAACTTCCGGCTTCGAACTCACCCGCGCCTTCCTCGACTTCGATCCCGAGCGATTCTTCAGCCCCAGCGAACTCGAGGAATCCGACGGCATTTGCACCTATCTCGCGCGCCGCCTCCCAACATGACCGCTTCTTTCCTTGGCGACCTTGGCGTCTCGGCGTGCCGAAAATCTTCCAAGTGCCCCGAAAATCCCGCATAGGCCAGCTTGACGACGTCAGGGGGTGGAACTATCGCACACCTTGTGCCAAGGATCTTTATCCTGTCGTGTGCCACCGCCGCCCTCAGCGGCATCAGTTCCGCCCAAACCTGGGGGCGCGAGGATGTGGATTTCGAGTCCATCGAGCAACGCGCCGGGGAGCTCGCGGCGCAGCCGTTCGAGGCGCCGGACAAGGAAGCGCTGCCGGACTGGCTGAAGGAGCTGACCTACGACCAATACCGCGACATCCGCTTCGATCCGGAAAAGGCGCTGTGGGCCGAGGACGAGCTGCCGTTCCGCGCGATGTTTTTCCATCCCGGCTATCTATTCCGCGAGCCGGTGGTGCTGCATGAATTCACCGGCACCCACGATCAGCGCGTCCGGCTCACCGAGGAGTTTTTCAACTACGGCCCGCTGGTCGGCGAGCGCGGCGAACTGCCGCCGGACGCCGGATTCGCGGGCTTCCGCCTGCACGCGCCGTTGAACGGCCCGCACTTCGACGAGCTGGCCGTCTTCAAGGCGGGAGCTACTGGCGGGCGCTCGGAAAATCCCAGCGCTACGGGATTTCCGCCCGCGGCATCGCGGTGGACACCGGCTTGGGCGAGACGCCGGAGGAGTTCCCGGCGTTCCGCGAGTTCTGGCTGCGCAAGCCGGAGAAGGACGACCAGGCGGCGATCGTCTACGCGCTGCTCGACGGTCCGTCTTACACCGGCGCCTACGCCTTCCGCATCGCCCCGGGCGAAGAAACGGTGATGGACGTGCAGGCCGTGATTTTCGCCCGCCGGGAGGTGAAGCGCCTCGGGCTCGCGCCGATGTCGAGCATGTACTGGTTCGGCGAAAACTCCCGGCGGCGCTTCGACGACTTCCGGCCCGAAGTCCATGATTCCGACGGGCTGGCGATCCACATGGGCAGCGGCGAGAAAATCTGGCGCCCGCTGGCGAACGACACCGGCACGCTGGAGTTCAGCTTTTTCGGCATGGACGCGTGCAAGGGCTTCGGCCTGCTGCAGCGCGACCGGCGGTTCGCGGCCTACGAAGACGCCGAGGCGGCCTATGATTTGCGCCCGTCGCTCTGGATCGAGCCGACCTCTGACTGGGGCCGTGGCCGTGTGATGCTGATGGAAATCCCGACGGCCAACGAACTCGCCGACAATGCCGTGGCGATGTGGGAGCCGGCCGAAATCCCGCAGGCCGGCGAGCGGCTCGAGTTTTCCTACCGCCAGCGCTGGACCCTGGCCGAGGACCCCGCCGGCGCGGGCGGCCACGTGGTCGCCACCCGGACCGGCGTGCACGAGTGGCAGCCGGAACAGCGGACCATGGTGGTCGAATTCGCCGGCGGCGCGCTCGCCGATCTTCCCGCGAACGAAGCGCCCGAGGCGGTGGTCGAGGCGCTCGGCGCGAACGCGGGCAAGGTGAAGATCCAGGGCGTGGCGGTGCAGCCGTTGCCCGACGGCCGCTGGCGCGCCGCCTTCCAGATCGCGCCGGCCGCCGAAGGCGGAAAGCTCGCGGAGACGGGCGCGGTCGAACTGCGCTGCGCGCTGAAGAAGGGCGACGATTTCCTCACGGAAACATGGGCCTACCGCATCAACCCCTAGAATCGCTGCGCCCGCTCAGCGAGTCGGAGCTCGACGAGTGGGAGGAAGCCTACGCCGCGGTGGAGGCCTACCTGCTCGCCCTGCGCGTGAGGAACCGCCTGCTCGTCGCCGAGCTGGTCCGCGGCATCCTGTGGCGCGCCTCGGCACGCCGCGCCAAGGAGCCGGAAAAGCCCGCGCGCCTGCTGGCGATGGAGGAAGCGCTCACCGAGATCGCGGACTGGACGCAGGACGTGCTCGACGAGCCGCTCGACCAACGGCGGCTCGCCGCCCGCGGCCGCCTCGCCCTCCTGCTGGCGGACATGCCGGGGAAATGGCAGGGCGTCTTCCTCACGCCGCCACCGTGGCCGGCCGGCTTCGTCGAGGCGATGCGGCGGTCGTATCTCGCCGCGGGTCCGCATTTCGCCGAGCTGAAGATGGAGCCGAAACCGCTCGAGCTGAACGCCTTCGGCAGCGGCGCGGCGCAGTGGTGGGAGACGATGGACCGCCGCCCGATCCTCCGGAAAATGGCGGCCGCCATCGTCGTGCTGACCATCGCCGGATCGTTTTGGTTTATCTTCTTCGATTGAATTCCAGATGAATCAACCGCAGATGGACACATCCGCTTTCCACTCGCCCACCCGGGCGCGGCTGCGGCGGGTCGCGTTCTTCGGCAGCGTGATCGTGGTGAACCTCGCGGCCACGTTCTGCCTCGCGGACCTCTTCTGGCGCAGCGGCCTGCACCGCGCCCATTTCCCGCTGCTGGCGATCTTTTTCGTCCTCAATGGCCTTCTGGTGCTCGGCTCGTTCCACGCCTTGTTCGGCGCGTTCGACATCCTCCGCGGCCGGAAGCGCGCGGTCCGCATCACCGCGCTCGCCGATGGCAAGGATGGCCAGCTCACCGCGAGATATGCCGTGGTGATGCCGGTTTACAACGAGGACAGCGAGCGCTTCTGCGCGCGGGTCGAGGCGATGTACCGTTCGATCAAAGCCACCGCCCACCTCGAGTCCTTCGATTTCTTCATCCTGAGCGACACCCGCGACCCCGACCTGTGGATCATGGAGGAGGTGGCGTGGACGAACCTCTGCCGGAGGCTCGGCGGGTTCGGCCGCATCTACTACAGGCGCCGTAGGGAAAACCTCAACCGCAAGGCGGGCAACATCGGCGACTTCGTCCGCACCTGGGGCGGCGGCTACGAGGGCATGCTGGTGCTCGACGCTGACAGCCTGATGGACGGCGGCGACATCGTGAAGATGGCGCGCGTGATGGAGGCCTACCCGCGGCTCGGCATCCTCCAGACGCCGCCGA
>CBFGTW010000065.1:0-23230 GCA_965651855.1 uncultured Verrucomicrobiales bacterium
GCGCCTTCGCGATGTTGTTGATGAGCTCCATGATGACGACGGTCTTGCCGACGCCCGCGCCGCCGAACGCGCCGACCTTGCCGCCCTTGAGGAACGGGCAGATCAGGTCGATCACCTTGATGCCGGTCTCGAGGATCTCCGCCGTGGCGGACTGCTCGGTGAGCGTCGGCGCCGGGCGGTGGATCGGGGAACGGTGCGAGGCATCGGGAAGCGCGACGTTCTCGTCAACCAGATCGCCGGTGACGTTGAAGATCCGGCCGAGGACCTGCTTGCCCACCGGGACAGCGATCGCCTTGCCGGTGTCGACCAGCTTCATGCCACGCTTGAGGCCGTCGGTGGTGGACATGGCCACCGCGCGCACCCAGCTGTCGCCAAGGTGTTGCTGCACTTCGAGGACGAGTTTGGTCGGCTCGCCGTTGAGCACGTAGTCGACTTCCAAGGCGTTGTAGATCTCGGGGATCTTCGCGGCCTGGGAAAAGTCGGCGTCAATGACCGCGCCGATGATCTGGACGATGGTTCCTTGGTTGGACATAGGAGGAGTGGAAAGTGATCAGTGAGCAGTGATCAGTGGTTCTGGTGCGGGAGCGGTTGGGGAAGGTGGTGTTTGCGAGCACTGATCACTGATCACTGCTCACTCGGCACTTATTCCATCGCCTTCATGGCGGTGGTGATTTCGAGAAGCTCGGAGGTGATGGCGGCCTGGCGAACCTTGTTGTACTCGAGCGTGAGTTCCTTGATGAACTTCTTGGCGTTGTCGGTGGCGGCCTTCATGGCGACCATCCGCGCGGAGTGCTCGGAAGCGCGGGCTTCGACGAGCGCCTGGAAGACTTGGAAGTTGATGTAAAGCGGCAAGATCGCGCCGAGCACGTCGGCCGGCGTCGGCTCGAAGAGAAACTCGTCGGAGGAATGCGGCGCGGCGACTTCCGTCGTGATCGCCGGCGGCTCGACCGGCAGCAGCGTCACCACCTCGGGCTCCTGGCGCAGCGTGTTGACGAAGCGCGTGTAGGCGATCGAGATCTTGTCGTATTTGCCGTCGAGGAACTGCTTGGTGAGGTACTTCGCGATCGGCCGGACTTCGGCGAACGGCACGGGGTCCTTGACCGTGAAGTCCGCGAGGATGTGCTTGCGGAGCTTCTCGAGCTGGATGCGCAGCTTGCGGCCGACGGTGACGTAATCCGCGTCGGCGGAAACCTCGCCGCGCATGCGGCGCGAGAGGTTGGTGTTGAGCGGACCGCAGAGGCCCTTGTCGGTGGAGATCACCAACACCAGCTCGCGGTTGCCTTCGCGCTTCTCGAGCAGCGGGTGGCTGGCCTCGGCGAAGTTCTGGCGGATGTCCTGCAGGACGCCGTTGAGGTGCGAGGAGTAGTCGCGGCCGGCCGTCGCCTGGTCCTGCGCCTTCTTCATCTTGGCCGCCGCGACAAGCTGCATCGCGCGGGTGATTTGCGCGGTGTTCTTGACCGACTTGATGCGCCGGCGGATGTCTCGGAGGTTGGCCATGCTGCGCTAAAGGATATTGGGAATTGGCGATTTGATATTAGGGACTCGGTCTCGGATCCAAATTTCCAATTTCCGAATTCCCAATGTCCATTCGAGTTACTTCCAGCTCTTCTTGAAGTCGTCGAGCGCGCCCTTGACCGCATCGACCATCGCGGTGTCCTTCTTGAGGTCGGGCTTTTCGTTGCGGATCTTGTCGAGCAGCTCGGCCTTGCGGGTGGTCATGAACTCGCCCATCGCCGCCTGGAAGCGCTTCACGTCGGCGACGGCGACGTCGTCGAAGTAGCCGTTCTGCATCGAGAAGAGGTAGATCGCCTCCATCTCCATGCTGAGCGGGTTGTACTGGTTTTGCTTGAAGAGCTCGACGATGCGGGCGCCGCGATCGAGCTTCTTCTTGGTCGAGGCGTCGAGGTCCGAGCCGAACTGGGCGAAGGCCTGCAACTCGCGGAACTGCGCGAGGTCGAGCTTGGTCGTGCCGGCGACGGACTTGATCGTCTTGGTCTGCGCGGCGGAACCGACGCGGGACACCGAGAGACCCACCGAGATGGCGGGGCGGATGCCTTGGTAGAAAAGGTCGGTTTCCAGGTAGATCTGGCCGTCGGTGATCGAGATGACGTTCGTCGGAATGTAAGCCGAAACGTCGCCGGCCTGCGTCTCGATGATCGGCAGCGCGGTGAGCGACCCGCCGCCCGCGGCCTCGGAAAGCCGGGCCGAGCGCTCGAGGAGCCGGCTGTGGAGGTAGAACACGTCACCCGGATACGCTTCGCGGCCGGAGGGGCGCTTGAGAATCAGCGACACCTGGCGATAGGCGACCGCGTGCTTCGAGAGGTCGTCGAACACGATCAGGCAGTCCTGACCCTTGTCCATCAGGTACTCGGCGATCGCGCAGCCGGCGTACGGCGCGAGGAACTGCATCGCCGCGGGGTCGGAGGCCGAGGCGGAAACGATGGTCGTGTATTCCATCGCGCCGGCGTCTTCCAGCGTCTTCTGGATCCGGGCGACGTTCGAGAGCTTCTGGCCGATGGCGACATAGATGCAGTACATCGGCTTGTGGTTCTGGAGCTTGCCCTGCTCCGCCGCCTTGTTCTGCTGCGCCTGGGAAATGATGGTGTCCACGGCGATGGTGGACTTGCCGGTCGCGCGGTCGCCGATGATCAGCTCGCGCTGGCCGCGGCCGATCGGGATCATCGCGTCGATCGCCATGATGCCGGTCTGGACGGGCACGGACACGGACTTCCGCTTGATGATGCCCGGCGCGATTTTCTCCATCGGGTAGTAGGCCGCGGCGGCGATGTCGCCCTTGCCGTCGATCGGCGCGCCGATCGCGTTGACGACGCGGCCGAGGACGTTTTCGCCGACCGGGACGGAGAGCAGCTTGCCGGTGGTGCGGCACTCGGAGCCTTCCTTGACCGCGTTGTAGTCGCCGAGAAGCACCACGCCGACTTCGCTTTCCTCGAGGTTGAGCGCCATGCCGACGACGCCGCCGTCGAACTCGATCATCTCGTTCAACAGCACGTCGGAGAGGCCTTCGACGCGGGCCACGCCGTCGCCGATCTGCCGGACGGTGCCGACATTGGTTTTCTCAACGGATGCCGTGACGTTGGCGATCTGTTGTTCGAGTTCTTGGAGGATGCTGCTCATGGGAGAGTTGGCTCGTTTGGCGGTTGGTCGGTTGTCGGCGAAAAGGAAAAACGGAAGTCAGAAAGCGCGGGCGAGGCGATCGAGACGGCCCTTGACGGTGCCGTCGAAAACGTCGTTGCCCACGCGGATGCGGAGGCCGCCGAGAAGGGCGGGGTTGGTTTGATACTCGATGGCGAGGTCGTCGCCATACTGCGAGACAAGCCCGGTGGCGACGCGCTGGCGGCTGGCGGCATCCAGCTCGGTCGCGCTTTCGACGAGCACCCGGCGGCGTTCCAGCTCGAGGCGCGTCAGCCGGTGCAGGGCGATCAGGATCGCGCGGTAGTCGCGCGGCTTCTTTTCGACCAACTCGGCGATCACCCGGCGGAGCTTCGCTTCATCAAGCCGGCCGCCGGTTTGGCAGAGCCCGAAAATGCGGCGGGCGGTGGCGGCGGCGACCTTGGAGATCTTCATGGGCTTGAGGTGGCGGCGGAAATGCGGATCAAGCCTCGACCTTGGCGAGCGCCTCTTCGTTGATGCGGCGCTGGTCTTCCTCGGTGAGGACCTTGCCGGTCACCTGCGCGGTGGTGGCGGTGACGAGGCGGCCGAACTCGCGCTTCAGCTCGGTGGCGATGCGCTCGCGGTCGGCCTGGGCCGCGGCTTCCGCCTTGGCCAAAATCTGCTGGGCGTGGGCGACGGCTTCCTGGGCCTTCTGCTCGCTGAAAGCGGTGGCGCTTTGCTTCGCCTCGTTGATGAGGCGGACGGCCTCGTCGTTCGCCTTGGCGATGGCCGCGGCAGTGGTGATCTCGGATTCCGCGAGCTGCTTCTCGATGCGCTTCAGTTTCTCCTCACCCTCGGCGATGCGCGCGCGGCGCTGCTCGAGCATGTTTTGCACCGGGCCGAAGGCGAACTTCTTCAGCAGGAACGCCACGATCAGGAAAGACACGCACTGGCTGATGAACAGCGGCCAGTAAACGCGGAAAGTTCCCGTAATGCCCTCGACGACATTTTCCGACTCGACGGGAGTCTGCGCAAGGAGATCGAAAATCGGGATCATCGGTGGAGAAGCGTTGGAAAAAGAAGGAAGTTCGACGGGTGGCCGGCGGCCGGAGAGAAAGCGGCGGGAGCAACGGAAGTCACTCCCGCCGCGGGAGGTGTTACGCGAGGAAGATCGCGAAGAAGACGATACCTTCGATGAGCGCCGCGAGAATGATCGACAGCGTCAGGATGTTACCGGCGGCGCCGGGGTTGCGGCCGGTTGCTTCGGCGGCTTTCGCGCCGAGGAGGCCGATGCCGATGGCGGCGCCGATCGCGGCGAAGGCGATGTGGAAGCTGCCGGTGAGGCCGGACGCTTCGGCTTGGGCGAGGAGTTGGATGAATCCCATGTCAGTTAATGGTTGTTGGTTGTGGTTTCGCCGGCCCCCGCGGTCATTGCCACGGTCGGACCGGGAGAGGGTTCAATGAGGCGCGTGCTCCTCGTCGTGATGATCGCCGTGGTCGCAGATCAGCTTGAGGAAGACGGAGGTGAGGAGCATGAAGACGAGCGCCTGGATCAAGCCGACCAGCAGCTCGAGGAAGTAGAATGGCAGCGGCGGCAACCACGCGAGCCAGGTGTGGTCGCCCACGATCAGCATCATGTTTTCCAGGATGTTTTCGCCGGCGAAGATGTTGCCGTAGAGACGGAAGGAAAGGGCGACGGGGCGGAACAGGATCGAGACGATCTCCAGCACGCCGACGAAGAGGAAAACGATCAACATGAAGAACGCCATGATGCCGCTGAACTTGCCTTTCGGCGCGAAGATATGGGCGAAGAAGCCTTTCAGACCGTTCTCGCTGATCGCCCAGTAGAACCACAGGATGGCGAAGGTGAAGGCCATCGCGGCGGTCATGTTGAGGTCCGCGTTGCCACCGCGGAGGAACGGCCGGAACACGTCGTGGGGGTCGCCGCCGTGGCCGGCCGGATTGTACCAGCCGACCGTCCCAACGCCGGGGATCAGGCCGAACCAGTTGGTGAACAGAATCAGCACGAAAATGGTGCCGAAAAACCAGAACGTCCGCTTCACCAGGTGCGGCCCGAGGATGCCCTCGAGGAAGCCGTAGAGGCTCTCGGTGAGCCACTCGACGAAGTTTTGCAGCTTGCCCGGGATGAGCTTGAGATCGCGCGTCGCGAGCTGTGCGACGAGGATCAGGAACGCGGCGACGATCCAGACCATGAGCATCGAGTTCGTCACCACGAACGGGCCGAGGTGGAAGATTTCCTCCGCGAAGGCAGGCAAATGGTCGTGTGCCTCGTGATGACCGTCCGCACCCTCGGCAGCAGCCGCGAAGGCGGAAATCAGCCCGAACAGCCAGACAGTCAGAGTGGTGAGAAAAAATCGCATGGAGGACAGCCCCGGGAGCGTCGGGCGCCGGCGTCAATACCGGACCCCGGACGCGCTCCGCAAGAGCTATTTGTGAAAAATTTCACAAGCTCATCCGACAGACTGATGATGTGGCTGTTGCGCATCGTGTTCAGACCGGCTGGCGGCTGCCGTGGAAGGCGATCTCCGCCCGCGTTCCCGAAAGGATGCCGCCGGCTCCCAGACCGGCGGCGGCGACGATCCGGAAGCCGCAGTCGAGCGCCTGGTCGAGCAGATCCTCGGCCGGCAGGCACAGCCGCCCCCCCACCTCGCGCAGCTCGAAGCGCACCGGCCCGATGCCGTGCATGCCGCGGTATACGACCTCCGTGCAGGCGAGCCGGTCGGACGAGCGGAAGTCGAAAAGGAAATCGTACGGCTTGCCCGCGTGAGCGGCGGCGCGGCGGAGCGCGGTTTCGAGATCGCCGCCCTCGAGCGGGGGCCGGATGACCACCAGCGCGTCGACGCCCAAGGTTTCCGCCGCAGGACGGAAGCGCACGCCGTCCTTCTTCGCCTCGAGGAACCACCCGGAGGCATCCGGCGTTTCAACGAACCCGTGCCCGTCGCCGAGGCAGAGCGCGGCGTGCGGCCAGAAGCCCGGAAGAAAGAGATTGCTGAGGGCATCGTCGTGGCGGGTGACGAAGACGTCGCCCGGACGCACCCGCCGGGCCAGCTCGGCGCGCATTTCCGGCAGGATGCGCTTCGGCTCGCCGGTGCGTTTCACGCCGGGCTGCCGGAGTTCGGAGATCGCGCGGCCGGACAGCTCGAAGATTCCGAACATCACCTGCCGCCAAGCGGAACGGTGCCGCCGCAGGAATGAAAACCAGCGGTACGAGAGCTGGCGCTTCAGCAGGTCCCGCCGCCGCCGCTCGATCGACGGCTCCTCGTCCTCCAACAGCGCCACCACGCGACCGAGGCCCGGATCGCCGGCGAGTTCGCGAATCACGGTGCGGTTCGCGAAATAGAAGTCCGCCGCGGCGATGAAGCGCGCCGCCGTCGCCGGTGCCGTCGCGGCCCGGTAAAGCCCGGTGAAGGATTTCCTCGGGATGCCGCGGAGCGCGTCCGGCTCGTCGAGCTTCTTCCAGACGACCGGCCGTCCTCCCGCCAGATCCACGATGAACCGCGTGGCGCGCATGAGCACGCAACCCGCCGCGAAGGCCGTCGTGAAAACCGGCAGCCGCTCCCGCCAATCCCCCTCCGCCCGGCCCGCGGCCGCCTCGAGTTCCGCGAGCGTCGCGAGCAGCGCGGCACGCACCGACAAGTACTGCGAATACCGTAGCCGCACCGCCTCTTCCTCGTCCGGCAGGAAATAGCCGCGCGCCACGGCCGCCTCCGCGCACGCCAGCTCCCGCGCGAGCGCCTCGGCCGACGGCACCGCCGCGGCCGCGGCAAGCACCGCCGCGGCCCCGCGCGACGGATCGCAAGCCAATGTCCCGCTCCCCTCCATGGCGCGCCAGCAGAGCACCTGCCGGCCCGGCCCGTCAATCCCACGCCCGAAGCGGCGCTTCATCTAACAGGATCTAACAGCCCGGAGGCCGCCCCGCTTCGCGGAACCGGGACCCGCTTCCGGGCACGCCGAGGCGCTACAGTCAAGATGTCCCTAGGAAAAATTCGCGCCGCTCCAACAGATTTTCTCTTGCCAATGCGGGTCGGCGTTCGCAGAAAGGTCGTCGCCATGAACAAAGCCGAACTCGTTGAAGCCGTCCAGAAATCCCTCGGAAAAGACGCCACCAAGCGCGCCGCCGATGAAGCCGTCGAAGCCGTTCTCGATGCCATTTCCAAAGGCATCAAGAAGGACAAGAAGGTCCAGATCATCGGCTTCGGCACTTTCGAGGTGAAGAAGCGGGCGGCTCGCATGGGACGGAATCCGAAGACCGGCGAGTCGATGAAAATCGCCGCCTCCAAGTCGGTCGGCTTCAAGCCGTCGTCGGCGCTCAAAGGCAGCCTTTGATCGCACGCCACACCGAACGTCTGTCATTCATCCCAAAAAGCCCAATAAGAAAAACCCCGGCCAAAACGGCCGGGGTTTTTTGTGGGAATTTCCGGCGTCGCTCCGCGAGCCCGGGAGCAACGGCCAGCGGATGGATCAGAACCAGGGTTTGCGGCCGGTGACGTAGGTGCGGACGAATTCCTCGTCGGTCTTCGTCAGGTAAAGGATGCCTTCGATCAAACCGATGATGGCGACGACGCCCGCGCCCGCGCCGCAGGTGAAGCCGCCGGCCACGAGCGAGACCACCAACATGATGATGCCTTCCTTTTGGTAGCCGAGGTAGAATTTGTGGATTCCGAGCCAGCCCAGCAAAATCGCGAGAATGCCGGAGATCACCTTCTTGTCCTTGTCTTCCTTCGAGACCGCGCCAGCAGGAGCCGCCGGCGGCGGATTGGGCTCGGAGGCGGCGGGAGGAGTCCCTTCGGGTGGCATTTCGCCCGGGCGATCCACGGGATTGGGTTCGGGTTCTGTGGACATGGTGTCCCGCCTTTACTAAAGCGGCCGGGCGAACTCAAGCAGCAAGCGAAATGAAGCCACGCACCACCCTCGCCGAAGCCACGCTCCCCGATGGCTCTCCGCTCGTCCTGCAGGAGCATGACGGCCGCCACTACCTGCTCGTCCAGGGTCAGCAGATCGCCGGCCCGGCGACCCGCGCCGCCGAAGAGGAAGCCGCGCGGCTCGCCTGCGCGCCGTTCCGGCCCGCACGGCAGCCGAAGATCTGGCTGGCGGGCCTCGGCCTCGGCCATGCGCTCGGCGCCGTTGCCGCTGCCCTGCTCCAGAAGCGCGCCACCTTCTTTGTCGCGGAGCCGTTCGACGAGCTTCCGGCCTGGCATCGCGAGCACCTGCCCGATTCGCCGCTCGCCGATCCTCGCGTGAAGCTCGAACGCGATCCCGGTCCGGGCGGGCTGGCCGCCCACGCGGGCGAGCTCCACGCGATCGTCATCCACCTCGACGCCGCCCCGACCGGCGGGCGCAACCGCCCGTTGCCCGAGGATCCGCGCTGGCTGGCCGCCGCCTACGAGGCACTCCAGCAAGGCGGGCTCCTCGCGATCGCCGGCTCGCTACGCTCGCCCCAGCTTTTCCGTCGCCTCCAGCGTGCCGGCTTCTCCGTCGTCGAGCACCAGGTCCCTTCCTCCCCCGCCGCGAAAAAACCTCGTCTCCATCCCGTGTGGCTCGCTAGAAAAGGCAAAGCTGGCGCTTGAGCCGCTCCCCTCCACCCATTTCCCTCACTTCCCCAACCCGCCATGGCACGCCTGACGCCCATCCACCTCGTCCCCGCCCTCATCGCCGCGGCCGCCACGGCCGGCGAAGTCACCGTCGAGCCGCAGCCGTTCACCGTTGAGCAAACCTTCTCCGCCTCCGCCCTGCCGGCCTCGGTCACACCGATCCGGCTCGATGCCGAAGAGTGGTCGGATTTCGAGATTTCCGAAATCGCCGCCCACGGCAGCCGCGTCCGTGCGGGCGACGTGCTGGTCCGCTTCGAGAGCAAGGATTTCGAAAAGAAGCTCCACGACGCCCGCGAGGCGGTGAAAACCCGCGCCCTCGCCATCGCGCAAGCCGAACTCGAACTGGCAAGCCTCGAGGAAACCACCCCGATCAAGCTCGAGAACCTCCGCCGCGCCGCGCGCAACGCGAAGGAAGAATTGGCCTATTTCACCGGGACCCGCCGCGAGGCCGAGGAGGAATCCGCCGCCCAGCGGCTCCGGCGAACCGAGCAAATGCTCGCGAACCAACGCGAGGAGCTCAGCCAGCTCACCAAGATGTACGAGGCGGACGACCTCACCGAGGAAACCGAGGAAATCATCCTCCAGCGCCAGCGGGAATCGGTGGCCGCCGCCGAGTTCAGCCTGCGGATGGAAAAGCTGAACCACGAGCGAACGATCAACGTGATGCTCCCGCGGGAATCCGAACGCCTCGCCGAATCGGAGAAGAGCACCGCCCTCGCCCTGACCAAAGCCGAGGAGGAACTGCCGCGCGCCATCAAGATCGCCGCCGCCGAACTCGCCGTGGCCCAAACCGCCGCGGAACGCGAAAAAGAAACGCTGGCCGGCCTCGAAGCCGACGAATCGTTGTTCGAGATCAAGGCGCCCGCAGCCGGCTGGTTCTACTACGGCCCGATCGAGAACGGCCGCTGGACACCCGGCGACGTCGTCAAGGCGCTGGTCGTCGGCGGCAAGGCTCCGACCGGCCGCGCGATCGCGACGTTCATTCCGGCGGATGCCAAGCTCGGCCTCGTCGCGTTCGTCGACGAGCCGGTGGCCCGCGCGCTTTCCTCCGGTTTGGCCGGCACCGCCACCCTCGCCGGACGCGAGGAAGTCGAGGTGCCCGTCAAGGTGATCGAAATCGCCGCGGCCCCCGGGCCTGATGGAAAATACCGCGTCGACCTGGAAGCCACCTGGCCCGCGGGCCTCGACATCGCACCGGCGGCGACCGCGGAAGTGCGCGCGGTTTCCCATCACAAGCCCGGAGCCATCTCGCTGCCGGTCAAGGCCCTGGCCTACGGCCCCGCCGGCTGGACTGTCGAAATCAAGCTGGCCGACGGCAAGACCGAACACCGGCCCGTCAAGCGCGGCCGCGTCTCGGGAGAGACCGTCGAGATTCTCGAAGGCCTCGAGCCCGGCCAGGTCGTGCTGGTCCCGTGATTCCGCCGATCCAACAGCGCCGCCCGGCGCGTAGCCACGCACGATGAAAGCACTCCGCCCGATCCTCCTCGCGCTCGGACTCGTCCCGCTCGCCGTCGCGGAACCACCCGCGGTCCCCGCGGCGGAAACGCCTCCCGCCACGAAGCCGGCTCCTAACGTGGCGGAAATCGACGCCGCCATCCGCCGCGGCGTGGATTTCCTCATCGCCGACCAGAACCCGAACGGCTCGTGGGGCGGGCCGACGCGCACCAAGGGCCTGAACATCTACGCCCCCCTGCCCGGCGCGCACCACGCCTTCCGCGCCGGCACCTCCGGCTTGGCGCTGGCCGGCCTGATCGACGCCCGAGACGAGCGCCCGGAAGCGCAGGCCGCCATCGAAAAAGCCGCCGCCTGGACGAAAGCGGCGCTGCCGAAACTCCGGCGCGCCGACACCACCACCACCTACAACGCCTGGGGTCACGCCTACGGCCTGCGCGCCATCACCCGCCTCCACGCGCTCGAGACGGACGAGAAAAAAAAGGCGGAGTGGGTGAAGCTGGCCCAGGAACAAGTCGACCTCGCCAACCGCTACGAAGACGTCAACGGCGGCTGGGGATATCTCGATCTGTTCGACGAACTGGCGACCCAAAAGCCCTCCGGCATCACCACCTGTTTCACCACCGCCACCGTCGTCCTCGCCATGGCCGAGGCTCGCGAAGCGATGAGCGTCACGCTCGACGAGAAGATCCTGCGTAGTTCGCTGGCGTCGATCCGCCGCCAGCGCACGCCGGATTTCTCCTACGTCTATTCGCACGACCACATTTACCGGCCGCGCGCGCCGATCAACCGCCCGGCCGGTTCGCTCGCCCGCTCGCAGGCCTGCAACACCGCCCTCCGCGAGTTCGGCGATTCCAGCGTCACCGACGAAATCGTCACCCGCTGGGCCGAACGCTTCCTCGACCGCGAAGGCTGGCTGAGCATCGGCCGCAAGCGCCCGGTCCCGCACGAGACGCATTTCCAAATCTCCGGCTACTTCTATTACTACGGTGTTTTCTATTTCACCGAGGCCGTCGAGGACCTGCCGCGCGAACAACACGCCGGATATGCCAAGCGCCTCGCCGCCGTCTTGCTCGAGCGCCAGGAAAAGGACGGTTCGTGGTGGGATTACCCGCTCTACGACTACCACCAGCCGTATGGCACCGGCTATGCGCTGATGGCCCTCAAGTGGTGCCGAGACGCCCTCGCCGGTGAGCCCGAGGTCCACTGAAACGGCGAACAAGATCGAGCGCATCGAACGCCGCGCCATCAAAGCCGGCGTCAAAGGATCCAGGAAGCGCCACCACCTCCTCAGCGGGGAAGAACCGCGCGAATTGAAAATCCAGATCATGCCCGGCGGCTGGCCAGCTTGAAATGCAGAGTGATGAATGATGAGTGACGAATGGAAGAGACCGTCGCGCTCCGCGCCTCTTCCATACCGCCAGCCCTTGCCACTTCTTTTACTCCTCGCGCCGATGGCGACACGTGGGCAGGCCCGGCGGTCCAGCCCTACCCCCTTCCTTCGATGTTCGATGTTGGACGTTCGATGTTCAACGCTCCCTACGCCAGTGGCGCGAGCAGGTTCGAGAGCAGGCGGGCATCGAGTTGTTTGGTGATGTCGGCGTCGGCGAGAAGGCCGGCGGCGAGTTTCGCTTTCTCCTGCTGGAGCTTGTGGATGCGCTCCTCGACGGTGTCCTGGCAGAGAAGCTTGTGGACGAAGACCGGCTTGTCCTGGCCGATGCGGTAAGCGCGGTCGGTCGCCTGCGCCTCGGCGGCGGGGTTCCACCACGGGTCGTAGTGGATCACGGTGTCCGCCGCGGTCAGGTTCAGGCCGGTGCCGCCGGCCTTGAGCGAGATGAGGAACACCGGCGCGCTGCCGTTCTGGAAATCCTCCACCAGCTTGCCGCGGTCCTTCGAAGCGCCGGTGAGCTTGAGATAGGGAATCCGCGACTTCACGAGATGAGCCTCGATGAGCCCGAGCATCGTGGTGAACTGCGAGAACAACAAAATCCGCCGCCCTTCCTCGATCAGGACCTCGAGCAGCTCGGTGAGGAAATCGAGTTTCGCGGACTCGCGGACATCGGTGGAGAAGTCGTCGGGCAGGAGCCGCGGATCGCAGCAGATCTGGCGGAGCTTCAGCAGCGCGTCGAGAAACACCATCTGGAAGCCCTCTCCGCCGCGCATCGCCATCGCCTCGCGGACGCGCTTGTCCATGGTGGCGCGGACCGTCTCGTAGAGATCCTTCTGCGCGGTGTGCAGCTCGACGAGATGGACCAGCTCGGTTTTCGGCGGGAGTTCCTTGGCCACTTGGTCCTTCGTCCGCCGCAGGATCAGCGGGGCGACGCGGCGCTTGAGCGCGGCGTTCCGTTCCTCGTCGCCGTCCTTCTCGATCGGTTTGCGGAAGCGGTTGTTGAAGTTCTCCTCGCTGCCGAGAAAGCCGGGGACGAGGAATTTCATCAGGCTCCAGAGCTCGCCGAGGTGGTTCTCGACCGGCGTGCCGGACAGGCAGAGCCGGTGGCGGGCGTCGAGCTTGCAGGCGGCCTGCGCCATCTTCGCCCGCGGGTTCTTGATGTACTGCGCCTCGTCGAGGACGACCATGTGGTACGGGAAACCTCGTAGTTTCTCGATGTCGCGCGGCAGGAGCGCGTAGGACGTGAGCACCAGGTCGGCGTGCGGGATCGAGCGGAAGTAGCGTTTCCGCTCGGCGCCGCCGAGGACGAGCACGCGCAGGCCGGGCGCGAACTTCAGCGCCTCGGCGCGCCAGTTCGGGATCACGGAAGTGGGCGCGACCACCAGCGCCGGTGCGCCTGCGGAGCGGCCGGATTCCTTTTCGGTCAGGATGTGCGCGAGCGTCTGGAGCGTTTTGCCGAGCCCCATGTCGTCGGCCAGGATGCCGTGGAATCCGTGGCGCGCGAGGAACTGCATCCAGCGGAAACCGGCGAGCTGGTAGTCGCGCAGCGTCGCCTGCAGGCCGGCGGCCGGCGGCACCGGCTCGACGCCCGAAAAGTCCTTCAGCTTTGCCGCGAGCTCGGTGACGTCCGGAGGCGGCTCGAGGCCCAAGCCTTCCACGCCGGCTAGCGCGGCGGCGTCCAGCGCGTGGAGCTTCGCCCGCGTGGGGAACTTCGGGTCGATCAGCGCCGCGAGGTGGTGGAGGATCTTCCGCACGCGGCCGATCGGCAGCCGCAGGGCGTCGCCGTCGGGGAGCGGCGCATAGACGTGTCCGTTGTCCGGGCGGTCGAGCGTTTCCTCGAGGAAATCGTTCTCCAGCAGCTCCGCGAGGATCGGCAGGAGATCGTAGCGCTTGCCCGCAACGTCGAAGCCGACGGACAGGCTGAACCAGCCGCCGTCGCCGGGGGAGAGCGACGTTTTCCAGCGCTCCGGGTCAGCGTCGTGGACGCGGTGGCCGACGTTGTCCTCGACGATCACGGTCCAGCCGAGCGCCTCGAGCCGCCCGATCATTTCCCCGCGGAACTGGTGCCAGAACGCGTCGACTGGCACGCGCCCGGGATCGGGAAACCAGCGGTCCGCCTTGGTGCCGCCGGATTCCTTCGCCTTCCGCTGGAGCAGGAAACGCCAAGCCGCGTTCGATTGCAGCGAGGAGAGCCCCACGTCGCGGAGTTGCTGGGCCGCGGCGGCTTCCGCGCCGGGGTCGTGCCGGACCAGCGCCGGCTGGCCGTCCGGTAGCGTCACCGGCGTGACCCAGTCCGGAGCCGCGGAGCGGAGCGAACTACGACAATCCCCGTAGATTGCGGCGGCCTCCGCGGAAATCCACGCGTCCGGCTCGGGCTGGCCGAGCGACTGGAGGAGCAGACGGGTCGTGCGGTCCACCGGCTCGCGCGCGACGCGCAGCTCGAAGCGCGGCTCGAACGAAATCCGCGGCAAGTCCGGATCGGGGTCCGCGAGGATCTCTCGCGCGCTCGGCAGGGCGGCCACCGCCGGCCGGGCGGCAAGGCGGGCCGGATCGCGCTCCTTCGCCGCGCGCATCATCATGGCCGCGGCATGGTGGCAGAAGCGGCCGACTTCGCAATCGCAGTCCGTCTCGAAGTTCCAGTCGCCGTCTTCGGGCCACAAGTTCACGGTCGCGGCGCTGCCGGCGACGGCCGCCTCGAGGAGAAAACCGTCCGGGGTTTCCTCGAGCCGGACGTTCTTCGCCTTCCCGACGAAGGCGGCGGCGGCGGCGAGAATCTCGTCGTCGAAGCGGTCTTTCCAATCGCCCGCGGCGAGGAAGGCTCTGAGGGAATCGGCGGACAAAGCGTGCGCCCGGAGCCTCAGGCATCCGGGCGCATCGATTCAACTGCGGATGGTGGAAACTTCAGCGGATCACGCGCAACGCGCGCAGGGTCCGGTGGTCGAGCCGGCCCGTCACGGGCAGGCGGTAGTCGCGCTGGAAGCGGACGATGGCATATCTCGTGCCGCGGCCGATGATGCCATCGATCGGCCCCCGATAGTAGCCGAGCTGGCGCAGGCGGAGTTGTGCCTGCATCTCGGTGCGGTGGTAACGGTGCGAGCGGTCCCAGCGGCCCGGCCCGCGGTCGTAGCCACGGCCATATCCGCGGTCGTAGTGGCCGCCGCGGTCACGGTCGTGGCCGTAACCGTAACCGTAACCGCCCCAGGGTGACGCCTCCGCGAGGCCCGCCGAAAGGATCATCATCGCGCCGAGCGCTGCATTTCGGATCGTGTTCATAACACCCGATGGAACGGCCCGGCGCGTCCGCCTATTCAGCGGAAAATTTTTCGCGGCTCACGCGACGATCGCTTTCAGGCGGCGGCAGACCTCCTCGACGTTCGCCCGCGAGTTGAAGGCGGAGATGCGGAAGTAGCCCTCGCCCGCCGAGCCGAAGCCGGCGCCCGGGGTGACGACCACCTGCGCTTCGCCGAGCATCTTGTCGAACATGCCCCACGAGTCCACGCCGGCCGGGCAGCCGACCCAGACGTAGGGTGCGTTCTCGCCGCCGAAGACGCGCAGGCCGGCCGAGGCGCAGGCTTCGCGCAGCAGCTTCGCGTTGCCCATGTAGTGCGAGATGAGTTCCGCGACCTGCGCCTTGCCTTCTTCCGAGAAAATGGCGGCCGCGGCCTTCTGGACCGGATAACTCGCGCCGTTGAACTTCGTGCTGTGCCGGCGCGACCAGAGTTGATGCAGAGGCACTTCGCCGCCCTCCGGAGTTTTGCCTTTCACCGTCTTCGGGATCACAACGTAGGCGCAGCGCACGCCGGTGAATCCGCCATTCTTCGAGAACGAGCGGAACTCGATCGCACAGTCCTTCGCGCCTTCGATCTCGAAGATCGAATGCGGGACCGCCGGGTCCTGGATGAACGCCTCGTAGGCCGCGTCGAAGAGGATGATCGCGTCGTTCGCCCGCGCGTGTGCCACCCACTTCGCCAGTTGCTCCCGCGTCGCCACCGCCCCGGTCGGGTTGTTCGGGAAGCAGAGATAGATCAAGTCGACCTTCTCTTCCGGAACGTCCGCGACAAAGTTGTTATCCGCGGTGCACGGAAGATAGACCAGGCCTTCGTAAGCCCCTTTCGCGTCCGCCTCGCCGGTGTTGCCGGCCATGACGTTGGTGTCGACGTAAACGGGGTAGACCGGATCGGTGATGGCGATGCGGTTTCCCTCGCCGAAAATGTCGAGGATGTTGCCGGTGTCGCACTTCGAGCCATCCGAGATGAAGACCTCGTCGGCGGCGATGCCGAGGTCCGCGTATTGGTTTTCCACGATCGCCTGGCGCAGGAACTCGTAGCCCTGCTCCGGGCCATAGCCCTTGAAGGTCTCGCGGCTGGCCATTTCGTCCACGCCCTCGTGCATCGCCTTCACCACGGCCGGCGGCAGCGGTTCGGTCACGTCGCCGATGCCGCAGCGGATGATGCGGCCGGCCTTGTCCGGATGCGCCTCGGTGAACGCCTTCACCCGGCGGGCGATTTCGGGGAAGAGGTAACCGGCTTTGAGCTTGAGGAAATTCGCGTTGATCGTGGCCATGGCGGCGGACGTTTACCGACCGCGCGGGGCCGGCGCAAGCGGGGTTTGCCCGTGGGCTCACTCGGATGGAAACACGAGCCGGAAGCCCAGGTCCGGCCGGCGCAGCGAGCGGTCGGCCGTCCACTCGCGCTGCGATGTTCCCTGGCCTGGCCGCAGGTACGAGCCACCGGCGACGACCCACCGCCGCTCGCCGAGCGGGTTCTCCGGGCTGGCGGCACGGCTGGCGGTCCACTCCGCGACGGCGCCCGCCATGCCGATCAAGCCGTTCGGCGTGACGTCCCGCGAGCCGGAAACCGGCAGCCAGTCACCCGGTTCCGGCCGCGGCAGCCCGCCCGCCTGGACGGCGGCGAACCATTCCTCCTGGGTCGGCAGCCGCGCGCGCTTCCAAGTCGCGAAGGCCGCCGCGTCCCACCAATCCACGCCAACCACCGGCGAATCGAGCGCCACTATCCGTCCGTTCCATTCGCCGCGGGATTCCGCCGCCGCGAGCAGCGATTGCCAGTCATCGGGAACATGTCCGGACTTTTCCTCCGGCTGCGAGCGGTGGTCGAAGGCCCGCTCGCGACCTTCCTCCGCGAGCCGCCCCAGGGTATCCAGAAAGCCGGCGTACTCGCCGATCGTCGCCTCATGCGCGGCGATCCGGAAGGCCGGCAGTTCGGCTCTCGTCCCGTCCGGCGTCGGATAAACACCCGCCTCCACGAAAACCGGATCCGGCAGTGGCGGCGGCGGCGGGATCTCGGGGCGGGCAGGGCCGCCGCGATTTAAAAAAGCGAGTCCGAAAACCGCGGCCAGCCCGAGCACTGCCGCTCCGGCGGCGATCCAGGCTCCCTTCCGTCGCGGCCGCGCGGGCGGCGGCGCCTCCGTGGGAGTGGCGGTTTCTCCGAGCTGGCTCAGGATTTCCTGGCAATAGCGACCGACGCGCTCCCAAGCCAGCGGTTCGGCCAATCCCTCGCCGCGCATCCAGGCAAGCAGAGTCTGGAAACGCGTCGCTCCGGGACGCCCTCCGGCGATCAGCCGACCAAGGACCGCCCCGAGGTGGCAGACGTCGCGAATGGATTCTTCCGGCGCTCGGCGGCCGGCCACCGCGAGGTTGTCGAGCCGCACGACTCGGTGATCGTCCAGATGGATCGCCGCGAGCGACAACGGCTCGGTCGCAACTTCGCGTTGCTCGAGCTGGCACTGGATCTCCGCGACGCGTCCGAGGTGCTCCGCCAGCTCGCGGGGTTCGAACGGCCGGCCGTCGTCGGCGCGGCTGGCGAAGGTTTCGCCGGGCAGCGCCTCGATGGCGAACCAGCAGCGATCCGGTTGGTCCACCGCCTCGAAAACCGCCGCCACCTGGGGATGATCCACCGCGGCCTTGGCCCGCGCGCCGGCCAGGAAATGGGCTCGTGCCGAGGGGTCGCCGGAGCGCCATTCGACCAGCCGGACCTCGCGGCCCATCGAAACCTGCTCCGCCCGCCAAACGCGCGTGTGCGCATCTTCCGCGAGCACATCCCCGAGCCGGTAGTCGTCCGGCAGGCGCGCGTCATCCTTCGCTGCGTGCATCGTTTCCCGCGGAAATCCCGAATCCTACTCCGACGGCAGCGGCGGCAGCACGCCCAGCCCGTCTTCCGGATCGAAGCCCGGCGGCAGGTCTTCCCAGAACTCCGGAGCCGTGCGCCGGTCTCCGGCCGACCGGGCCACGCGCGCGGCCAAGGCAGGCGGCCAGGCCCGGACGTCCAGCACTTCCTCCTCGCCGGCATCGCCATAGGACAGGGTGACGACCTGGCCGAAGTATTTCACCTCGCCGAAAAGGTGCTCCATCTGCCGGTCCTGGCGCGGGATCACGTAGTTCACGCGCAGCACTTCCTCGCCGCCCTGCCAGTCGAATGGCAGCGTCGCCCATTCCGCCGCGGCCCAGCTTTTCTCCTCGAGTTGCACGATCCCGCCGCTCTCCGTCCGGTTGAAAAACGTGACGGTGACCGAGAGCTTGTCGCTGTTGATCTCCACGCCGGGCGCCTTGTGCACCGGCACGTCCACCACCACCCGCTCGCCCTCCTCGTGGTGGGGGTCCGGCACAGCCCGCACGCGGCCGAGCGCCAGCTTGCCCAAGGCGTCGCCCGGCTGCTCGAAGCCGTCCCGGAGCTTCGCGGCTGCCTTCTCATACAGCGATCCCGCCTTGGAGATCCCCATTTCAAAGACCCGCTGGTAGTGCTCCGCCGCCGTCTCGAAAACGCCCATCGCCTCGTGCACCAAGCCAAGTTCGTAAGCCACGCTGGGGTCCCCGGGCGAGCGGCGGTTCGCCTCCTCGAGCTTGGTGATCGCCGCCATCATGTCGCCGGCGATGCGGGCCGCCCGCGCCTCGTCGATCAGCCGGCCGGACCGCGGGTCCGCCACTTCCGGCGTCCCGACCGGCGTGGGCGGCGGCGGTGGCGGCAGGAGCGAGGCGACCGAACGTTCCGGAGCCGGCTCAAGCACCGGCGGGCGCGCGACCACGGCGGCGTCCGGAGCCGTCGTTTCGGGAGCGGGCGCCGGGATCCGCACGGCCACCAACTTCGGCACTTCTTTTTCCACGATCCGCACCTCGCGGCTGTCCTCGAAGCGCACGGCGAGCGCCAAGCCGGCGACGATCAACTGGCAGAACGCGATCAACCCGAGCGCCCAGCAGGCGAGCGGGAACACCGGGAACGGAGCTCCTTCCAAGCGGCGCGGCGGGGTTTCGGCCATGGTGCGGCGCACCTTGGCCAGCTGCCCCGAAGGTGTCAATCCGGCCGTGGCGGCGGAAAACCGGGCGCCTCGGACCGCGGCAGCACGGCCACCGCAGTCCACGGTGGCACACACCCGGCGGCGTGGCTTACCTTCGCCGCATGACGAATGGGCGGCGATTGGTTTTCCGAACCACGGGCACACCGGAGGACGTGCTGGAGCTGGAGGAATTCACCCCGGCACGTGGCTCCGGCAACGCGCTTGTCCGGATGCTGGCGGCGCCGATCAATCCCGCGGACCTGAACTTCATCGAAGGCACCTACGGCGTGAAGCCGGAGCTGCCAGCCACGCCCGGCATCGAGGGCTGCGGCGAGGTGGTCGAGGCGGAAGGCGGCGGGTTCGCGCCCGGCGATCGCGTGATCTTCCTCCGGCGGGTGGGCACTTGGGCGACGCACGTGACGGCCCCGGTTTCCGCGCTGTTGAAGATCCCACGGGAAATCGATCCGCTGCAGGCGGCGATGCTGAAAGTGAATCCGGCGACGGCGTGGCGCTTGCTGCATGGCTTCGAGGCGCTCCAAGCGGGCGAGTGGGTGATCCAGAACGCCGGAAATTCGGCGGTCGGCCGTTGCGTCATCCAGCTCGCCCGAACCCTGGGCGTGCGCACCGTTTCCTTCGCCCGGCGGCCGGAGCTGTTCGACGAACTCCGCGCGCTCGGGGCCGACGAGGTTTTCCGCGATGACGCCGGAGGCCTGACGGCGGCGCGCGAGACCATGGGCGGCGCGAACGCCTCGCTCGCGTTCAACGCGGTGGGTGGCGAAAGCGGGCTGCGCGTGATGAAGCTGCTCCGCGAGCACGGCACGCACGTCACCTACGGTTCCATGGCCCGCAAGCCGCTGATGGTCCCCGCCGGTCCGCTGATTTTCCGCGACATCCGCGTGCGGGGTCTGTGGATCACCCGCTGGATCGAATCCGCGCCGCCCGAGGAGGTGCGCGAAGTTTATGGAAAACTCGCCGCGCACCTCCTCGCGGACGGGCTGGTCCAGCCGGTGGACGCGGTGTTCCCGATCGACGACTGGCGCTCGGCGCTCGGGCGGCTCGCGGACCCGGAACGCAACGGCAAGGTGCTGCTGGCACCCGAGACGCCGGCCTTCTAAACCCCGCGCATGTTCCACATCGTCCTCGTCGCGCCCGAGATCCCGCACAACGCCGGCGCGGCCGGCCGGCTGGCGCTCGCCACAGGATCGGCGCTCCACCTCGTCGAGCCGCTCGGGTTTTCGCTCGATGACAAGCACGTCCGCCGGACCGGCCTCGATTACTGGCGCGACGTGGACGTTCGGGTGTGGCGGACGTTCGACGACCTGCGGACGGCGGCGGGAAGCGAGGCGCGCTTTTGGTTCCTCAGCACCAAGGCGAAGCAGTCGCCGTGGACGGTGGACTTCCGGCCGGGCGACCACCTCGTCTTCGGCTGCGAAACCCGCGGCCTGCCCGGGGAAATGGTGGCCGCGGCCGGCCAGTCCGCGCTGCGCATTCCGATGAAGCCCGGCGGCACGCGCAGCCTGAATCTCTCCACGGCCGTGGCGATCGTCCTCTACGAGGCGGTCCGCCAGCAGGCGCCGGATTGGTGACTCAGCCGAGCGCGGAACGAAGGTCCGCCGCGGCGCTGCGGGCGCTGGCTGGCGGGTCCGGGACGAAGGTGAAATCCTCGTCCTTTTCCTGCGGGACGGTCTTCCCGCGTTCGTGGATCTCCCGCGCTTCGGCGAGGGCGGCGAGCGCCGAAGCCGGCGCGGCGGATTGCGGTTCGCGCGGCGTCTTGTCGATCGGTTCGAGATTCGGCAGTTCGCTGGACGCGGCTTGCAGCTCCTCGAACTTCCGGGCGCTCGAGAGCACGCGAGTCTCGTACGAGCCGACGGCACTGTTGTAATGCTCGACGGCCGATCCGAGCGAGCGGCCGAGCTTGGCGAAGTGCTCGCCGAGCTTGCCGAGCCGCTCGTGGAGCGTCCGGCCGAGCGCGGAAATCTCGCGCGCGTTCTCCGCGAGCGCTTCCTGCCGCCAGCCATACGCGACGGCCCGCAGCAAGGCGATCAGAGTTGTCGGAGTGGCCAGGATCACGCCGTGGTCGACGCCGCGCTCGATCAAGCCAGGGTCCATCTGCAGCGCCGCGGAAAAGAACGACTCGCTCGGCAGGAACAGCACCACGAACTCCGGCGCGTGGTCGAACTGCGCCGCGTAGTTCTTCGATGAAAGCTGGCCGATGTGCGTGCGCACCTGCCGCGCGTGGCGCTGCAGGCATTCCTCGCGCGTCGCGTCTTCGGTGCATTCGAGCGCGTCGAGGTAGGCGTCCATCGGCGTCTTCGAATCCACGACGATCGTCTTGCCCCCGGGCAGGCGGACGACGAGGTCCGGCCGCAGGCGCTTGCCCTCGTCGTTGGTGGAGTGGTGCTGGGTTTCGAAGTCGCAGTGTTCCTGCATGCCGGCGAGTTCGACGACGCGGCGCAGCTGCAGCTCGCCCCACTGGCCACGGCCGGTGGGTTGGCGGAGCGCCTTGACGAGCGAGGCGGTCTCGCGCTGCAGGCCGAGTTGGCCTTCGCCGAGCGCGCGGACTTGTTCCTTGAGTTCGGCGTACGCGCCTTCGCGGGCTTTCTCGATTTCGCCGATGCGCAGCTCGAACTTCCCGAGCGACTCGGCCACCGGCTTGACCAAGGTCTCGATGGCGGTCTTGCGTTTTTCGATCTCGCCCTTGGCCTCTTCGGTCTGGGCGCTGAGCGAGGATTTCGCCAAACGGAGGAATTGCTCGGAGGAAGCGCGCAGGGCGTCGGCGGAGAGGGCCTTGAAGGTGTCGGTGAGTTTCGCCTCGGCGCGCTCAAGCAGCGCCTGTTTTTCTGCGGCCGCCTTGATCTCGCTCTCGAGCCGCGTGCGCATCTCGGCGAGCTGGCCGCGGAGCGCCTGCGCGTCCTTTTCCGCATTGCGGCCGGCCTCGGTGGCCTGGGCGAGGCGCGCCTCGATTTCCGTGGCGCGTCGTTCCTCCGCTTTCACGCGCTCGCCGAGCGAGGCGGCGCGGCCGGATCCCGCAAGCCAGGCGACGAACCAGCCGACGACGAGTCCAGCAACAGCGGCAATCAGATGGGGCAGGTAGGCTTGCAGTTCCGGTGGCATGGGATTTGTCCTTGCGGGCAGCGGCTTCCGAGCTTTCGTAAATCCCGCACCGCAGCGGCAGTCTTCGTACCGGCTGCCCGCGGCGAACGCAAAACCAAACTCCCTGACACCATGGCCCACACACTCCCCGAGCTTGGATACGCCTACGACGCGCTCGAGCCCCACATCGACGCGCGCACGATGGAGATCCATCACACCAAGCATCACAACACCTACGTCACCAACCTCAACAACGCCGTCTCCGGCAAGGCGGACCTCGAGAGCAAGAGCGCCGAGGAACTCATCGCGAACCTCTCCGCCGTCCCCGAGGACATCCGCACCGTCGTCCGCAACAACGGCGGCGGCCACGTGAACCACTCGATGTTCTGGAAAATGATCGCCCCCGGCAGCTCGAACCAGCCCACCGGCGAGGTCGCGAAGGCGATCGACTCGGCGTTCGGCTCGTTCGACGCCTTCAAGGAAGCCTTCGCCAAGGCCGCGGCCGGGCGCTTCGGCTCCGGCTGGGCGTGGCTGGTGAAGAAAGACGACGGCAAGGTCGCCGTCTGCTCCACCGCCAACCAGGACAGCCCGCTGATGGGTGAGAGTGTCGCCGGCTGCAGCGGCAAACCGCTCCTCGGCATCGACGTCTGGGAACACGCGTATTATCTCAACTATCAGAACCGTCGCCCGGATTATATCTCCGCGTTCTGGAACGTGGTGAACTGGGACACCGTGGCGAAAAACTTCGCCGCCTGAGGACGGCCCGCTTCTCACGGCGGCCGGAGCTTTCCGCTCCGGCCGCTTTTTTTCGTTTGGCGGCCGGCCTGCGGAAATGCTGGCGTCGCGACATGCGGCGCGGGCTCGGGTTTCTGCTGGCGGCGGCGGTGCTGGCGCTGCTGACGGTCCTGCTTTGGCAGTGGCGATTCGAGCCGGCCGGCAGCGCGGTGAATCGCATCGACCTGCGCGAAGGCCTGCCGGGAGCGGAACTGCGGAGCCCGGAGCGGGTCGGCTTCGAGGACGGCACGCTGGTACTGCGCGGCGGCCGGCACCCGTTTGCGACGGCGGCCTGGCGGCTCGGGTTCTTCAAGGAGGCGACGCATCTCGGCGTGCGCGCGGAAGCTGCCAGCGAAGGTCTTTCGAATCCGGAGCATCCCGAGCCGGGCAAAATGTACTTCTACTGGAAAAACCCGCGGGACGAGACCGAGTTTGCCGAAGACCACATCGTCCTCGGCGTGGGCGGCACAACCGGCTGGCAGCGTCACGAGCGGGTCGTCGAGCTGATGGA
>CBFGTW010000066.1:0-23104 GCA_965651855.1 uncultured Verrucomicrobiales bacterium
CCTGGCGGCGCGAAATTTCGCGGAAAGGCCGCGTCCGCACCTCGGTGCCGCGGGAGGCACGCCTTTCGGGCGCACCCGCGCGGAACGTGACGATCACCTCGCCTTCGACGTGCGCGGGGTCCGCGGCGTGTGCGGGCCACGCCGCCAAGGCGGCCGCGAGAACGAGAGAAAACCGTTTCGACATCGGAAAGCCTTCCCTTCATCGGCCCGCGGCGGGCGCTTGTCACGTACTGTTGGAAATCCGGGAAACGCTCAGCTTTCCGGCGGCTGGCCCTCTTTGCGGCGGAGGCGTTCCACCGCGTGCCGCACTGCCTTGATATCCGCCTCCATCCGCTCGAGCAGCGGCGCGAGATCCGCCTCCGCCGCGTGCGGATCCGGCAGCACCGACAGCTCCTGCATCGTCGAAACGATGATACCGATGAACAGATTCAGGATCGTGAACGTCGCGATCACGATGAACGGCACGAAAAACGCCCAAGCCCACGGAAACTCCTCCATCACCGGGCGCACGATGCCCATCGACCAGCTCTCGAGGGTCATCACCTGGAACAAGGTGTAGAGGCTCTTGCCCAGCGAGCCGAACCAGTCCGGGAAGGCCTCGCCGAACAGCCGCGTCGCCAGCACGCCGGCGGTGTAGAAAAAGATCGCCATCACCGCCACCACGCCCGCCAAGCCCGGGATCGAGTGGAGGAACGCCGCCACGACCTTCCGCAGCGAGGGGATCACCGTCAGCAGTCGCAGCACCCGCAGGACGCGCAGCGAACGCAGCACCGCCCACGCTCCGGCGCCGGGCACCAGCGCCACCGCCACCACCAGGAAGTCGAAGACATTCCACCCGCTGCGCCAGAAAAACCCGCGGTAGGCGACGAATTTCACCGCCAGCTCGCCGATGAAAATCGCCAGGCAAAGACGGTCGACCGCCACCAGCAGACCGCCCCAGCGCGCCATCGCCGCCGGGGAGGTTTCGAAGCCGAGGACAACCGCGTTGACGATGATCACCGCCACGATCCAGTGCTGGACCCGCGGTGATTCCACCCAACGAGCCAGCGCCAGACGTTTCGCGCCCACGCCCGGCCGGCGGCTGAATTCGATCAGTTCTGCTTCGCTCATGCGGTTCTCCGATGTCGCGGCGAGCGATAGCCGGGAAGCGGCCGCGCGCAAGCAGATCCCGCGGCGGGTTCCTTCGCGAGATCGCCTCTCAGGCCGACAACGAAGCGGCTCATGCCTTTCCAGATACCGCGGTAGAACGTGGCGTTCCGGGCTCCGTTCGCCCGCAGGGCGCTGCCGTGGCTGATCCACAACACGGTGCCCGCCGCGAGGCCGCGCAGGCGGAAGCTGGCTTCCCAGAGTCGGCCGTAGGTCGCCCCGGTCCGACCCGCTTCCGCGGCGAGGCGCGCCCGATGGAAGGCGATGTGTCCGGCTTCGTCCCGGATGATGAGTGCGCACATCCCGCGCACCGCGACATCGTCAACCTGGCGGTGAAGCATCTTGTAATAAACGTGACTGACGATCTCGGTCAGCAGGAGCGCCTGCAGCTCGAAGTTCACGCCGAGCCAGCGCCTCACGCCGCAGAACAACGAAAAGCTCCAGTGGCTGCGGATCGGCGGGACCCCGAATCGTTCCAGCGCCGCGCCCAGCAGCCGGGAGTGTTCCTTTTCCTCGCGGAACCAGCAGTCGATGAGCGTCCGCATTCCATCATCGGACGCGAGCAGCGAGCGGCGGTTCCAGGCGATCAAATGCGCCGGCCCGCCGCCGTCGCCGAGCTGGAACTGCTGGAGCGAGCGCGTGAGCTTGTGCAGCGCGGGTCCGCGGAGAGTGATCGGCGCGTGCCAATCCGGCTCGGGGCGGCGGGTTTGGTTGCGGGCGAACCGGGCGATCCAAGGGTCGATGTTCATGACGCCCGGAGTCTGCGCTGGGCCTGTGACCGCTTGACGCCGCGCGCGGAAAGACTTCGTGAATTTCCGATGATTCCGGAGAGGAGGATGGCGAACCCCGGCTTTCGAGAAATTGGATGATGGCTGGAAATCCGGGCGACGAGCGGCGATCTCTCCGGCATGTCGGATTTGTCGCGACTAGGCGAGATACGCATCGAGGAAGCCATCGCATCGGGAGAACTCCGGCCGCCGGCGGCGGGGACGGCGCTGGATATGGAAAGCTACTTCCGCACGCCGGCGGAGTGGCGTTCGGCGTACGCCATGCTCAAGGGGAACGGCTTCGTCACGCCGGAAGTGGAGTTGCTCAAGGAGGCGGCGGCGCTCGAAGAGCGGCTGGCGGATTGCACCGACGCCAGCGAGCGAATCGAACTCCGCCGCCGCATCCAGGACGTCCGCACGCGGTTCCGGATCGCCGTCGAGCGACAGGGGCTTCCGGGCTACGGCTCGTAAATGCCACGGACGAAGAGCTTCCCGCCGAAGCTCGCCCGCGGCGCGTTCCACTGGTTCGTCGCGCCCACGTCCACCCCGGGCACCGGCATCCAGCCGCCGGTGAGCCCGGTGTCATATTCCAAGCCAATCAGCGATCCGGGCGGCCAGGAAACGGTCACGTCGGCCGGTCCCGTCGTGATCTCCAACTGCGGCGCGGGCTCGCCGCCGGAACCGGAGGGCGCCGAGGTGGTCGAAACGGAAAAGCCGATGCGGTCGTCGTCCTCGTCCGGATCCGGACCTGAGTTGACGATGGTGAAAACGAGCTGCGTGTGAGTTCCCGGAAACTGGAGCGAGCCCGCGGATTGCTCGTCGAAGGGGATGCCGACATCCACACCGTTCGAGCCGACCGTGGTGCTGGTGGCGGACAGATTCGCCGTGCCTCCGACGACCGTGAAGCTGCTCTGGAACTGGATGACCGTCTGCGTGTCGATGTCGGTGAAGTTGAGGACCGGGTCCACGATCTCGCCGCCGAAGTTGATGGTGACAACCGCACTCGCGGCTCCCTTGACCTCGATGTTGATCAGATCGCCGTCGTAGTTCGGATTGAAGGCATCGATCGGCGTCGGGACGAACGGCGGGAACGCCGGGATGTCCTGCCAAGGAAACGAGTCATCGATGATGGATTCCTGGCTCGAGCCGTCGGCCGGCTTCACGATACCGCCGGTTTGCGTCAAGGTGACGGCAATGCCGGTGTCCGTGGCGGCGTCGAGGTTCCGCCAGGTTCCACTCGCGCCGGCGGTGCCGTTGAGGGCGGTGAAGTCGGTCACGAACAAATCGGCCAGCACGATCCGGGGGAGGAGGGCGGCCACAACGAGGGGGAGGCATGAAGATTTCATGGCATCCGTCCGCATACCACAAACCGCTGGCCCCCAGCAACATCGGAAATGCGGCGCTCGTCACCCTTCCACGGCGTTTTGCTGGCGGGCGATGTCGTTCAGCGTGAGCCAGCCGAGCAGCCGTCGCGGGTCCGTGGCGCCGACGACCGGGACCTGGCGGACGTCGCGCGCGATCATCAAGTTCGCGGCGTCGCGGATCGAGGTGTCCGGTTTCACCGAAAGAAGATTCCCACCCGGGACCAAGTCGGAGACAAGGCAATCGCGGAGCCCCAGCTCGCGGGCGGTGACCACGCCCAGCAGGCGGTCCTCGTCGTCGACCACCGGATAGGCATGGAATTGCTTGCCGGCCCGGGCGCACCGCCGGAGCGCCGCGGCGCTGGATTCTCCGGAGCGGAGCGTGAAGCAGTCGTGCGTCATGATCGCCTGGACCGGGAGCTTGCCGTAGTCGCGCGCGCCGCGGTAGGCGGGGAGCTTGCGCAGCGTCACGCCGTCCTGGATCAGCAGGGCGTTGTAGAGGCCGACCGGCTGGAGGTGCCGCGCGATCTGCCAGGCGAGCATGTTTCCCGCCATGAGCGGCAAGATAAGCGAATAGTTTCCTGTCATCTCGAAGATGATGATCAGCGAGGTGAACGGACATCGGACGACGGCGGCGAACATCGCGCCCATGCCGAGCAAGACGCAGCCGCCGATCACTTTCGCGTCGCTGGGAAACTGCGGGATCCAGCCGTTGAGGTGCTGGAAATCCGCGAGGCCGACACCAATCAGTCCGCCGAGCATGCCTCCGAGGAAGAGGGTGGGGGAGAACAGCCCGCCCGAGCCGCCGGAGGCGTAGTTCACGACCACGGCGGCGAACTTCATCACCAGCAAGACAGCGAGGATGCCGGCGGCGAGCTTGTATTCGAAGGCTGCCTCCAGGCTGTCGTAGCCGATGCTGAAAACCGAGCTGCGGGCGTCGCCGAGAGCCCCGGTGAAGTAGAACGCGCCGATCCCAAGCAGGCCGCACGACAAGCCGCCGGCCGCCGGCTGGATCCACGCCGGAAGAAAACTCCGTCCGCGGAACCACGCGCGCAGGTTCAGCGTGCTGCGGACGAAGAAGTGTCCGATGAATCCCGCCGCCACGCCGAGCGGCAGCGAGACCAGCATCCACGCCGAGGTTTTGTAATCTTCCGCGATGCGCGCCGCGAGCACCGGGTCCTCGCCGAGGATCGTGCGCGAGACGGCCGCGGCGATCACCACCGCGATGACCATCCCGCCGAGCGCCTTCATCGAGAAATTGTCCAGCAGCTCCTCGAAGACAAAGGTCAGCGCGGACAGCGGCGCGTTGAAGGCCGCCGCGATGCCCGCGGCCATGCCGACCGGCAGCATGGACTGCACCCGCGCCGGATCGCGGAACGCCCAGCGGCCGATCCGCGAGGAGATGGCCGCGCTGATGTGCACCGTCGGGCCTTCCCGGCCGAGGCTGTTGCCAAGCCCGACGTAGGCGCTGCCTAACAGAAACCGCCAGATTCCGGCGGCGGTGGAAACTTTCCCGCCGTGGTTGTGGTAGGCCGCCTTCGTCTGCGGGATGCCGCTGCCGGCAGCCTCCGGCGCGAAGCGCTGCACCACCACGCCGACCGCCAGTCCGGCGAGGGTCGGTGCTGCCAGGAGAATCGCGCAGAATTCCGCCGGCTCGCGTTCGGCGGCGAAATCCCACAGCGCGTGGAAAAGTCCGTGGATGGCGAAGTGGAAGGCCACCGCGGCCAGCCCGCACAGCAGGCCGGCGAGCACGCACAACGCGAGGAACCGCTGGCCGTCGCTGAGCCGCCGCCGCATCCAGTCCGGCAGCGATCGTCTGCGAGTCCCTTCCATCTCCGGCCGCGGCGGTATCACGCCGGCCGGCGATTGGCCAGCCGCTCTTTCCCGCGACTCAGGCCCCGCGGACGAACTTGTCGTGCATGATGTGCAGGCAGAGCAGGTGGTTGAGCAGCGTGTCCTTCCGCACCAGCGAAATCGGGTCGGTGTCGTTGCGGTAGTCGTTGAGAAACGCGGTCACTTTCTTCGGCGAGCAAATGCCGGCGTCCTTCACGGTGGACTCGCCGAGGAAACCGCCGATCAATTCCTCCACCTTCGCGCGCTTCGAGGCGTCGGTGTGCGCGGGCGGCGCCATGAAGGCGAATTTCTCGCGCTTGTAGAGCACCTCGGGCAGCACGCCTTTGACGGCCTCGCGCAGGACATACTTCTCGATGTTGCCCTTGATGCGCAGGCTCGGCGGGACGTTCACGGCGGCGGCGGCGAGGTGGTGGTCGAGGAACGCGGGACGGCTTTCCATCGAGTTCGCCATGTCCACGCGGTCGCCGCCCCAGTTGAGGATCTGGCCTTCGAGCTGGCACTTGCTCCACGTGTACTGCGCCTTGTCCAGCGGGTGGCGGCCTTCGAGCATCGATCTGTCAATGCGGCCGGCGATTTCCTCGAAGGGATCGTAATCGCGCAGCTCGTCGGCCACGTCGTCCGCCAGCAACGGCCGGGCGAGATCGTGGGTGTCCATCCAAGGTTGGATCCAGGAGGGCGTGAACCCGCACAGCGCTTCCCAGGCCGGATGCGAGCGCGTCCGCTCCGCGAGAATCGCGCCGCGGAACAGCTTGTTGGTCCGCTCGAGCGCCGCTTGGTATTCGGCGCGCACGTCTTCGGGCTCGTGCGAGATTCCGTGCAGGAACATGTCGCGCTTGAAGCCGGGGTAGCCGGCGAAAAGCTCGTCGGCGCCCTCGCCGGTGACGACGCAGCGGTAACCGGAGTCCCAGACACGTTTCGACATCAGGTTCTTCGCCACGCCCAGCGTGTTGTAGAATGTCCGCTCGGCGTGCCAGACAGTGTTGATATAGTTTTCGCCGTAGAGATCCTCGGCACGGAGATGGATCAACTCGTGGTCCGCCTTCATCGACTCCGCCATCTCGCGGGCGATCGGGGACTCGTCGTAGTTGTCGTCGTCGAAGGCGATCGTGTAGGCCTTCACCGGGCTTTGCATCGCGCCGGTGGCGAGCCCGAGGATGCAGCACGAATCGATGCCGCCGGAGAGGTAGCAGCCGACCGGAACGTCCGCCTCGAGGCGCAGGACGATCGCGTCGATCAACTCGGCGCGGATGCGCTCGACGTGCTCCTGCTCGACGTGTTCGCGGTGGTGGGCTTCCTCGTTCGGGAAGTCGAAGTCCCAGTAGCGGTGCTGCTGGATGTCCAGCCGGCCGCCGCGCTTGCGGATGCGGAGGAAACAGCCGGGATCGAGCGAGATGATGTCCTTGAACGCGCTCATGCCCGGCGCGATCGTCTGCATCAGCTGGTGCAGCGCCGCCTTGTGGTCCAGCTCCACCGGCACGTCGGGATGCGCGACCACCGCCTTCACTTCCGATCCGTAGACGATCGTCTTCTTGTCGGATGAGACATGATAAAACATCGGACGCACGCCGAAGCGGTCGCGCAACAGGATCAGTTCGTCTTCTTTCGTGTCATACAACGCGAAGGCGAACTCGCCGCGCAGATGCTTGGTGAAATCAAGCCCGTGCTTGCGGTAAAGGCCGATGGCAATCTCGGAGTCCGATTTCGTCAGGAACCGGTCGCCCTCCGCCATCAACGTCGCGCGGTGGCGCTTGAAGTCGTAGAACTCGCCGTTGGTCGTGAGGATGTAGCGGTTGTCCACGGCCCGCAGCGGCTGGCAGCCGCCTTCGAGGTCGTTGATGGAAAGCCGCGTGTGCCCCAGCGCCACGCCCTTCGGATGATCGATGAAATGGTCTTGCCCGTCCGGCCCGCGGTGGCGGATGCGGTGGAGCATGGAGCCCAAGATATCTGGAGTGTTGTCAGGAACAGGTTCGGAAGAGAAAAAACCGGCGATGCCGCACATGGGAAATGATGAATTAGGAGTGATGAATGATGAATTGATCTCGGGTCGGCCGCTTGGTGTGATGCGGGCGTGAGCGATCGGATTGAGGAATTCAAGGAGAGGTTGCTGGACTTCGCGCTGCGGAGTCTGCGGCTTTATCGGGCGCTGCCGAAATGCCAGGAGGCGAGGGCTTATGGCGGGCAGTTGTTGCGGAGTTCGTCATCGGTGGGGGCGAATCATCGGGAAGCATGCCGCGCGAGATCGACCGCGGAATTTGTCGCGAAGATCGGTGATTGTCTGAAGGAGCTGGATGAGAGCGATTATTGGTTGGAGCTCGTTGCCCGGGCGGAGCTGCTTCCGCGCGAGCGGCTCAATGGTTTGCAAGATGAATGCCGCGAACCCATCGCGATCTTCACCACCATCATCAAGCGCGCGAGGAAGTGAGAATTCATCACTCATCATTCCTCACTTTGCATTCGAAAGATCCGGCAGGCGCTTGAGGCGGCCGAGGACGGCCATGAGGAGGGCTTGGCGGACGAAGACGGCGCCGTGGGCTTGGGAGAAGTAGAGGTTGTGGCGGGTCTTGTCCAAGGAGGTGTCGAGTTCGTCCAAGCGGGCGAGGGGGTGGAGGATGACCGCCTCCGGCTTGAGTGGCGAGTCGCTGTCGAGTTTGTAGCGCGAGTCGAGCGAGCGGTAGGAATCGCCGAGAAAGGCGATGGAGTTCATGTAAATGATGTCGAGCTGCGGCAGGTGCTCGCGGACGTCGTTGCTGACTTCGTATTCGATGCCGGCGTTCGATATGTCTTCGGTGACATCGGCGCCGAATGGATCGGCCATTTCCGAGATGACGGTGACCTTGGCGATGTGGTCCTTGAAAAGCAGGGCCATGAGCAGGAAGGACTTCACCGCGCGCATCGAGCCGGGCGTGCCGAGGATGCCGAGGTGGAGCTTGGGCGCTTCCACGGGTTTGGGGTCGGCGAGTTCCGGTTTCCACTTGAGCAGGGCGTACCAGTCCGCGAGGGCCTGCGTCGGATGTTCGCCGGAGCCATTGCCGGCGTTGATGAGCGGGATGCGGAGGTTTTCGAGGATGCGCTCCAGCGAGTCGGTGTCGGTGTGCCGCATGATGACGAGATCGCAATAGGCGTTGAACATCTCGCCGATGTCCTGTAGCGACTCGCCTTTCGCCTGGCCGGTCATGCCGCCGTCGGGGATGGAGATGACTTTTCCGTCGAGGCGCAGCATCGCGCTCTCGAACGACGTGCGGGTCCGGGTGGAGGCCTCGAAGAACGCGGTGACGGCGATCTTTCCGTCGAGCGGGTGGTAGGGCGTGATCTCGATCTTCTCGAGCACGGCGGCGAGTTTCGCGATCTCGGTGACCTGCGCGAAGGTGAACTGCCGCGCGGAGAGGATCGATTGTCCCTCGAACTGGCCGAGGCAGTTGAGGTCGAGCGAGGAGTTTTCAAACAAGCCGCCGGGCTCCGGCCGGGTGGCGGCGGAACCTTCCGGGGGTTCGAGGAACGGGGTGGTGGGATTCGGGCCGATGTCGGTGTTCATGGGCAGTGCCGGGTTTACCAGATGGAGCGTTTGCGGTGGTCCTTGAGAAGCAGGGTGAGCAGGACGATCGCGCCGAGGCCGGTCCAGGCGAGCGCGCCGTAGATGAGGATTTCAAGAAATGTAGCGGGGAACATCGGATGGGAATCGTTGGATCACGAATCGGAAAGCTTCGCCCAGGAGTAGGGCTGCGGCGAGATATATCTTCCGGCGACGGTCAGGATCATGGAAACCGCGGCCGCGATCAGCGAGGCGGTGAACCAGCCGATGGTGAAGTAGGCGAACAGGCCGCTCGCGCTGCCGAGGAGCATGGCGGCGATGATGAATCCGCGGTTCGCCTTTTCCCAATAGAGTCCGGCGATCACCGGCCAGATGACGCTGGCGACGAGCGGGCCGGAGAGGAACAAGGCTTGCTGGATCGGCCAGCGGGGGAGGGCGAGAAGCCAGGCGAGAAGCCCGAGCCCGACGATCGCGATGCGGTTCGCGCGGCGGATCGTGGCGTCGGCGAGCTTCCGCCCGCGGCGCAGCATTTTTTCGAAGCCGTCGCGCGTGAGCAGATCGGAGGTGGCCGCGAGCAACGAGTCGATGCTCGAGGCGAGCGAACAGAACAGTACGACGAAGATGATAATGCCGGCGAGAAACGCGCCGCCGTCCGCGCCCATGATGCGCGAGGCGACGAGCGGACCGGTCATGTTTTCGTTCGCGATGTTGATCCCGAGCGGACCGGCGGAGAGCGCGATGAATCCGGCCGCGATCGGGATCGGGAACCACAGCAGGCCGGCGAGGAAGAACGCTTTCGGCGCGACGCTGCGGCGCATGGCGAAGACGCGCGACCACCAGACGTTGTTGTGGAAGACCTCGCCGAAGCCGAAGAACATGTTGTTGAAGACCGCGAGCAGCGCCACAGGCATGAAGACCGAAACGAGCGCCGGCTGCTCGGTCCGGAGATGCTCCGCCATTTGCGGGATGTCCGTTTTTGTCAGCACCGCCGCGCCGATCACGACGATTCCGATCAGGATGATGACGCTCTGGATGAAGTCGGTGCCGATGACCGCGAACAAGCCGCCGAACAAGGTGTAGAGAATGCAGACCGCCAGGATCACGGTGAGCCCGGTGACGTAGTCGATGCCGGACAGCGCCTCGACCAGCTCGCCCCCGGCGATCGCCATCGTCACCAGCCAGGACAGCGAGTAGAGCATCGAGATGAGCAGGAAGATCACCCAGGCGATGTTGCCGAAGCGCAGCCGGAAAAAGTCGCCGCTGGTGAAGCCGCGCGGGATCAGCTTGTGGATGCGCAGCGCCATCGGCGCGAAAAGGAACAGGCCAAAACTGGCCGTGGCATAGGCGAGCATGCCCCAGACGCCTTGTTTCAGCGCGAACACCGGCGCCATCATCGTGGTGTTCGAGGTGACCCAGGTTGCCATTGCGGTGGCGGTGCCGAGGGCGAGCCCGACATTCCGGCCCGCGAGCATGAAGCTTTCGCTGTCCTTCGCGCGCCGGCCCCACCAGACGCCGAGGGCGATCCAGATCGCTCCGAAAACCGCCAACAGCACCGCGCCGGTGACGGGATCGAGAACGTGGCTCTGGTGGGCGGCGTCCATGGAGAATCAGGCGGCGGGACTTTTCCGGAAATGACCCGCCAGCAGTGTGCCGATGGTGGCGATGAAAACGACGACGCCCGCGGCCAGCAGGGCCAGGACGTGCCGGCGCGGCATGTAGGCGACCTCCACGGCCACCGGTTCCGACCATGCGCCCGCGACGTCTCCGGCGGCGATCGTCCTGACGCGGAAGTGCGCCGTGCCTTCGGGAAAGCCGCTCAAGACCGAGGCGCGGTCCGGCCCGAGATAGCGGGTGCGGGCGTCGGCGAACGTGGCGTCGGCCCCCTGCTGCAATTCGTAGATCAGGCCGTTTTCCGCGGCGGACGGTTCCCATTCCAGTTGGACCACGCCTTCGGCGCTTTCGGTCCGGGGTTCCTTCGGTGAGACGATCCGCGTGTCCGGAGCACCCGGCACCAATGGAGCCCCGCCGAGAAACGTGGCGAAGGCAATGACCGGGACTTTGGAGCGCGGGAAACGAATGAGTCCGTGGGGCGGTTCTGCGGCTGCGAGGGAAACGGCTGTCCCTGCGCGAGGAAGCCCCAGCCAAGCACGGCACGCCGACCGGGCAAGGGTTTTCTGCCGGAAAGTCGGTCACATGCGAGTATCTGGCTGTTAGATCGGGATGTCGTTTGACCTCGGCATCCCGTCGGGCGAGGAAGAATGGATGAGCCATGGGATCGACCTCGAGCGCCTGCAACAGGACCTGCGCGAACTATCGGAAATCGGCCGCAACTCCGACGACGGCGGGCTTTACCGCATGGCCTTCACCGAGGCGGACATGCAGGCGAAGGACTGGCTGACCCGGCGCATCGAAGCCGCCGGACTGGTCGCCGGCCGCGACGGCGCGGGGAATGTCACCGGTCTCCTGCCGGGCCGGGATCGGGACGCGCCGCGGGTTCTCGTCGGTTCGCACATCGACACGGTGCCATGCGCAGGCACGCTCGACGGCACGCTCGGCGTGTTGTCCGGGCTCGAGGCCATGCGGGCGATCAAGGACGACGGGGTGGAACTTCAGCGCGGCTTGGAATTGATCGCGTTCTCCGACGAGGAGGGGCGCTTCGGCGGCATGTTCGGCTCCCAGGCCTTCGCCGGATTGATCACGCCGGACACCCTGCACAGCGCGGCGGACATGGACGGCGTGCGTCTCGAGGACGCGATGCGCGCCCACGGCATGGACCCGTGGCTGGCGCTCGAGGCGCGCCGCGATCCGGCGAGCGTGGCCGCCTACCTCGAGCTCCACATCGAGCAAGGTCCGGTGCTCGACGCGGCGCGCGAGTCGATCGGCCTGGTCGAGGCGATCACCGGGCTTTTCAAATGGGTGGTGACCCTGCGTGGCGAGGCGAACCACGCCGGCACGACGCCGATGGACATGCGCAACGACGCGTTCATGGGGCTCGCGGATTTTGCCCACGAGATCCCCCGGATCTTGCAGGAAAATGGCACCGACCGCTCGCGGGCGACCATCGGGAAAGTCGATCTCTCGCCCGGCTCGCCGAACACCGTTCCGGGAACCGCGGTGTTCTCCCTCGATGTGCGCGACACCGAGGAAGCCGTGCTCGACGAGCTGCGGCTGGCCTTCCGCAAGGCGCTCTCGGCGATCGCCCGCCGCTGCGGGCTGATGTTCGAGTTCCAGGAAGACAGCTTCATCCCGCCGGTGAAGTGCGATGGCGGAATCGTCGAGCTGCTGGAAAAAGGCGCGGCGGAGCTCGGCTTCAGTCACCGCCGCATGCCTTCGGGAGCCGCTCACGACGCGCAGATCGTGGCAAACGTCGCGCCGGTCGCGATGATCTTCGTCGCCTCGCGCGCCGGCCGTTCCCATTCGCCGGCGGAGTGGAGTTCGTGGGACGACATCGCCGCCGGCGCGAGCCTCGTGCGCTGGACGCTGCAGCGGCTCGCGGCTTAGCCGGGTAACCGGGCCTTGCCCGGCGGGGTGTGGGGGCTACCTTCGGCCCATGAGCGAGATGAGGCACGGCGACGATCCACTGCGCGAGGACTACCACGTGGCGTTCGTGGAGAACCCGCGGCGGCGGCTCCATTTGCAGAACCGCCACGTCGCCCTGCTCTGCATCGATGTGCAATATCTCGACGCCGCGCCCGGCTTCGGCGTTTTTTCGGAGGAAAACCACGGCCGCCCGGGCGAGAACGAACGCAACTATTACTTCGACCGCCTCGACAAGTTCGTCCTGCCGAACATGCGCCGCCTCCAGGATTCGTTCCGCGAGCACGAACTCGAGGTGATCCATTGCCGGATCTGCGCCCTGACCAAGGACGGCCGCGACCGCTCCGCCGGCCACAAGCGCCTGAACCTCCATGCGCCTCCGGGCTCGAAGGAGGCCGAGTTCCTTCCCCAGGTCGCGCCGGCCGGCGATGAAATCGTGATCAACAAGACCGCCAGCGGAGTTTTCTCGAGCACGAACCTGAACTTCGTGCTGAACAATATCGGAATCCGATCACTGTATCTCTGCGGAGTTTATACAAACGAGTGCGTCGAGACCACCGCCCGCGACGCCTGCGATCTCGGGTATTTCGTCACGATCATCGACGACGCGTGCGCGACGGTGACGCCCGAGCTGCACCTGGCCTCGCTCGCCACCCTCCGCGACCGCTACGCGCGGGTCGTGGACACGGAGACCGCGGTTTCCGAGATCGACCGGAACGTGCTCACCGCGCCGTGATCCGCCGCACTCCGCCGCGGCGGATTTTTCCGCTTTGCGCGGCTGCCGGGCCTCCTATCATCCGCGCATGACCGCGCGGTTTTTCACCTTGCTGGCAATCGCCACACCCGCCTTGTTCCTCGCCTCTTGTGGCGGTGATCCCGGAGTGCCCTTGATCGCCGGCAACACCCAGGCCGCCGCCGCCGCCGGTGAGGCGCTCTACGCGCAAGCCAAGGCCGCCGACGACGCCGGCCGCACCGGCCGCGCCATCAAGCTGTACGACCAGGTGGCCACCACCTATCCCTTCGCGCCCTCCGCACCCCAGGCGCGCTTCCGGCAAGCCGAACTGATCGAAGCGCAGGGCGATGTCCGCAAAGCCTTCGACGCCTACCAGAAATTCCTCACCCGCTTCCAAGGCAGCGGCCTCTACTCGACGGCGCTGGAACGGCAGGCCGCCATGGCCCAAGCGGCGGCCGACGGCGAGGTGAAGTCGAGTTTCCTCGGGCTGAAGTCGCGCATGTCCGCCGACAAGGTCGCCGAAATGCTCGGAAAAGTCCGCGACAACGCTCCGAAGTCGCGCACCGCCTCGCGGGCGCAGTTCACGATCGGCGAACTTTACGAGAGCAAAGGCAAGAGCAAGGAAGCCATCGCCGCTTACCGCCAGCTCGTGCGCGACCAGCCGGACAGCCCGGAAGCCCCGGAAGCCTTGTTCCGGGTGGGCGTCATCCTGACTGCGGAAGCCGACCGCGGGAACCGCAACCAAGCGACGCTCGACCTCGCCCGCGAGGCCTTCAACGACTACCTCACCCAGTATCCCGGCCACGGCCGGGCGGCGGAGGCGCGGAACTTCATCGCGAATCTCGGCGGCCGCGCCCTGCAGCGGTCGTTCGACATCGCCGAGTTCTACCGCAAGACCGGCCAGATCGAGTCCGCCAAGGTCTATTACCGCGACGTCGCCCGCCGCGCCGGCCCGGGACGCCTGCAGGACCAGGCGAAGGCCCGGCTCGCGGAACTCGGCGGCTGAGACCATCCGGTGCCATCCATGAAACGCCTCGCCTCGTTCGCTCCGCTGCTCCTGCTCGCATCCTGCGCCGGCTACCAGCTCGGCGGTGTGAAACCACGCTCGCTCGCCCCCGTCCAGTCGATCTCGGTGCCGATGTTCTCAAACGCGACCCAGCATCCGCGTGCCGGTGCGCTCGCGACTTCGGCCGTCGTCAGCGCGTTCGCCCAGGACGGCACCTACAAGATTTCCTCCGTGGACACCGCGGACGCCATTCTCGAGGGCGAACTGAAGGAAATCGAATACTCGTCCATCCGCGGCAACCGCTTCGACACCCTGCTTCCCGAGGAGCTCGCCAACACGGTCACTCTCGAGTGGCGGCTCGTCGACGCGCGCAACCCGCTCCGACTCTTGGCGAACGGCCGCTCCACCGGGACGAGCAATTTCTACGTCGACGCCAACCTCCAGACGGCGCGCAACAACTCGCTGCCCGACGCGCTCGAGCGCGCCGGCGAGGCACTCGTCTCGCGCTTGGCCAACGGCTATTGAGCGGATGCGCTTCCCGAGATTCGGGAAACCGCTCCAAATTCCGCCGCCGCCGGAAAAAGTAACCCCGCCGGGTAATCGACGCGGTTACTTAAAACCTTTCTTATGGAGATGCAAACCGGGTAGCCGTGGGCCGCCCCACAAACCCATCTGTATCTCCAAACCCATGAAAATCAGAAATTTGTGTTACGGGCGGAGCTTCGCCGCTTCCCTCCTCGCGAGCTTTTGCTTCGCCGCCACCGCCTCGGCCCAGAACGGCGTCTGGACCAGCACCATCGAGTTCGGAAATTGGTCGGACGCCGGCAACTGGCAGGGCGGCACCGTCGCCAATGGCGCGGGGAACACCGCGGACTTCAGCACGCTTGATCTCCCCGACAGTCTTTTCCCATTCACCCTGGTCCTCGACTCGCCCCGGACCATCGGGCATCTCACCTTCGGCGACACCGATCCTTCCACTTCCAGCGGCTGGCTCATCGAAAACAACTTCGAACCTACGAACGTGCTCACGCTGGCGACGGCGAGCGGCGCGCCCGTCGTCACCGTCAACGACCTCGGAGACGAGGTCTCCGCCGAGATCAACGCGGTGGTCGCCGGCACCGCCGGTCTGGCCAAGGCCGGATCGGGCGCTCTGGCCCTCAGCGGCGCGAACACTTACAGCGGCACCACCGAACTCCAGGAGGGCCGGCTCGACATCAACAGCCCGACCGCCATCGGGACCGGACCGCTCGTCGTTTCCGGCGGCTCGCTCGGCAATTCCAGCATGGGTGCGGTCGCTCTGACGACGAACAACCCGCAGACCTGGAACACGGATGTGATTTTCCACGGCCCGTCGAACCTCAACCTGGGAACCGGCGCGGTCACTTCCGCCGCCGCCCGGGAGATCACCGTCGAGGCCGGCGTCCTGACTTGGGGCGGGGCGCTCGCCATGCCCGGATTCACGAAATCCGGAGCCGGAGAGCTGCTTCTCAGCGGCAACAACACCGTCGGCCTCGTCGGCGACATCACGCTGAAAGAAGGCCTCGTCCGCCTTGGCGGCGGCGCGGGCAACGGGCAGAACGCCATCGGCTCGCCGACGAACCCGATCATCTTTGAAGGCGGAGCCCTCGCGGTGAACGGCAGCACAGGCAACAACGGTGTCCAGTACGCCGCGTTCACCAACCCGATGTTCGTAGACGCGGGCCAAACCGGCACGATTTACCATTCCCAGAGATCGACGGGCGTGAACGCGTTCAGCGCGCCATTGACCGGTTCGGGCACGTTCAATTTCGTCGCAAACTACGTCCGCGGCGAGGTCAACGCGGACTGGAGCGGATTCACCGGGCAGATCAACGTGTCCGCCGGTGGCGGCGGCGCCGAGTTCCGCCTCGCGGGAACGAACCACTTCACGAATGCCAAGCTGCACCTCGGGGCCGGGGTTTACGTGCACCAGATATTCAATCCGCCGAACAATGCCGTTGGGACGACACACAACATCGGCGAACTCTCCGGTGACGTTGGTGCCATCCTCGCCGGCCATCCGGTCGCCGGCCGCTTCGTCAACTGGTCGGTCGGGGCATTGAACACCGACTCCACATTCGCCGGCGTCATCGAAGCCACCTTGGGGACCTGGGGTCTCGGCGAGCCAAGGCTCTACAAAGTGGGCACCGGGACCCTTACTCTCACCGGCGCCAACACCTACGCCGGTGAGACGGAGGTCAACGCCGGCACCCTGCAGATCGGCGACGGCGGAGCCACCGGCAGCCTCGGCAACACCAATGTCTCCGTCGCTTCCGGAGCGAGCCTCGTTTTCAACCGCGACGACAGCGCCACCAGCACCTATCCGGGCATTCTCGCCGGCGCGGGCAACGTGATCAAACGGGGTGCCGGGACCGTCCACTTCACCGGAGAGAACACCTACAGCACCGGCACGCTCATCGAGGGCGGCCGGATCGGCATCAACAACAACGCGTCGCTCGGACTCGATGCCGCGCCGGTGAGCTTCGCCGTCTCGGACGGCGGCATCCTCGCCACCGCGCCCGCTATCGTCTCGACGCGGACTTTTGACATCGCGTCCGGCGTCACCGCCACCTTCGGCGCCGCCACCGCGGCGGACTCGTACATGATCGGCGGAACCATTTCCGGTGACGGCGCGCTCGCCGTGGATGGCGCCGGCATTGTCCGGCTTTCCGCGGCCAACACCTATGCGGGCAACACCACCGTCAACTCCGGCACCCTTGCCGTGGCGAACGCCACTGGCAGCGCCACCTCCACCGGCACCGTGACGGTGAACGGCGGCGCGCTCGCCGGAGCGGGTACCATCGCTGGCGCGGTGACCGTCGCTGCCGCCGGCGACATCAAGCCCGGTGCCATCACCACCACGTCCTCCTCCGTCGGCGATCTCACCGTCGGATCGCTCGCCTTGGCCGGTGGCGCCGAGATGTTCATCGAGCTCAAGTCCGGCTCGAACGACCGCGTCGTCGTCACCTCCGCCGGCGGCCTGACCACCACCGCTAACGCCGGAAACCCGGTGCTCGTCGATCTCCGCCAGGAAAACTCGACCGCCAAGTGGATCACGCCGGGCACCTACCCGATCATCCAGTTCAACGGCCCGTTCACCGGCGACGCGGACGCGATCTTCGAGGTGAACGCCGCCAGCCAGCAGGCCGGCCTCACCTACAACTTCCAGACCAGCGGCAACACCGTCCAGCTCGTCATCGGCGGCGCCGATCCCTCGATCTGGAACGTCAACGCCGACGGCAACTGGAGCAATGCCGCCAACTGGCAGAACGGCGTGCCGAGCGGCACCGGCGCGGTCGCCCAGTTCAACGACGTCATTTCCCAGCCGCGGACCGTCACCCTCGACGGCAACCGCACGATCGGTTTCGCCCAGTTCAACAGCGAGCATGCCTACACCATCGCCGGCGGCTCGACGCTCAGCTTCGACCAACACGAGGGCAACGCGCAGATCGGCATCCTCGCCGGCAGCCACACGATCACGGCCAACGTCAATCTGGTCGACACGCTGGACATCAACATCCAGGACCCGCAGAGCACCCTCTCTCTGCTCGGCGCCGTCAGCGGCCCCGGCGGCAACGTGAAAAGCAGCGCCGGCAACCTCGTCCTCGGCGGCAACAACACCTTCGGCGGCGACGTGATCTTCAGCAACGGCACGCTCACCTTCGCGGAGGGCGGTCTCGGCGCAGGCGACCTCGCCATCGACAACGCCACGCTCGTCTGGATGGACGGCAACACGCAGGACATCAGCGGCCGTGACATCACCTTCGGCAACACGGCGGTGACCTTCAGCATGAACGGCGACGTCCTCCTGACCAACGACATCGGCGGGGCCGGCACGGCCTCCTTCGCCAAGGACGGCTTCGGCGCGCTCACGCTTGCCGCCGACACTTCCTTCACAGGCAACGTCGATGTCCGCGACGGCGCGCTCGTCCTCGGCAATGGCGGAGCCACCGGCAGCGTCTCCGGAAACATCGCCCTCACGCAGCCGATCTCGCTCCTCCGCGTGAACCGTTCGGCGCCGCTCACGATGACCAATGTCATCAGCGGGTCGGGCGATTTGCGGGTTTCCGGCAGCGGCACGCTCTCGCTGAACGCCGACAATCCCTTCACCGGCTTCACCCGCATCGACGCCGGCAGCACGCTCTCCCTCCTCAATTCAGCGGCTTTGCGAGCCAGCACCCTGGTCTTCGAAACAACCGGCGGCGAGCTGGACGTCGACCCGCTGTTCGCCCTTACCTTGGGCGGCTTGGAAGGTGACAAGGACCTGCCACTGCTCGGCGGCGGCTTCGGCATCCCACTCACCGTCGGCGGGAACGGCCTGAGCTCCTTCTACAGCGGCACGCTCAGCGGCCTCGGCGCGTCGCTGACAAAAACCGGCGTAGGCGTCCTCACGCTGAGCGCGCCGCAGGAATATGACGGCTTCACCGCGGTGAACGGCGGAACGCTCGAGTTTGCCACCGGTTCCTCGGTCACCACCACCAGCGCCAGCGTCAGCAACACCGGCCTCCTCCTCATCAACGGAGGCCAGCTCACCGCCAACGCGAACACTTCCATCGCGCCCGGCGGCACCGGCGGACTCCACATCCTCGACGGCTCCGCGACCTTCAACGCGGCCCTCACCGACACGAACGCCGACGGCGGTTTGATCCTCGTGGACGGCGGATCGCTCACCGCCGCGTCGATGTCCTTCGGCCGCACCCAGACCTACGGCAACGGCGCCGATCCGGCTCCGGCTGCTGTCGGGGAAGCCGCGGGGCTCGTCGTCCGCTCGGGAGCCGCGGAAATCATCGGCAACCTCGCCCTCGGCACCAGCAACTCCAGCGCTTCGGCGCTCGTTTCCGGCGGGGAACTGACCGTCGGCGGCGTCGTCAACATCGGTAACACAAGCAACGACCGTTGGTCCCGCATGGAAGTTCGCGACGGGACATTCACCAGCACGTCGGAAACCGGAATCATACTGAGCCCGTCCGCGGGAACGGCGAACCGCTCGCAGTTCTACGTGACCGGCGGCGTCGCCACCGTCGAACGGATCGGCTTCGGCGCCGAAAACTCCGCCGCCGGCGCCACCGGCCGCCTGACGATCGAGGGCTCCGGCACGCTCTACCTCGGAGCCGGAGGACTCGCGGAGGGCTCGCTGAATGTCTTCACGCCTCAGATCCAGCTGTTCGGCGGAACGCTCGCCGCGAAGGCCGACTGGTCCAGCGATTTCACGATCGACACCGCGAACCTGTTCGAGATCCGCGCCGCGGATGCAGCCTCGAATCCCTTCGACATCACCTTGAACGGGTTCGTCCAGGGCAGCGGCACGCTGGTGAAGTCGGGCGGAGGAAACCTCAGCCTCGCCGGCGGCGCGTTCTACACCGGGAACACCATCATCGAGGAGGGCACGCTCACCATGAGTTTCCCCGACTTCAGCGACGAAGGAACTGTCGAAATCGCCAACGGCGCCACCCTCCATCTCGCGCACAACCAGCAGGATGAAGTCGCCGGCCTTCGCGTCGGCAACACCACCCTCGACGTGGGCGTTTACAACAGCACGACCCATCCGCAGTTCATCTCCGGCTCGGGTTCGCTGGTGGTTGTCGAGAGCGGTTCGGCCTACGACGACTGGATCGCCAGCTTCCCTTCGCTTTCCGGTGCGAGCGCGGAAATGTCCGCCGATCCCGACGGCGACGGCCTCACGAACCTCGAGGAGTTCGCCTTCGACAGCGACCCGACTTCCGGGGCCGCCAGCGGCAAGTTCCGCGCCGGCATCCGCACCGTCGGCGCCGAGAACGCGCTGGTTCTCACCGTGCCGGTGCGCCAAGGCGCCACCTTCGCCGGCGGGCCCTCGCTGAGCGCCACCGTCGACGGAGTGATCTACACGATCCGCGGTACGAACGACCTGGGCGTCTTCGATCAGAGCGTCCTCGAGATCACCGCCGATGCCGCTGGCCTACCCGATCCGAGCGACGGCTGGGAATACCGCAGCTTCCGGTTGACCGGAGTCGTCGGTGGCGCCGGTTCCCGCGGACCGCGCGGATTCATCGACGCCGAAGCGGATTCCGAGGAATAAAATCCACGGGAGGTCCGACTTCCGCGAGTGGGTCAATTGGAACAGCGGGCCGGGGGAGTATTCTCCGGCTCGCTCGTTTCGGCGCCTGGTGGAAACGATTTCGTCACCCCTGGCGGCGCGCGGGATCGAGGTTCCTAGCTATCATCGCGACTCCGCCGCAAATGCCGCGGGATATTTTCCGATGGAACTCCGGATCATTGACGCAATCGGCCCGTTTTTCCGCGACTACCGCAAGCGTCGCGTCAACTGGTCGAAGATTCCGTTTTCCCATCTCGCCACCGAGGGACCGGAGCGCCCGGTGCAATGGCAGCGCATCGCCGCGGATCTCGACCACCTCTGCCGCCAAGTCGCTGCGCTCGGCTACAACGCCGTCACCTTGGACGACGTCGCGCATCTGGTGGACCACCCTTGGTTCGAGCCCGAAGTGCGGGCGCGTGTCCGCGTTTTCCGTGAGGAGTTCCGGCAGCTTTTCAGCCTCGTCCGCGGCCACGGCCTGTCGCTCTTCGTCACCTGCGATTGCATGGCCACCACGCCCTGGATCGACGAGCGGCTCGACGGATCCGAGGCCGACGCCACGACGTGGTTCGTCCGGCAACTCGAGACCTTCCTCGAGGAGTTCCACGAAGTCGCCGGAGTGATCCTCAGGATCGGCGAATGCGACGGGAACGACGTCCGCGATCCGCTCCGCAGCCGCATTCTCATCAAGTCGTCCCGCCAGGCGAATCGCTTGCTCAGGGCACTGCTGCCCGTCTTTGAAAGCCATGACCGCCGCTTGATTTTCCGCACCTGGACCGTCGGGGCCCACCCCATCGGCGACCTGATCTGGAACCCGGCGCGGCTCGCCGAGGTGCTGCACGGCATCCGGTCTCCGGCCCTCGTGCTCTCGATGAAGCCCGGGGAGTCGGACTTCTTCCGTCATCTCCCGCTCAACCCGCTCTTCCACGCGACCTCGCTGCCAAAGATCGTGGAACTCCAGGCCCGCCGCGAATACGAAGGGGCGGGGGAGTATCCCTCGTTCATCGGCTGGCAATGCGAGCGCCTCCTCCGCGAACTGCAGGGCGCGCAGAATCTCGTCGGCTTCTCGGTCTGGTGCCAGACCGGCGGCTGGCACCGTTTCCGCCGGCTGGCGTTCCTCGATTCCTCCTCGCGCTGGATCGAGTTGAACGCCGCCATCGCGCCACTCGTCCTCCACCAGCGGCTGGCGGTGGAGGATGCCATTCGCTCGCTCGCCGGCCCGAATCGCGCGGAAGCAGCCGTCGAACTGCTCCGGCTTGCGGACGAGTCGATCCGCCATCTCCTTTACATCCGCGGAGCCGCGGAGACGCCCGCCTACTTCCGCCGGGTCAGGATTCCGCCGCTCCTCCATGTCTATTGGGACAGCATTTTCATCAACCGCGCGATGCGGGACATCGTGCGGTCACTCGTGCCGGACGCCGAGGCGGCGCTCGGCGAGGGCGAACGGGCCTACGAAAACTTTCCACGGATGATATCTCTCGCAAATGAACTGGACTGGAACCCCGAAGATGTCCGCTTCATGCAGCACACCTTCCGGCTGATCGTCCTCGCACGTCGCTACTTCTTTCTACCGGAGAACCCGGAACTCCTCGAGCGGATCGCCACCGCCAAGAGCGGATACAAGAAACGCTGGCCCGCCGGCCTCCGCCCGCGATACCGCGTGAAAACCGCTCCAGTCGCCCTCCCGTTGCGGACTGCCACGCTCAGACTGTTGTTCCGCGTCCTCCTCAGGCGGGCCCGCGGTTACCGGCCCCTCGCGGACCACCTCCTCACCCTCCGCATGCTCCCCTGGGGATACCAGTGGTTCCACCGCCACTATCCGCGCGCATTGCCGAAGTTCATCCGCAAGAGCGCCATGGGCGTGCAGTCGTTGTTCCGTTAGATGGGTCTACCGGGCATCCGGCAAATGATCGGCCACATAAGCGCCACGCCGGCCCATCGGCTCGTCCTCGCCCCGCGTCGTGTCGCGCCTCGTCTGGTGCTCCATCTCCGCGTCCAGCTCCGCGCCCATCAGGATCAGGAAGGAGGTGAGATAAAGCCACATCATCAGAATCACCACGGCGCCCAGCGAGCCGTAGGTCTCGTTGAAGTTCCCGAAACTCGACACATACAGCGAGAACAGCGCGGACGCCAACAGCCAGAGCAGCGTCGCCGCGCCCGCTCCCCACGTCACCCACTTCCACTCCGCCGGATCCCTCGCCGGACCGTAGCGGTAGATCGCCGAGATTCCCGCGCCCCCCAGCAGCAAGAGCAGCGGCCAGCGCAGCCAAACCACTGCCTGCCTGCCCCAGTCCGGCAGGGGCAGGAAACCCACCACCGCCGGCAGCACCGCAACGAGGAGAATCGACACCAACCCCGCCAACACCATCCCCAGGGTCAGGGCCAGATAGACCGCCTGCTTCTTCACGAAACCCCGCGTCTCGCGCTCGTTGTAGGCGATGTTCAAGCCCTGCACCATGCCCTTCATCGCCTTGGAACCCGCCCAAAGGGCCAGCAGCACGCCCAGCAACGCGCCCCAGCCCGCGCCCGACCCGTCGGACGCCAACCGCTCGGCCTGCCCGCGAACGATCTCCGCGGCCTCTCCGGGCATCACCGACGACAACTGGTCGACGTGCCCCGTCACCGTCGCCGGATCCGCCAGCCAGCCGTAGATCGAAATCATCGCAGCCAAAGCCGGGAACAGCCCGAGCAACAGGAAGAACGCCACACCCGCCGAGACCAGAGGCAAGTGGTCCTTCTGGATTTGTCCGCCGGTCCGCTTGAGGATCGCCTTCCAGCCGTTGCCTGGAATCTCGTGCGGAGCGTCCGCCTCACGACCCGGTGCTTCCACGCCGCGCCCGGTGTCCGGCGCGTCCCGTCCTGTTGCCTCGGTCTGCTCGCTTTTCATCAAGAGAAATGGGATTCGGCACAGTCCCCCCACGGGATCCGCCGCCTCCCAGCTTTCCCCACCTTCCGCATTCCCGCAACCCCTCGGGGCCCCGGATCTCCCGATTCACCTGTCAAAATCCCCCCGATCCGGCGCGTCGGTCGCCGCCGTTCGCCGGCCGCGCGGAAAAAAGTTCGGCTGCGATCCGTTTCACGCT
>CBFGTW010000067.1:0-22963 GCA_965651855.1 uncultured Verrucomicrobiales bacterium
TCCAGGGCGCCAACCAGCGTTTGCTCATGTCCATGCAGCCTCCCACATCCCCCAAAACCCGACAAGCAAACACTCCTATTTTTTGTCCGGGAATTTGTATGTGTATGTGCAGGCGTTTCCAAGTGGGCGTTTCACGATCCGGGAATTTGTGGTGGGCGGGCCGAAACAAGCCGCGAAGCCCGAGGAACCCCGCCGTGCCAAGCCGCACAACGAGGAGAACGGCTGTGGGACCCGAACGCGCATCGACCCCCCGAGCCTGTTGGCGTGTCCCAATTGCCGCGGCGGCGGCTGATTTCGCGGAGGAGCGGCTTCCTCCGCCGGGGAGACAGGTGGGTGGACGGAAGCCGGATCAGCCTATCGATTGCTTCGGCGCCCGCTGGAGCCGCTCATGCTCACTCCCTCTCGGGGAGAGCGGCGATGAGCTGCTCGAGAGCGAGGACGGAGTAGGCGGTGACGAGGACGGGGTTGCTCTCCATCCAGCGGCCATTGTCGTTGACCCACGAGCCGTCGCCGCGCTGGGTGGCGAGCAACTTGTTGCCAAGTTCCTGGCGCCAGTCGGCGGACTTGCCACTCTCGAGCGGGAGTTGCTCCATCCCTGCGGCGGTTAGGGCCTTGGCGATCGTCTGGTAGTAGTAGTAGAGCCCCTGCTGGCCCATCCCCGGATTCTCCTCGAGGGTGTAGTTTCTGCCGAGCCACTCTTTCACAGCCTCCACCCGCGGATCGTCGGCATCGACCTTCGCGTAAATCAGCGACAACAGGCCGGCGTAGGACATCGAGCCGTAGGAACGCAGCGCCTTGCCCCCGTCGGGGAGTTCCATCTCACCGGCCTTCGAGTCGAAGGTATTGTAAATGAACCCGCCCTTGTTCCGCGGATCGTTCGACGCCCACTCCATGTCGTTGGTTTCCTCAAGGTTCTGGCAGCGGGAAATGAACGTCTCCGCCGCTTCCCAATCGAGCTCCGGCTGGTCGCCGTGGCGGCCGTCCTCGATGACGTGACGTGAAAGGGCGAGCGCCTCGACAGCGAGGACCGTGTTGGAGAGGTCGGTGTGGGTGTTGTTCGAGCCGTAGCCGATGCCTCCGTCGTTCGGATTGTCGGTCTCGCCCTCCTCGCCTAGATCCCACTGGTTCTCGATCAGGTGCCGGCGCGCCTTGACGATCGCAGGCTCGAATTCCCGCTTGCCGGCAGCCACCAACGAGGTGGTGGAAACGGCGGTGTTGTAGACGGAAAGGCCGCGGTTGTAGATGCCGCCGTCTTCCTTTTGCTGGTCGAGCAACCAGCTGTAGCCCTTTTCGACGTGGTCGGGCAGCGGCTCGTCTTTGCCGCGGTTGGGATCGCGCACGGCGGCGGCGAGAGGCAATGCGGTGAGCGCCGGGAGACCTTCGTCGTCCCAATGACCGTCGGGCTGCTGCTGTTCCTTCAGCCAGGCGTTGCCGCGCGCGATGGCCTGCTTCATTTCCTGGCGGAGCGAGACATACGGATCGGGGGCCGCCGAGGCGAGGCCGCCGGCGAGCAAGAGCGTGATGGCGATGGATTTCATGGTTCTTCGGTGGTGGGACGATCGGCGGGAGTCGGGTGATGGGGAGCGATGACGACGGTGACTTTCGTTCCGGGTTCGGGCACGCGCTTGGGATAGACGATCCAGACGGTGTCGTCGCGATTGTCGTCGCCGGGCCAGTTGATCAGCGCGCTGTTGGTGATGAAGATAGCGGCGACGTCACCAGTTGTCTCGGCGGCGAACTTGCCTTCGTAAATCTGCGAGCCGCCGTAGACCCACGGGCCCGCGGTCATGGCGGCGCCCTTCACCGCGTGCTGGATCCAATCGTTGATCGGCGTCTTCCGGGGGCGGCCGTTTTCCTCCCACTCGACGGAAACATCGATCCGCGCGCCCTTCCTCACCTCCTCCGGGGCCTGCTCGAATTCGTCCGTGAGCCCGCCGCGGTCGTTCGGCAGCAAATAGAGCTCGCGCGACGCGGGATAGCTCAGGAGTTTGAACGCCACGTTGAGGTTCAGCGGCGAAATGTCCGTGTGCAACAGCGACTCGTGGATCTTTCCGTTCTCGTGGACGATGGCGAACTCAAGCAGCCCGTCATCCATGTTCACCGCGGCGGGAAAGCGGATCTCGCGGGTCTTGCGATCGAAGGTGATCTTGCCGATCCGGTATTCGTTCGCGCCGATTTTCTCGACCGACGGCTTCACCTCGGCCGGCGGCGCTTCGTCGGTCGGCGCGCTATCGGGGCCGCCCGGTGCGGGGAACTGCGCGAGCGCCGTGCCGGCGAAGGCGATGGTGAGGAGAAATCGCATGCTCGGAAAGTTGCGGGGGCGGCGGGGCTTGTCAAAGCCGGCGGTGGCAACGTGCCGCCACCGGATTTCTTTGGCGGAATCTCACTCCTCCTCGGGCGTGGAAAGATTGAGGGCCGCCGCGAAATCGCGCCACGCCAGACGCGTCAGCCGGTATTCCAGCGCCTCGGCCGGCGCCTCGTCGTCGCCCAGCGGCGGTGGCGTCACGAACATCGGCGAGCGGTCGAGATAGTTTCGCACCAGGCGGAAAACCGTCGCCATCACCTCGTCCGCCAGCTTTTCCGGATCGCCGGGGCGGAAGGACAGCACCTCGGTGGAGGCCGACGCCTCGCCGGCTCCGGCCAAGCGGACCGCCACGGGCGTCGCCTCCCCGCCGGTGGAGGCCGCGCTCGGGTTCGCCGAGATCTCCGGTTTCACTTGGAGAATGCCCGAGGACGCCCGCTGGATCACCCGCGCGGCCTGCTCCAACCCGGGTTGGACCGCCTTCGCTTGCCCCTTGGCGGTGGCCGCGTGCAGGACCACGGGGATCGCCCCCTCGGGATCGATGTTCCAATCCGGCAGGGTCGGCCGCAGCCGCCGCAGCGCGGAAATCGCCACGGCCTCCTGTTCCGGCGTCGCCTGGGCCAAATCCAGCACTCGCTCCCAGGCGAGCAAGGCGCGCTGGAATTCCCCTTTGCTTTCGAGCAGCGAGGCCAGCTCGATCAAGTAGGCCGCGCCTTTCGGCGTCAGCTCCGCGTAGGCCCGCAGGCCTGGCGTGGTGGAAAGATCTCCCAGCTCGACCACCGGCTTTGCCTCGGGGGGCTCGGCGGGCGTGACGTCGCCGCGCGGCGGCGAGGGAGCCGGCGGATCCGTCGGCACCGAGATTGCGTCCTGCGGGCGGCCCGGCTGGGGGATGGAGGATTCCACCCGTTCGCGGATCGCCGCGAGTTCCTCGTCCGTCGGCGGCGTGAGAAAATCCATCTCCCGCGTCTCGCGCCACCAGACGGCGGCGGCTACCGCCAGCGCGAGGAAGATGACGAGCGGAATGGGAACGCGCACGGCGGCAAGCTGCGCCCGCCACGGCCGGCGGAAAAGCCGAAATCTCCGCGCCTACCGCACAAAAGAAAAGCGCCCCGGCGGGACGGGACGCTTTCGGAAAATCTCCGGATCCGGAAGCTCCGGCGGAGCCTCAGTCGGCGCTCTTCACCAGCAGGGCGCGCTTGCCCACGCGGTCGCGGAGGTAGTGCAGCTTCGCGCGGCGGACCTTGCCGCGGTTGGTCACCTCGATCTTGGCGATGCGCGGGGTGTGCACCGGGAAAACGCGCTCGACGCCCTCGCCGTAGGAAATTTTCCGCACGGTGAAGGAGGCGTTCACGCCCGAGCCGCGCTTGGCGAGCACGATGCCGGCGAAAATTTGGATGCGCTCCTTGCCGCCTTCGACCACCCGCGTGTGGACCTTCACGGTGTCGCCGACGTTGAACTCGGCGACGTCCTGCTTCATTTGCTCCTGCTCGATCTTCTTGATGATGTCCATGGGGTCCTCCTGTGGCGGAAAGTGGAAAAACGGCGGCGTCCGGAAGCTCCCCGGACGCGCGGGGCGGGAGAGCTAGCGGCTGGCCCGATCAATTGCAACCGCGAAATTCGTCGAAAAAAAGGCGCTCAGCTTTTCCCATACACCGCTTCCGGATCGAAGCAAGGATCCTCCTCGGTGAACTCGAGGGCGATGCCGCCGTCCGGCCCCGGCGCGACGACCTTCCGGTAAAAGCACGACCCACGGCCGGTGTGGCAGGCGCCGGCGCCGACTTGGTTCACGTAGAGCACCAGCGCGTCCTGGTCGCAGTCCGTGCGGATTTCCACGATCTTCTGCACGTGGCCGGACGTCTCGCCCTTGTGCCAGAGTTTTTTCCGCGAGCGCGACCAGTAGACGGCCTCGCCTTTTTCCAAGGTCGCGCGCAGCGATTCCTCGTTCATGTAGGCCAGCATCAGCGGCTCGCGGCTGGTCGCATCGAAGGCCATCGCCGGAATCAGCCCGTCGGCGTCGAATTTCGGCGCGAAGCCGCTGCCCTGCTCGATCGCCTGCTTGTCGCCGCGCGGACAAAAAGGTTGCTGCGAATCCATGCGCCGGACCGTGGGACGCCCCCGCGGGGGTGTCCAGCGCGGGTTTCGTCACCGCGTCGCCACCACGCGCCAGGTGGCGAACAAGGTGAGCGCGCCGCCGGCGAGTTCCAGTGGGCTGAAGGATTCGCCGAAGAAGGCGAAGCCGCCGGCCGCGGTGACGAGCGGCAGCAGCATCTGGATCGCCGATCCGCGGGAGACCGGCATGCGCTGGTAGGCGCGGGTCATGACGAGTTGGGCGATGGCGACAATGACGGCCCCTCCCGCGAGCCACACACTGGCGGCGGCGGGCAGGACCAGGGCCTTGCCGGCGAAGGGCGCGGCAAGCGCCAGGCTGTAAAGGGCCTGCGAAGCGTAGATGGTCGCCGGATGTTCCTCGTGCCGCAGGCGGCGGATGATGACGACCACCCACCCGGCGGCCACCGCGCCGGCAAGCCCGAGCAGATCGTAGGGCGAGGGTCGCAGCAAACGCCCTCCTTCGCCGAGAAACACGGCGAGGCCCGCCAAGCTCGCGGCCATCCAGCACAAGGCGCGGGCGTGGAGTTTTTCTTTCAGCCAGACCGCCGCGATCACAGTGGCGAAGATCGGGTAGGTGAGATTGAGCACCACCGCCCGCGCCGCGCCGAGATGGGAGATGGTGATATAGAATGCGACGATGGCCAGCGCACCGACGATGCCCCGCGCGGCCACCAAGCGGCTGGCGAAGAGCCGCCGCGGCTGGAAACCGCGGCCGAAGCCGAACAGCGCGACCACCACCACCAGCCCGACCGCGCCGCGGAACAACGACGCGAGCCAGCCGTCGGCCGCCGGCGCGGCGAGGGCCACGCCGCGGATGATGAGCACGTTCGCGGCGAAGAGCCCGACGGAGGCGAGCATGAGTGCCACGCTCCGCGGGTCGGTGGGATCGTCCTGGCTGGCTTGCATGGTTTCCGGTGAAGGACCGGAGCGCCGGCGGCAGGCGGGGAGGCGGAAAATCATCCCGGAGCTGCCGAGCGGCGCGTCCGGGTGGTGCGGCGGAGTTTTCAGAAACTCAGTCCCCGGACGCCGGCGCGCGCAGCCAGATCATGGCAGCGCGCAGCAGGGCGAGGAGGCGGAGTTTGGAAATCATCCGCGGCGGATGTGGCAGGTCACGCCCGCTTCGTCAAGGCGGCCCCTCTTCCCCCTTGCATCCGGTCCGGGGCGTCCCGAATCTCCCGCCATGCCCGAGCCGGAAGCCGATCCGCGATTCAACGAATTCGTCATCTTGCAGGCTCAGAACGCCGGGCTGTTCCTCGGGCAGATCCCGAACCCGCACACCGGCGAAAAGCAGGTGAATCTCCGCGCGGCGCGATCCGTCCTGGATTCGCTGGAAATGCTTGCCGGCAAGACCCGCGGGAATCTCACGCCCACCGAGGCGAAACTGCTGGCGATGGCCCTGCAGAATCTCAAGCCGCTCTACGACGCCGCGGCGAAGAACGATCCCGACACCCCATGAAAACCTTCGAGCCGTTCAACATCGGCAACGTTCCCGTCGGCGGCCCCGTGCCGTTTTTCATCCTCGGCCCCTGCGCGCTCGAGTCCGAGGCATTCGCCTGGGAGATGGCCCGCTCACTCAAGGAGATCGCCGACCGAACGGGCATCCACTTCCTGTTCAAGGCCTCTTTCGACAAGGCGAACCGCACGTCCATCGACTCCTTCCGCGGGCCCGGCCCGGAGGAAGGCTGCCGGATTCTCGGGGAGATCGGCAAGGAACTCGGCCTGCCGGTGACGACCGACATCCACACCGCCGAGCAGGCGGCGATCGCCGCGGAGCACATCGACCTGTTGCAAATCCCGGCGTTCCTCTGCCGCCAGACCGACTTGCTCGAGGCCGCCGCGAAGACCGGCCGCGCGGTGAACGTGAAGAAAGGCCAGTTCCTCGCGCCTTGGGACACAGTGAACATCGCCGGAAAGCTCCGCGCGTTCGGCTGCGAACGATTTCTCATCACCGAGCGCGGCACCACCTTCGGCTACAACAATCTCGTCGCTGACATGCGCTCGCTCTACTGGATGCGGAAGGAAGGCCTGCCCGTGATCTTCGACGCCACCCACTCGGTGCAGCGGCCCGGCGGACTCGGCGGCGCGACCGGCGGCGACGGCGAACTCGCGCCGGTCCTGGCCCGTGCGGCCGTGGCCACCGGCGTGGACGGGCTGTTCATGGAGGTCCACTCCGATCCGGCCAACGCAGTCTCCGACGGGCCGAACCAGATCCCGCTGGAATTCATCGAAGACCTGCTCGTCAAATTGATCGCGATCCACCACGCTTCGCACTGATCTTTCCGCCGCTTGAACCGCGCCCTTCCAGCTCTGTTCGCGCTCGTGCCCGCGGTGCTCGCCGCACAGGACGAGGCGGCGGACTCGCCGCTGCGGCGGAAAATCCCCGCCGTTTCCGTCCTGCCGCCCGGCAGCGTGCTCCAGGGCGTGACGCTACCGCGCTACGACGACGAACGCCGTCTGACCTCGACGCTCCACGCGAAGTCGGTGACGCTGCTTTCCGAGGAGCGCCTCGTCGGCGAAGCGCTGGTGATCGAACTTTTCCACCAATCCGGTGCCACCCGCGGCCAGATCGAGCTGCAAAAGGCCTCGCTCGACCAGGAGTCCGGCATCCTGACCGCGAGCGAGCGTGTCCGGATCGGGCCGATTCCCTCCGGCGACAACCAACTCACCGCCGAGGGCAGCGGCCTCGTTTTTGATCTCGGGACAAGCCAGGCGTATCTCATCGGCCCTACCGTCACGCGCATCGTCCAGCCACCCGCCACCGCCATGAACCACCGACCGCTTTCGACCGCCGTGATGTTGGCGGCCGCCACCCTTCCCGCCGCCACCGCGCAGGAACCCGCGCCACCCGCCGCAGAGCCATCCCTGGCAGCCGAAGCCTCGCGGGCACAGGAAGAATCCCGCACGGAACTGCGGAACGGCTTGGCACGTTCCGCCGCCGCCAGTCGCGGGATGGCCGAGTTTCTCGAACGGGCGGCGACCCAGGAAATCCAAGCTCCTCCGCCCGCTCCGCGTCACGAGCCGGATCAAGCGCCGGCGGAAGTCCAGCTCGAGGGGACGGAGACGGTGATCCGGTCGTCCGACGGGCTTTATCTCAACTCTGATGAAGGCGTGGCGGCTTTCGTGGGCGACGTCCAAGTGGACAACCCGCAAATCAAGCTCAGCGGCGCGAACGAGTTGAAGATATTCTTCGAGAAGAAACCGGAAGAGGAACAAGCCGCGGATGCGCCCGCCGATGACAACCTCGGCGGCGCGTTCGGCAGCTTGGGCGATCCGCAGCGGCTCGTCGCCACCGGCGCGGTGAAAGTTCGCCTCACCCCGGAGGATGGAGAGCCCGTGGAAGCCTCCGGCGCGATGATGACTTATAACATGAGCACCGGGCAGATCATCATTCAAGGTGGCTACCCCTGGGTGATCCAGAAGGGCCTGGGGGAACTGCGCGCCCAAGAACCGAACTTGATCCTCCGAGTGGACATGACCACCGGCCGCGCGGTGACCGAAGGAAGATGGACGACCATTGGCAGAAATCTCGACCGCCGCTGAATTTCCAGCCTCAACTCCCCCCGGCATGCACGATCCCGGCTCGACCTGCTCCAATACTGAAAACGCGGTTCTCTTCGCCTCCGGGCTGCGCAAGATTTACACCGGGCGGGCCGTGGTGGACGGCGTTTCGATCACCGTCCAGCCGCGCGAGATCGTCGGCCTGCTCGGGCCGAACGGCGCGGGAAAGACCACCTCGTTCTACATGATCGCCGGCTTGGTTCCGCCGGACGCCGGCTCGGTCTGCTTCAACGGCCACGATATCTCGCGCCTGCCGATGCACCGCCGCGCGCGGCTCGGCCTCGGCTACCTGCCGCAGGAGGAATCCGTCTTCCGCAAGCTCTCGGTCCTCGACAACCTGCTGGCCATCCTCGAGACGCGGCCGAAGCTCAGCCGCAAGGACCGCCTCGACCGCGCCAACGACCTGCTCGCCCGCTTCGGCATCGCGAAGCTTTCCAAGTCCCTCGCCATCACCCTCTCCGGCGGCGAAAAGCGCCGCCTGGCGATCGCCCGCGCGCTCTGCTCCGACCCGAAATTGCTGATGCTCGACGAGCCGTTCGCCGGCATCGATCCGATCGCGGTGGAGGACATCCAGCGGATCGTCCGCGATCTCCGCGAGCGAGACGGCCTCGCCATTTTGATCACCGACCACTCGGTGCGGGAAACCCTGAGGATCACCGACCGCGCCTTCCTCATTCACGACGGGCGCGTGATCCTCGAGGGCAAATCCCAGGAACTGGTGGACGATCCCGTCGCCCGGAAACATTACCTCGGCGAGGACTTCCGGATGTGAGGAAGGATCGCAGCCCGGCGACTCAAGGCGCTTCGGCGAGCGCCACGCGGAGGAAGCCTTTCGGTCCGCGCGAAGATTCCCCGTCGATCGCCCCGTCGAGGCGGAAGGTGCGGTAGGTCCAGCCCGCGTCGACGGCCGGAAGCGCCGGATTCTCCGCCAAGGCCGGGGTCACCTCGCTCACGCTTTCGTCGAAGGCGGCCAGATCGTCGGAGCCGCCGATCTGGTAGACGACGCCGTCCACGGTCGCGGCGGCCGGGGCATTGCCGGAAAACACCGCGCCGTCCCGCACCGGGAAGGTGAGCACGAGCGCCAGGCCGCCGTCCACTTCCTCGACGCGACTGCGGACCTTGCCGGACGCCGCGCCGTCGGTCGGATCGGCGTTCAGCGCGAACTCTTCGAAGTTGCTCGAACCGTCGCCGTCGGGGTCGGCTGATTTTTCCGCATCCGCGCCTTCGAGCGCGGGGAATCCGGCGATCCACGCCAGGTAAGGATCTTCCGGCAGGGCGGCAACGACCAGCCGGCCGTCGCCCGTGATGAAGGGCGTCTCGAATTCCGCTCCGGAGTCGACGGCGCCGTAGATCCCCGGTTCCTGCACCTCGTTGTCGAGAATCAGCAAGCCGACGACATCGTCCTCGATGTGGTTGAGCTCGAGGACGGCTCCGGCGGCGATCTCGACTTCCGCGGTGTCGGCGAGGGTCGGGGTGTCCAGGACCAGCGTGCCGGCCTCGATGAAGGTCGGGCCGGTGTAGGTGTTCGCCCCGGAGAGCTTCATGGTGCCGGAGCCGGTTTTCAGCAGGCCACCAGGTCCGCTGGTGTAGTCGGCCGAGCGGTTCGCGAGCGGGGCCAGGACGTGCAGGTCCTCCCACTCGTCGCCGGTGACGTCCGCGACGTCGAAGACGGTCAGCGCCGAGAGGTGGTTCGCCTTGCCGTTCGGGCTGTCGATGATGGAGGACAGCGAGCCGATCACGGTGACGTCGCCTAGGAACTGGTAGCCTTGGTAGTCGCCGTTATCCGAAGAGGATTGCGTCAGGATGGCGCCGTCCAACGTGATTGGCCCGAGCTGGTTGTAGCGGGTGGAATCCACGGTTCCTCCCGCGACGACCAAATTGGGGAGCAAGTCCGGATCGGCGGCGTTTCCGCCGAATACGTTGTTCATCGAGAACAGGAGGTGGGCACCGCTTTCCACCGTGATCGTCCGGCCGGCGAGCTGGCTGTTGCCGAGACTGCCGATCACCGGCGCGCCGTCGACCCAGGTCGCCGCGGAAAGCACGCCTTCCTGCACCGTGACGTCGCCCGAGAAGCTGCTTTGCCCGCTCAGGGTCAGGGTGCCGCCGCCGGCCTTCACCAAGCCGAGCGGATTCTCCGACTCGAGGTTGCGGAAGATACCGCCGAAAGTCGCATCCTCGTCGGCGTTTACCGTGAACACGGCAGGATCGAAACCCGTGTTCGCGATGGTGCCGCCCGGGCCGGAAAGACCGCCGACAGTGGGGCTGTAGCCGTTCAGATCGAGGGTGCCGCCATCCAATGTCAGATCGGCTTCCGGCGCGCCGAGCGCCTGCGGATCCTCGATGAGGAGGGTTCCCTGTTCGAGGAAGGTTCCGCCCGTGTAGGTGTTCGTGCCGGTGAAGTAGGTGGTTCCGGTGCCGCGGAGCGAGAGCCGTCCGGGACCGCTGATGGTGGACTCGACGGTGAGGAAGCCTGAGGCGCGGTTCCGCCACATCTGGTCCTCCGCGAGGATCACGCTGCCGGTGGTGTTGACATAGGCTGAGCCGGCGCCCGCTTCCGCGAACAGGCCTCCCGCGCCGAGGGTGAGGTCATGGCTGCCGCCGATGTCCACCGAGTCCGATCCGGGCAGAAAAACCAGCCCCGCCACGTGCTGGTCCGCACCGACGACAGTGAAGAAATTGTCCGCCTCCGCCGCGTGGAAGCCGACCACCGCGGAGCCGTCCGCGGGCAGCGCGCCCGCGGCGAGCACCCCTTCTGCGTCGATCGTCCAGTTCGCCCCCGTCCATGAATCCCCTTCGCCGCCTTTCCAGTAGAACGTCGGTTCCGGGGCCTCGACGATGACAACGGTCGAGCGCAGGTTGTCCACCCGGAAGACGGCCTCCGTGGCGGTCGCGCCGCCGTTACCGTAGGTGAATTTCAGGATGATGTGCGCCCAGCCGCCATTGGCGAGCGACTCCGCTTGGTTCAGCGTGAGCGGCCAGCTCACCGTCTGCGGCTCGCCGCCGATCGCCACCTCGCGGGCTCCGAGCTGGGTCCAGTTGACGCAGTCCCCTTGAATGATGAGCTCGACGGACGGAGCGCCGAACCAGGAGGTGAAGCCCGGATCGACGAACGAGACGTCGAGCTTGATCTCGGTCGCGTTGCCAAACAATGCCGGGCGCAAGGTTTCGTCGAGGGCGATGGAGGCCGGCGTGGACCACCACATCGCGGACATCGGCGTGGTGATCTCGAGGGCTTGGGTGCCGTCGGTGGCTCCTTCCGGAGTCACGGCGAGCGCCGCTCCTTCCGCGGGCACCCAACCTTCGAGGTCGGTTTCCCAGGAAAAGACCGTATTGGCGAAGCCGGTCGGAGCCGAGATGACGCAAGCGAGAAGCGAAAGGCGGATCAGGGATTTCATCAGGTTTTTGGTGGTCGCGGTGGAGGTGTCAGCGGCGGCGGCGCAGGAAGGGCAGCAAGCCTGCGGCGAGAAGTGCGGCAGCGGAAACTTCCGGGATGGCCGCCGCGTCGCTGGTCAGGTTGTCGACGTAAAAGACGCCTTCGGTGCCCGTGCTTCCGCCATTGCCGAACCTGAAGACCAAGAAGAGCTGGGCCCAAATGCCATTGGCGAGCGCCGAGGCGTGTGCCGGATCGAGCGTCCACGAGAGCGTCTGCGGCGCCGCGTCGACCGTAAGCTCCTGTTGCGGCAGTTCCGTCCAACCCACACCGTCGCCTTGGATGACGAGCGCCACGCTCGGCGGGAGGAACCAGTCGGTGTAGCCCGGATTCGGGTAGTGGGCGTCAAGGGTGATGGTCGTCGCCCCTTGGAAAACGGCTTGGCGCTGCGCCAGTTCGAGGCCGATGTTGGCAGCCGTGGCACCCCACATGCTCGACATCGGACTGGCCACCCGCAGTGCCTGGAGCCCGGCGGTCGCGCCGGTGGCGGATGTGGAGATCGAGTAGCCCGGGTCTCCGTTGGCGGCCCAGCCTTCGACGCCGGATTCCCACGAAAAGATCGTGGTGGCCGCCTGGGCGGATCCCAGCGCCAGCAGGACCGCGGAAAGACATGTCAATGGTTTCATTGGATTTTGGAGGGAATGGGGTTGGGTTTGGAAATCATCCGGCCCGGGAAAATCGCTCCACGGCCCTCGGATGACATGATCATGCAACCACGGACACTATCCGGCGGGCGACGCCGGTGATACGGGATTTTGCTCCCCCTTGATCGGGGGAGATGACATTTCACCGCCCCGCTTCCCGTCTCCGGACCCTCAAAGCCGGATCAAGCCACGCTGAAGCGAAACGGAAACCGCCTCGGCACGGTCATGCACGCCGAGTTTGAGGAAGAGCGATTTCATGTGCGACTTCACGGTTTCTTCGGAGATGAACATTGCCGAGGCCATCTCCTTGTTCGTGCGGCCGCGGCAGACCAGGCGGAGCACGTCCATCTCGCGCGGTGTCAGGTTCGGCCGGATCATGCGGTCCGCCAAGCGCGAGGCGATGTTTTGCGGCAGATACCGTTCGCCGTTGCGGATCTGGCGGACGGCGGCGACGAGTTCCTCCTTGGTGGTGTCCTTCAACAGATAGCCGCGTGCACCGGCTTCCAGGGCCTGGAAAATGTCCTCCTCGTTGTCGTAGGTCGTGAGCACCAGGATCTTCACCTCGGGATCGCGGGCGACGAGCGCCTTGATCGTCTGGATGCCGTCGCCGTCCGGCATGCGCAGGTCCATGATGTAAACATCCGCGCGTTCCGGGGACTCCATCACGGCACGGCCGCTGCCGGCTTCCGCCACAACTTCGAGGTCGGGCTGGCTGTCGAGAATGGCGGCAAGGCCGGCGCGCAGGGACGGGTGATCGTCCGCCAGGAAAATCCGGATGTTATCTTTCATGTCGGCAGTGTCGCGGAGACTTCAGTGCCTTCTCCGGGTCGCGTGTCAATCGAAACACTGCCGCCGAGGGCGGCGACGCGCTCGTGCATGCCGGTCAGGCCGAAGCCTTTTCCGGCGCGTTCGGCGAGATCGAATCCCGCGCCGTCGTCGCTCACGGTGAGCGTCACCCAGTCGCTGCCAAAGCGCAGCCGGACGGTGATTTTCCGAGCCGCGGCGTGGCGCACGGCGTTGGTGAGCGCTTCCTGGCCGATGCGCAACAGCGCGTTCTCGCGGTCCGCCGGAAGCGGCCGCGGGGTGCCTTCGATCTCCTGGTGCACGGTGGTTTTCCCACCGCGCGTGAGCTCCGCGGCGTAGCGTTGGAAGGCGGTCGCCAGGTCGGCCTCGCCGAGCGCCAGCGGCCGCAGGTTCCACACCGTCCGGCGCGCCTCGCGCAGGCTGTCGCGCACCAAGCCGCGGGCATTCTCCAAGTGCCGGCGCGCCTTGTCCGGCTGTGCGGCGATTTCGTCCCGCACGCACTCGAGCTGCAGCGAGATCGAGGTGAGGCCTTGGGCGAGCGAGTCGTGGATTTCGCGTGCGAACCGTCCGCGTTCGGAAAGCACCGCCTCGAACTCGCGGCGCTGCGTTTCCTGTTCGCGGCGGCGCTTGGTACGATTCCTGGCGTAGATCGCCAGCATCGCGGCGATGATCAGCGCGGCGGCCATCACCACCCGCGGCGTGGTCCACCACGGTGGCAGGGCGAGCACTTCCACATCGGCCGGGGAGCGCAGCCGCACCAAGAGCTGGTCCTCCTCCTGCAAGGGCACGAAGGCGCCTGCCGAGGTGATCTGGGCGATACCGCTGACCCGCAACCGCGAGCCGGGCACGAGTTCCGGCAGCGGGCCGGCGTAATCCGCGAGCAGACCGCGGAACACCGTGCTGCGTTCGCGGAGTTCCAGCGTCGCCCCGTCTTCGCCGCGGTAAACATCGAGCAACTCCGCCTCGACCGAGACGAACTCCGACTCGTGCCGGGCATCCAGCACTTCGCGCGCCGCGAGCCGCAGCGGTCGCGGCACTTCGGCCTCGCCCACCACCCGCGCGCCGCGGGCGCGCAAGATCGGCCGCATCGGAGCTTCGCGCGGCCAGCCGTCGGCTTCCACCACGCTGCCGGGTTTCGCATCCACCGGCTGGGCCGTCTGCACCCACAGTCCGCCACCGTCCGTCCGCAGGAACACCCCGCGGCCGGGAACCACCATCGTGGCCGTGCCGCGGACCCTCACCAGCTCGTCGGGGCCGGCTCCGGTGAAGCGCAGCAATTCATCCGCCCGCACCAGCCGCGGCTCGCCGGAAGGCACCGGCGGGTCGAGCGTCACCACATCATCGAGCGAGCCGACCCGCAGGAAGCGGCGCGTCATCTGCCGGCCCGCATTGAAAGTGGTCGCCGCCACGCCGCGCACGCGCACGCGGCTGCCGGCGAGGTCCCAAGGCACCGATTCCGGCGGCAAGGGCCCCTCGATCATGACATGGAATTCCTGCGGCCCGGATTGGCATTCGATGATCACATCGCCGTCGCTCATCAACACCTCGTGGACATAGGCGTCCACCTGCACCCAATCGCAATCCAGATCCGGGCGGCCGAGTTCTTCGCCATGCACCACGCGCGGGTCCGGCAAGGGCGCCTGGCCCACGATGCGGATCTCCGGCGCGCCGCCACCCACGCCGCGGACCACCGGCGCGAACAGCCCGCTGCCCGTCACGCCACGGATTTCCAGGACGTCGCCGGTCGACGGCCAGACCAGATCGCCCTCCGGCGGCTGCTCGACGAAGATGCCGGATTCGCCATCGTGGACGAAAAGCGCCCGGCCCTCGGGATGCACGTATGGAACGAACCCGCGGATCGCGACCGGCCGCTCCTCCGCCGCCTCCTCCGGGGTCAGCGCGCGGATTTCCGCCGGCGAGGAAATCGCCGCCGCCACCCCCTCGACGAGCGCCACGGAAACGAGAGCCGCGAGCCCCGCCGCGAGTCTGAACAACTTCTGCACGGCGCATAGACGACTCGCCGCGAACGGTTGTGCAAGATCGTCTTTGGCGCCGGCCGCTCAATCGGCCGCCGGCTTCCGCCCGGCGAAACGGTCCGCGGCGAACCAGAACGCGCGCGCCGCGCTGGCCTGGTGGAGGAGCATCACGTGGTTCAGCGGCTCGTCCTGCGGCCGGTCCCAACGGTGGCCGTAGCGGCCGTTCGGATCCCGCACTTCCTCGTGGAGGAAAACCACCGCGTTCTTCGCGAGGTCGAGCCAGCGCTTGTCGCCGTCCGCCGCGTGCATCGCGGCGAGTGCCTCGATCAACATGTGCGCGAACTGCCCGCCGTCGGCGATGCCGCCGTTCTCGCGCACCCAATGCTTTTCCGCCGACCCCGAAATCCGCCGCGCCTCCTCGAGATAGCGCTGTTCCCCCGTGATCTCATGGAGCAGGCAATTCGCGCGGATCATCACCGCGGAGTTGTAGGTGAACTTCCTCGGGTCGATGCCGCCGTCCGGCTTGATATTATCCCAATACAACCCGTCCTGGGGATCCTGGAGCGTCTCTTTCGTCCATTCATACAACTCGATCGCAGTCCCGAGATAAGCGTCTTCTCCCGTCAACTGATGGAGCCGCAGCGCGGAAACAATCGCCGGCGCGTTCGTGCAGGTGTTTTTCGTCTCCCGCGGCGTCTCGCGCCAGTAGAGGCCGCCGCCGAACTTCTCGTCGTGGCCGCTCATCACGAAACGGAACGTGTCCTTGGCCTTCTCGAGATGTTTCTCCCCGTCCGTCACCTCGAACAATTCGATCAGGGCGAGGACCAACCAAGCGTTGTCGTCGTAATATCTGTCCGAGTCCTTCGGCCCCGGCTGGACGTCATAGCCACTGATGCCGTCGGCTTCCCACCAGTAAACTTCGATGGCGTCCACGTAATCCTCCGCCTGCTTCCGGTAGTTTTCCGGCTCCACCTTCGCCGCCGCGGCGAGCGCCGTGAGCTGCACGCCCACGCCCCACATGAACGCCGGGTGCGTCCCGCGGCGGCCGCGCCGTTCGCCGTCCCGGCGCGGGCCGAAGTGCCGCCGCTCGGCGTAGAGGCCGCGGCCTTCCATCCACAGGTCCTCGTGGATTTGCCGCAGCGCCTCACGCCCCCATCGCGCGAACGGCGGCGCCGCCGCGGCGTCCTCCGCCGCGGCGGCGGGGCAAAGCACGGCGAGCAACGAAACGGCGGAACTGGCGAGAAAGACGCGGCGGATCATGGGCATCGAAAGCTACGGAATGGGTCCGGAGCAGACGCGTCCCCGCCCGCCGATCTTGCAGGAAATCGGCCCGGACTCAGCGCGACCGCACGACCACCACGAACCCGCCGCCGGGCTGCATCGTCAGCGTCAGGGCACCGTCCGGAGCCAACTCCGGCCGCGAAATGCGGAGCTTTGTTTTCTCCGCCGGATCGTCCTGAAAGACCACCGCTCCGCGTGTTTCTTCCAGGAATTCCGGCCTCAGCTCGTACGTCGTGGATTCGTCGCCGCCGTTGATTCCGCCGATCCACCACTCCGCGCCCGACCTTCGGGCGATCACCGCCATTTCGCCGATCCGGCTGCCGGGCAGGACGCGCGTCTCGTCCCAGGCGACCGGTTTGTGCCTGATGAATTCCACCACCTCGTCCGGCTGCGCCAGATAGGATTCCGCGCTGTCCGCCCAGTGGTGGAGAGGCGAGTTGAAGGCCACCGCGGCGGCCATCTGCGAGGCTGCCGTCGTCTTGCCCATCGGGCCCGGGCGGAAGACCGTCGGGGTGAAGTCACCGGGGCCCGTGACCAGCCGGGTGAAAGACAGGGCGGCCATGTGGCTGCGCGCGACGTTCCCGCCCTGCTCCATGCCGTAGATGCCTTCCCGGGTCAGGGCGTGCGGCCAAGTCCGCTCCTCGCCGGCGGGCTTGTTCGCGCCGTGGAAATTGACCATGACCTTCCGCCGCGCGGCGATCTCGAGGCAGGAGCGGTAGAACGCCAGCCGCTCGTGGCTCTCGCTGTCCATGAAATCGATCTTCACACCCACCGCGCCGGCTTCCGCCACCTTGCGGAAAAAGGCCTCGCGCTCACCGAGGCTGCGGAGCCGCTCCCAGTGCTCCCACACCATGATGCCGACATTCTTCGTCGCGGCGTATTCGCAGACTTCCTTCAAGCCCGCCCACTCGTCCTTCCCATCCCGATGCCAGCCCATCCGCGGCTCGCGCCATGGATCGTCGATGATATAGTATTGGCAATTCAACGCCGCCGCGTCATCCACATAACCTTTGATAAACTCCCACTTCGCCGTGTCCCACTGACCGAAGCCCCAGGTCCAGAACGAGCGGCCGGGCCTGATCCACCCGGTGTCCGCGGCCTGCGGGAAAAGCTCCGGGTCCGGCCGCGGCGCCACGTTGTAGACGAGGCTCTGGTTGACCAACCCGTCGAGATCGTCCACCGCGACGACCACCCGCCACGGCGAGGCGAACTCGCCGTCCATTGTCCAGCCGCCGGGATCGTCTTCGAAAATTCCGTTCAGCACGCGGCCGCGCGGGCCGAGCGTCATGCCGCTGTAGTGCATGATGTCCACCTCCGTGATGCAGGCGAATCCGCCATCCTCGAGTTCCACCGTCAGGGGCATCGTCACTGGCCGCGAGGGCGCGTCGTCCCCCGGCTCGAAGCGGAGGTAGTTCGCCTCGTAGTTCGCCGTGTTGTGATGGCTCCAATAAACCGCGCCCCGGGGCAGGACGAAGGAGGTCGCCTCGCCGCCGATTTTCCGCCCCCCGCCCCCCGGAACGACATATCTCCAGGCGACCCCGTCATCATATGCCCGCACATCGAGCGTCCACACCACCCCTCCGGCGGTGACCGGGATTTTCGCGCCCCGGCAGCGGTTGGCGAGCGACCTGGAATTTCCAATCCAGGGGTATTTCTCGTCGATCCCGTAACTTTCCGCCGCTCCGAGATCCACGTCCGCGCCGAGATCCGCGCCGTCCACCGTCACGCCGAGCGGAGAAGGTGCGAGCACTTCCTTCCCGCGGCGGGTGACGCGGATCGCGAGCCGCCCGCCGGCCACGCCCACCTCCGCCCGCACGGCGCCATCCGGACTGGCGAGCTTCCGCGACGTATCCGGCATCGCGAGCGCGGCGGCGTCGCCCTCGAAGTGCGGGACGCCCGCCACCCAGCGGGGCGTGAGCCGCGGGGCGTCCGCGGTGTGGATGAAGCGCGCGTCCGCCCAGTTCGCGTGGTCGAAGTTCTTGCCGTCCCCGCCGTCGGTGACGCGCAGCTCGACCATCCGCCGCCCGGTGAGCTCCACGGCCACGTCCTTCGCGGCCTCGCCCTTCCGCATCAAGCCGCTGTCGTAAAGCGTCTCACCGTCCGCCAGCACCTGGAAAACCACGGTGCCCTCGCCGTCCACGGAATCGTCCGCGCCGACTTTCGCTTCGAAAGTCGTCTCCCCGCCGGCGATGCGGAAGTACGCGTGGCTCGGCGCATGCACGCCCGCGCCGCGTTCGTAGCGCCGGCCGCCGATCGAGATCGGCCCGCCCGAGTTCGAACGGTTGGCGCGGGCTTCGCCCCAGCCGGTCGTGACCTCGGCGAGGTCGAGTTCGTCCAGCCACGTTTCCGCGGCAAAGGCCGGTGCGCAGAGAATGCCGGCCAACGGCAGGATCCATCGGGTTTTCTTCATGTCTCGGTGGGGTTTCGCCGCCAGTCTTCGTCGATGCCCGCGCGGGTCAAGCCACCCGCGGGCCCGGCGGGTCCCTCTTTCGGGCGGTCCGCCGCGGCTTTCCGCGGCATTGCCCTCCGCAGCTCTTCCGCTATGGTGGGCGGGCGACGGCGGCACGGCGGCCTAGCGGACATTCTTGCATGAACATCATCATCGTCGGCGCGGGAGAGATCGGAAAACACCTGGCTTCCTCGCTCTCGCAGGAAGCCCACAACATTTCCGTGATCGAGGCGGACGCCCGCCTGGCCGAGGAACTCGACGCCACGATCGATGCCAAGGTCGTGCGGGGCGACGGCGTGAGCGTGGCCGCGCTGGCCGAGGCCGACGTGGGCGAATGCGAGCTATTCCTCGCCCTGACGTCCTCGAACACGGTGAACCTGATGTCCGCCTCGATGGCCAAGTCGATGGGCGTGCCGAACGTCATCGGCCGCGTCCACCCGGGCCTCCAGCGCGAGGAGTGGCTCTTCGATTTCAAGGGCCACTTCGGCATCGACCACATCTTCAGCTCCGAGCGCCTCACCGCCATCGAGCTGGCGAAATTCGTGCGGAATCCCGATTCGCTGCTCGTCGAGGAACTCGCGCGCGGCCGCATCGAGCTGCAGCAGGTCCGCGTCGGCGCCAAATCGGACGCCGCGGGCCTGAGTCTGCGGAAACTCGCCGCGCCCACCGGCATCCGCGTGGCGATGATCACCCGCGGCAGCCGTCACGAGGTTCCCACCGCGGAAACCGTGCTCGAGGCGGGCGACATCGCGACGATCTTCGGCGAGCCGCGGCAGTTGCGGAAATTCGCCGTGCGCCTCCAGGGCGACGGCCGGCGTTCCGAGAGCCTGCGCGTCGTCATTTTCGGCGGCAACGAATACGGCTTCACGCTCGCCCAGATGCTCGAGAGCGTGGACTGCAAGGTGCGCGTTTTCGAGCGCGACCGCGCCCTCTGCGCCCAACTCGCGGACCGCCTGAGCAACACCACCATCATCAACGGCGACGCCACCGTCGTGTCCGAACTCGAGGAAGAACAAATCGGCGAGGCGGACTTCTTCATCGCCACCAGTCCCGACGACGAGGACAACGTGATGTCCTGCCTCCAGGCCCACACCCTGGGCGTGAAAAACTGCCTGACCCTGATCCACCGCGCCGACTACGCCGCCGCCATTTCCGCCAGCGGCCATCACTTCGGCATCCGCGCCGCCATCAGCCCGCGCGAGGCCACCCGCCGCGAAATCCAGCGCTTCATCACCAGCGAGCGGTTCCACGTCATCGAATCGTTCGAGGGAGCCGAACTCATCGAAATCCGCGTCGCCAAGGGCTCGATCGCCGCCGGCCACATGGTCCACGAGATCCAGTGGCCACCGGGAGCCGTGCTCGTCGGCCACCTGCGCGGCATCCACGCCGAAGTTCCCGGGCCAGACGTGGTGCTGATGGCCGGCGACCACGTCCACGCCGTGGTGGCGCCGGACGCGCGGAAGGCTTTCCTCAAGCTCCTCGAGTGACGCGATGAACTTCCTTCTCGTTTCCCGGATCACGGGCGTGCTCCTGTTGCTCGTGGCCTTGGCCATGGCCGCGTGCGGCGTCTTCGCGCGCTTCGACGTCGTCGCCGGTGACGAGGAGGCGATGGCCGCGCTGTTCCAGGCCTCCGCCATCACCGGCGGTGTGGCCCTCGCGCTCGTCCTCGTCGGCGGCCTCGGCGGGCCGATCACGAAAATCCCGCGCCGCGAGGCCGTGGTGGTCGTGGGCCTCGGCTGGATCCTCAGCTCGAGCTTCGGCGGCCTGCCCTACCTGCTCTGCCCGCCCGGGCTGGACGCAGCGGGCGCCTTTTTCGAAGCCGCCTCCGGCTTCACCACCACTGGCTCGTCGGTCATCGCGGATCTCGAACAATGGCCGCGCGGCCTGCTGCTGTGGCGCGCCGTCACCCAATGGCTCGGCGGCATCGGCATCCTGGTGCTCTTCGTCGCGGTGCTGGCCTACCTCGGCGTCGGGTCGAAATCCTTGTTCCGCAACGAATCCTCTTTCCGCAGCGGCGAGGCCGGCATGGCCCGCATCCACGACAATGCCCTGCTGCTGCTGCGCATTTATCTCTTCTTTTCAATCGTCTGCGCGCTCGGCCTGAAAGCGATGGGAATGACCTGGTACAACGCCATCTGCCATACCATGGCCACCGTCTCCACCGGCGGCTTCAGCCCGCACAACCTCAGCATCGGCCACTACTCCGGCTGGGGAAACGGCCGGCTCATCGAGGCATGGATCGTCTTCTTCATGGTCCTCTGCAGCCTGAACTTCCTGCTGTTTGTGGTCATACTCCGGAAAAACTGGCGGCGCCTCCGGCAACAGGAGGACGGCCTCTGGTTCATCGGCATCTGCGCCGGCTTCGCCCTCGCCATCGCCGGCGGCCGCGCGCTCGCCGGGCAGGCCGAGTTCTTCCCCGCGCTCCGCGATTCCGCCTTCGTCGTCGTCACCATCGCCTCCACCACCGGCTTCGGCACCGCCGATTACCAGCTCTGGCCCGCGTGGTCGCAGGTCCTCCTCGCCCTGCTCATGCTCATGGGCGGCTGCTCCGGCTCCACCGCCGGCGGGTTCAAGGTCGGTCGCCTCCTGGTCTTCCTCAAGTCCGCCCGCCACGAGATCGTCCGCACCTTCCGGCCGAACCAGATTTTCCGCATCGAAGTCAACGGCAACAAGATCGACGACGCCGCCCGCGCCCGGACCATGTTCTTCCTGACGATGTATTCCATGCTCATCGTCTTCTCGACCATCGTCGTCGGCTTCTTCGAGGCCGGCACCGGCATCTCCATGGAAACCTGCGTCGGCAGCGTCCTCGCCACCCTCTCGAACATCGGCCCCGGCTTCGGCGCCGTCGGCCCCACCAGCAACTTCTCCGCCCTCCGCGACGTCACCCAGGTCTTCCTCGGCGGCCTCATGATCCTCGGCCGCCTCGAACTCTTCGCCGTCCTGGTGCTGTTCTTCCCGAGCGCGTGGAGGAGGTATTGAGGGAGTGGCGACTACGACCCACCTGAATCATCCGAGTCCTTGTTGGACATCACCATCTCCTTCTTGCTCACGCTGCCGAGGAGATAGCCGGCAATGGAACCCAGAAGTCCCATCACTGGCGCGATCTGCTCGGCGCTGTACCCGACGATCACCAGGAAAATCGCGCTCACGATAATGAGCGGCAATGCGCATGTCCGAAGTACCGCCAGATGATTGCGGCCTCTGACGAGCAAGAAGGCCATGATCAGGAACGTGACGACCCCGAAGACAAGTATGGCAGTCGAAAGGGTGATCACATCAACAGACGACCATCCTGAAGGAAAAGGACTTGTGGGCCCTCCTGGAGACTCGGACGAACCAAGTTTTCGCGCTAGATACTCGAGAGATTCCGGCACGCTATATTCGGTATTCTCCGCCATGACAATTATCGCGCTTCTTCTTCCAGCTCCGCGACCTTTTCGTGAAGCTTCTCCAGATCCGAAGCGAGCTGCTGCACAGCTTTGAGAAGGATTACGAAATCCTCCTTCGCGACGGTCTCTGCTCGCGCACCAGGAAAATACTGCGGCACCCTCTCGCCCGCGGCGAATCTTTGAATAAGCCGTTTGGCTTGGTCTCCGGTGAGTTTTTCCGACGACAAGGCAGAAGCCAAGGTCTCCGCGTCTCCAACCGGAACACTGCGGATAGCTGGAACGCTTTCCGCCAGCTCTAGAACCTCCTTCAACCGCTCTGTGGCATCCTGGGATTCGGCGAACCGCTTCTGCACCACCCCGATATCTTCCGGAAGTTCCACCTCCACCTCATGCCCGGCCCTGTCGTCCTCACGAACCTGCCCGTTGAGAACGGCCGACTGGAACAGTAGAATTGAAGCCAAAACAAGTTGTCGATTCATCATACTCATATTGTCGTTCTATCGCGTCAGTTTCGCCCTCAGCTCGCCCATCGTCATGGAGAGCGCGCCTCCCGGGTCGTTTTTCCGCCAATGGCCGTGGCCTGCGAGTCCGCTGACCTCGTCGTGGCCGAGGATCAGTTCGTTGCGGCAGACGTCCGGGTTGTTTGGCCCCAGCCGGCGGACAAGCGGAACAGCGCCGCTTCCTGGGCCACGGTGAACTTCTGGTAGGTGCCGGCCTGCTGGTTTTCGTTGTGGGCGCGCACACAGCAGGTCTCGGCAGCCGTTGGCCGTCGCCACTGAGGGATGGACGGACCTCGGGCTGGGCGTCCGGCTCGAGCAGCTTGCCGAGAATGCCGAGCGCCGCCTCGCGCGCGAGGTCGGTGCCCCCCAGGGCTCACGGACATACCACCGGAGGGTGTAGAAGGATTCGCGTTCGGCTCGGGTCATGGCACGGCGGGAGGCTGTGAATTCCCCGGCTTCTGGAACACCAGGACGACCTTCGCGTAGCCCAGCTCACGCAGCCGACCGATCGCGGCGGC
>CBFGTW010000068.1:0-22455 GCA_965651855.1 uncultured Verrucomicrobiales bacterium
AACTCGCCGTCTCCTCGGCAAGCTGCGCGTTCCAGCGCTCGACGTGCGGCCGCTGCTTCGCGAGATCCGCTTCGGTCCGGAGCGCCGCCGTCCGGCTTTGCTCATAAGTTTTGTAATGCGCCATCTTATCTTCAAGCGAAGTTTTGATCCTGGAGTGGGTGATGAGAGAGGTGCCAATAATTGCCCCGGCCACCGCAATGGGTAGGACATAGCCGAAGGTAATGATCGAGTTGCGGTATAAGCTCATATTCAGGGGGGGCTGCTGAGATTTGCCTTGGCGGGTTGAATTGCCTTTGTTTGCGTCATTGCTGAGACATTGAGGGCGAGAGGATCGGTGGTCTCAAACCGTTGGGTTATCGTTAGGTCGAATATCAGCGGGTAGGTTGAGTCGTCGAGGTTGATGATGTCGTGGGCCGGGCGCTGGCGGAACGAACTATTCTCCCTTGTGCGAACATTAGCCACCACGCTGCGGTTCCCCAGGTTGATGCGGAACGAGTCATCGCCGATGGTGTCCGCAACGTTATTAAATAGGGAATGGAGGCCTTCGCGGCTGTTGAGCGACTGGAGGTATTCCATGCCTTCCGCGCGGACAAAACCGCTTACGGACCATTCCTTGATAAAGCCGACGGTGGATTGGCCGGGTGTGGCGGCCGGACGTATGGTGTGCACGATTTCGCGCGTGCGGATACCGGCACCTTCGGGAATCAGCCGCGCGATGAATTCCATGTTGGCCCAGCCCTTGGATCGATCGGCCAGGAGGTTGTCGAGATGGGAGATCCGGACCTTCTCAGCGTTGAGCGCCATCATCCGCTTCTTCACGGAGGTCGCGCTGTCCGGATTGAATGCCCACTCCGGTTTGCGCAGCGTGCTTGCCGCGCCAAATCCGAACCAAGCGAGAGTGAGGACCGTGACGCCGGCCAAGGCCACTCTGCCGAGCCGGGCGAACTTGAGGAGTTGCATTTCCTGCCGCGTCGGAAACAACTCGAGTTCCTCGCGGGCGATGGAAAGGAAGTCCTGGAACGCCCACCCCTCCTTCCGCAGGATGCCGAAGGTGCGGCTGAAGGGCTCTTCTTCAGGCACCGGAGTCGTGGCGATGGCCGGTTCCGGACACCATGAGTGGAGACCTTCCGGCACCGGTGGCCGGACCAGTTCGACGCGGCTCGAGGTGAAGGTCGACTGCAGGTCCTGCACCAGCATGGTGTCCACGTGCTCGCCGAGGGGCATCACGAACAGATCCGGATCCTGGAACTCGAGCGAAGCGTTCGCCGTGGCGATGGTCCGGCGGAAGTTCGGTGGCCGCTTCTGCCCCCGGTGCAGTTGGGTGCGGATCAGGCGCAGATTGCCCTCGCGATTGAAGAAAGCGAGCGCCGTGAACCACGGGTACTGGAGAATCGCCACAAAGGGCTGGCCCTTCGTCAGGGAGGCGCAGCTCGGAAGCGCCGTCAGCGCGACCAAGGGAGCGCTCAGAGCTACGGTGGATACGGGAAAATTCGCTTCACGACCGGCCTCCCGGAGCGCTGCGAGGAATCGCTCATAGTCGCGGCCGACGGTGACGGCGGTGCCGATCGGTTCCTCGGCCTGTGGAGCGTATGGAATCACCCGCCACGCGTGCTGGTCGGGCTGAATGGACGAATCGTCCAGGATTGCCATCGGGTCGCTCGACGCGAGATCACGCAACTCGGCGAGCGAGTCCGGGTCCTCGAAGCTCGGCTTGAGTTCGGCGGTGGCGAATTCATCGCCGATGTGGAGCACCACGCCGAGCGACTTCGCTTTCTTTCTTTTGACGGTCTTGAGCAGCTCCTGCCACCAAGCCGCCCATCGCTCGGCGTCGCCGAGGACCGCCTCGGAAAGAGCGGGACCCGCCGTCCATTCGTTGTTTGATCGAAGGAAAATCAGACACGTCAGCGTGGAGCCGTCTGGCCGTATGTGGACCTCGCAGTTTTGGTCGAGCGCGGGCATATACCATCCAGGGTTGGATGACCGACTGGTGCCGGTGAAAAATGCCGATGCCTGCTTGAACTGCTGGAACAAGCTCAAGTTGGATGGGTGACTTGGATTTTCCACGTCTCTCTTCTAGTGCATCTGGTCCGCCGTCGCTGGCGACGGCGGACCTAAACGTGCTACATGTTGGGAGGGGCTTACCAGTCGTTGGTGTTGCCGGAGGGCGCATGGGCCGGTCCGTCGTTGAAATCACAGGTAAGCATGATGGTTCCTACGTTTGGAATCGTTGTTGAATCGAGGCCGGAATAGGTTCCGCTGCCTGGACAAGTTGGCGCGTTCGCCATGAAGGAGTTTGCTCCGACCAGAACGGTTTCAGCTGTCGCGCCGCCGATAATCGCATCGCCGGGGTTCAGGCCGTTCATGTTGCCATAGGAGCGGATGGCCTGCTGCACGTTGCGGATGTTCAAGATGCAGCCGGCGCGGTCGGAACCCTTCTTCCAGGCGCGGGCGCCGATGAAGAGGACCGAGATGAGCGAGAGCAAGACGAGGATGACGACGGTCAATTCGAGGAGCGTCATGCCGCTCTTGCGCTTCGTGATGTGGGTGCTTGTCAGTTTCATGGTGTCGTTTGTGTGTGTGGGTGTGTTTTGTTTGTTCTTCGGGGAGAGAGAAGGCTTCGGCTCGGCGCTGGACCGGAATCAAGAGTCGGGGCGGAGCGTTCTCGGAGATTTTTGCTTTTTTGCGGTCCGGTGGGGAGAAGTGCCGAGTGATCAGTGATCCGTGGAAAGAGTATTTGGGGATAGGGGAGAGGTGTGGTGGAGGTGCGCGGAGCTGTTTCGGATTTGATGCTTTGAGATTCGTGCTTCCCCCCTCACATCTCGTCGTCGTTCCGGTTCATCTTGGCGTTTTGGAAGGTGTCGGAGGTGATGAGGCCTTGGTTGAGGAGGCGCTGGAGGTTGTTGTCCCAGGCGATGTTGCCGGCGCGGCGAATGACGTCCTCGAGCGAGCGGGCGCCGCCGTCGTAGTTGGCGATGGCGCTGGAGACGGCGTCGTCGTTGCTCTGTAGGAATTCATAGGTCAGGACGCGGCGCTGGACGCCGTTGAGCAGGCCCTGGGAATGGATGAAGATGAGGATTTCCGAAAGCCGGCTGAGGACCGAGGAGTGGTTTTCCTTCGGATACATCTCGAGAATACGGCCGATGGTTTTCACCGCGCCGGTGGTGTGGAGGGTGCTCAGGACGAGGTGACCGGTCTGGGCGGCCTCCATGCAGGTCTCCATCGCCTCGCGGTCGCGGATTTCCCCGAGGAGGATGACGTGCGGCGCCTTGCGCAGGACGTCCTTGAGGCCTTGGCGGTAGGAATTCACGTCCCGGCCGACTTCCTGCTGCGTCACGATGCTGGGCGAGGGGATGCGGTGGCCGGGGTACTCCGGATCGTCCATGTCGTCCGGATATTGATACTCGATCGGATCCTCGATGGTGACGATGTGCTTCGGGTGATTGCGGCGCAGCCAGTCGATGAGGGAGGCGAGCGTGGTGGATTTGCCGGAGCCGGTCGGGCCGGTCACCAGACAAAGGCCGGCGCGCTTGAGCACGGATTGGCGGAGCGTTTCGGTGGTGTCCGGATCGATGCCGAGCGACTCGAGCTCCGGGATGTGATCGTTGAGGATACGGCAGGTGATGCCGAGGCCGGGCGAGCTGAGGTGGGCCTGGATGCGGAGGCGACCGGATTTCTCGCCGGTGTCGCCCATCGGGATGCCGTCGCAAGAAAAGTCCGCCACGCGCTTCTCGGCGAACTCGGCGATGCATTCCTGGATCTTGTCCTCGACGCGGACTTCGGCGGCCTTCTCCTGGCCGAATCCGTGACTGCCGCTTTCGCGGTTGGCGATGAGCTCCTTGAGGATCTCATCCATGTTCGCGGAGGTGAGCACGCCGAGGAAGTCGAGCTTCTCCATCCCCTTGTTGGTGTGGATGTACACCGGGCGGTTGGCCCGCATCTGGATGTCGGAGACCCGCAGTTCGCGGCAGACGCGGAAGATGATGCCGAGCAAGTCGCGACCGCGCATGCTGGCGGAAAAGCGCGCCGGCGCCTGGGCCGCGGGTGCGTGGCCGGGGAGCGGAGGCGGTGCTGGAACGGCGGTGAACATGCGGAAAAGTCGGAGATCGAAGTTGGAAAGTTGGGAGTCACCGCCAAGACGCCGAGGTCGCCGAGAAGGTGGAAGGGAAGAGGAACTGAGAGAGCTACTTCAGGATTGGGATTTGATGCTTGGAGATGGGTGCTTCATCTCGCGCTCACTTCGTGGTTCTTGAATCGCGATTCTTCTTCCATGCGGCGGATCGTCTGCTCGGCGGAGTCGCGAATTTTTCGGACGAAGTTGTGGCGGGTCGCGACCTCTTCGCGGCGGAGTGGCGAGATGAGTTCCCAGTTTCCGGAGGTGTCCCATTCGGCCGACAAGTCGTCGTAGCGCGCGAGGCAGTGGTCGACCAAGGCGAGCGTTCGTCGCATCTGCTCGAGCGTGACTGTCGGCTTATCTTCGTGGAGGTCGTTGAACATCAGATCCAGGATGTTCTGCGCGGCGGCGGCGGCCGTCAGCGCCGGGCGCGGGTCGGTGTCCTGCTCGAGGCAGTAGCGGATCGTTTCATCCGCCAGTCTGGCAGCTCCGGCCGTGAGATGCGGGCGGGTGCCGATCCGCGGTTGCGTGATGAAGAAATGGTAGGTGTTGTAATTCCCGTAGTGGGCCGGATCGAGCTGATAGGCGAACCGGAGTTTGTCCTCGGTCTGGCGGCGATTGTGGAAATCCTGGGCCGGCGCGATCGGTTTCGGGTTGGTCCGGACGTGACGGGCCTTTTCGAGATTGCTCAAGAAGTCGCGGAATTGGTTGCGGACGGACGTCCGCTGCGGTCGCGATGCCGACCCGGCGGTTTCGGCTGCAAGCTCGTGCGTTTGCGGCTTGGCGTGTGACGGTTCATCACCGGAGTGGTGGTTGTGTTCGCACGCCTCGCAGTCGTGGTCGTGCCCGTGGGTTTCCGCATGTGCGTGCGAGTGCCCGTGATCGTGGTGATGATCGTGAGCGGCGTGATCATGGTCGTGATCCCACTCGTTGCTGTCGACATGCTCCGTGCAGTCGACGCCGTGGTTTCCGCAGATGGAACAAGCCTCGTGATCGTGATCGTGGTCGTGCCCGTGGGCATGTTCGTGAGCGGCCCCGCCGTGCCAGTAGACATCGATCGGTCCCTGCATGGCGATGGCGAAGACTTCGCCGTAGGGGCTGCGGTTGACGCCGAGAATGTTGAGCGGGATGTCCGTTTCGGCGTTCTTGTGGAGTGGACGTCCGGTGAGGGCGCAGACGACCGCTCCGGCACCGATGAGGCCGGCGGAGAAGAAGTGCGTCTTGTGGCGTGACATGGCGTCAGGCGGAGAGTTTCGTCCGGAAGCAGAGCTTCGAGAGGCCGGCGTAGACGGCGAGGATGCCGAGGAAGTAGAGCGTCATCTGCCAGAAGACATCCATCGGCAGCGCGCCGCTCTTGAAGTAGAGCCGTTGGGTGAGATCGGCGAAGCGGTAGTGCGGCGAGTAGAGCCAGATCCCTTGGAGGACCGGGTTTTCCTCGAGCTTGAGCATGTTGTCGAGGTAGCCCACGCCGTAGAGGCCGTAGATGGCGAGTGTGAGCGTGATGGCGAACCCGGCGATGCCGCCGAAGCGCGAGGCCAGCGCGATCGCCAGCGCCAGCAAGGGAGCGGTCGCGGCGAGAAAGAGCACGAGGTACTGGCCGTTGAGCGTCCACCACATCGCGCGCTCGATGGGATCCGCAGGGGCCGCGGCGAACTGCGAGACGGCGGCCGCGCCCAAGGCCAGCGGCGCGACAAAGCAGAACACCGCAAGCCAGATCTGGAACAACTGCCGCGTGCCGGAAACCCCGGCGGTCAGGAAATACTCGCCGATGCCGGAGCGCGCGTTGCTTTCCCCTTGGCGGGCGGCGGTGAAGAGCCCCCAGAGCAGGGTGCAGATCCAGAGCGTGCCCCAGGCCGCCTGGATGCGGGCCGGCTGGACGAGCACCGGCTTTTCGGTGGCGCTCGAGATCAGCGGCAGCGCGAAGGGCAGGACGAGCACCGCGAACAGGCACACCGCCCAAGCCTTCCGCTGGAAGATGGTCGCGAGGGTGAGTCGGAACAATCTCATGGTGCGATCAATTCAGGAGATTCTTCAGGCCGGTCCAGGTTTGGCCGCTTCCAGCGTGGTGCCGGATCGTGCCACTCTCGATCAGCAGGGCGCTGGGCATTTCCATCGAGTCGTAGTCCGGATGGCAGCTCACCAAACGCAGGACGTTTTCGGCGGATTTTTTCCAAATTTCCTCGAAGGCCTGCCGCGCGTGGGCGTCGAGCCCGCTGAACGGCTCGTCGAGCAGCAGAATGTTTCCGCCCTCCGGCTTCACCGAAAACTCCGCCATGATCAGCGCGGTCTTGCGGCGGTTGCCCGTGGAAAGCCGGCCGTAGGGCTTTTTCGTGTCCAGTTCGATGTCCGCCGCCAGTGCGAGCGCTTCGTCAAGCCGCACCTTCGGCAGCAGCATCCGAAAAATCATCCGCGGTGTCAGCTCCGGGTCGAAGCGCAGGTCCTCGGGCAAATACTGGGTGAATCCCTCCGTGTGGAATTCCCCCGACACGTGCTTCAACGTGCGGGCCAGCGTGCGCAGCAGCGTCGTCTTGCCCCGGCCGTTCCGGGCCAGGAGAAAATGTGTGCCAGCATCCAGACGAATCGCCTCCGGAAGCCGCGCGAGCGGCTTGCCGTATCCGATTTCCATGCCGGATCCGAACTCGATTCTTGGGGCCATGTCCTGAGTGAAGGGTTCCAAATTCGCGTCCGCTTCTAACGGAACCAGTCGTATATTCAAGAAAAATTAAATGTCCCGTCCGGCGGAATGGCGTCAGGAATAAAATTGTTAGGCAGAATTGGCAATAATTTTTTTGAACGTTTCTGCGACTGGAGGGTCGGTTTTCAAAAAATGCCTTCTGCAAAGCCCGGTTTGCAGCCTTCACCGCGGGCGGGTCGGGAATTTCGCGCAGTTTCCGCGACGCCCGCCGGCTCCCTGCGGCGGCAGGCGCGGCAGGGGAGGGCGGCGCCGTGGGCCATCACGACTCTCATGCCGGCGGCATCGCGGGGATTTTTTCTGCGTGACGGCAGGGGACCCGTGGTTAAGAACCGCCGCACCGGAACATGGCGGGCAAGCTCACTTACCAGCAGGCCGGGGTGGACACGCGCAAGGCGGCCGCTCTGGTAGGGGACATCGGGGCGCACGTGCGCCGCACGCAGCAGAACCGCAAGCTGTGGGGCGCCTTCGGGCTCTTCGCCGCCTGCTACGATCTCTCCGCCTACGAGGAGCCCGTCATCATGACCGGTTGCGACGGCGTGGGCACCAAGCTCGAGTTGCTCCTCGAGCGCGACCTGCTCGAGATCGCGGGCAAGGACCTCGTGGCGATGAGCGTCAACGACATCCTCACCACCGGCGGCGCCCCGCTGCTTTTTCTCGACTACATCGGCATCGCGGCGCTCGACGAGGACCGCATCACCCGCCTGATCGGCGGCATGGCGGACTACCTCGAGGCGTGCGACTGCATCCTCGCCGGCGGTGAAACGGCGGAAATGCCCGGCATCGTCCCCGAGGGCATCATCGAGCTTTCCGGCTTCTGCATCGGCTGCGCGGAAAAGGCGGACCTCATCGATCCGACGACCGTCGCGATCGGCGATGTCCTGGTCGGCTACGCGTCCGACAGCATCCACGCCAACGGCTGGTCGCTCGTCCGGCGCGTTTTGAAGGAGCATCCCGGCGAAGTTTCCGACGACGAACTTGCCGCCTGGCTCCGGCCGACCCGCCTCTACCACGACGTGGTCCGCGACCTCCGCGCGGCGGGCGTAAAACCACGTGCGATGTCGCACATTACCGGCGGTGGACTTCCGGAAAACCTGGAACGACTGTTCCGCCACATGGGAGCCGACCTGGAGATTCCGCGCTGGGAGTTGCCCGGCATCGGAAAATTGCTCGCACACGTCGATGCGGACGACCGTTTCCACACTTTCAACATGGGCATCGGCTGGGTCGCCATCGTCGCGGAATCCGAGGTCGATGCCGCTCTCAAAGCCGGCCCCAGCGGCACGGTGATCGGGAAAATGGTCCCGCAGGAGGGCGTCCGCGTCCGCGTTTCAGGCGAATGACCGTCACTCGATGAGCGACTTCCTCAAACACGAATGCGGGATCGCCGCCGTGCGACTCCGCAAGCCGCTGGCCTATTACTACGACCGCTACGGCACCTGCCTCTGGGGCCTCAACAAGCTGTTTCTCCTCATGGAAAAGCAGCACAACCGCGGGCAGGACGGCACCGGCATCGGCTGCGTGAAGCTCAACATGCCGCTCGGCCGGCCCTACGTCCACCGCCGCCGCGGCATCGAACAGGACGCGCTGGCCCAGATCTTCCGCAAGGAGCTGAAGACGTTCTACAAGATGCATCGCAAGGGGCATCTCGACAAAGACGACCCCGAGAGCGTGAAGCTCAACTACGACTTCGGCGGGGAGATCCTCGTCGGCCACCTGCGCTACGGGACGTCCGGCGAATTCGACGAAGGCTCGTGCCACCCGTACCTGCGCCGCAGCAACTGGCCGACCCGCACGCTCATGGTCATGGGCAATTTCAACATGACCAACGCCATGGAGCTGAACCAGGTGCTCATCGAGCGCGGCCAGCATCCGGTCTTCGGCACCGACACCCAGACGGTGCTCGAGGAAGTCGGCTACCACCTCGACGAGGCGCACACCGACCTCTACCGCCAGCTCCGCGACGAAGGCGTCGAGGGCGGTGAAATGCCGGACCGCATTTCCGCGGCGCTCGACGTGCCGCAGGTCGTGGCGGATTCCGCCGCGAAGTGGGACGGCGGCTACGCCATCCTCGGCGTGGTCGGAAATGGCGACATGTTCTTCATGCGTGATCCGCGCGGCATCCGGCCGTGCCACATGTTGATCACGGACGACGTCATCGCCGTGGCCTCCGAGCGCGTGCCGCTGATGACGGTCTTCGAAGTGGAGGCCGAACAGGTGAAGCCCGTCGATCCCGGCTCCGTGATCTGCGTGAAAGCGGACGGCTCGCTCTCCGACACGCCGTTTTCCCCGCCGCGGAAATACACGCCGTGTTCGTTCGAAAAGATCTACTTCTCGCGCGGCAACGACCCGCAGATCTACCGCGAGCGCAAGGCGATGGGCGCCGCGCTCGTCGACCAAGTGGTCAAGGCGATCGACGGCAAGTTCGAGAAAACCGTCTTCTCGTTCATCCCGAACACCGCCGAGACCGCCTACCACGGGTTGATGGACGGCCTGCGCCTCTACCGTCGCCAGGAGGTCCGCGCCTCGATCCTCAAGGCCTCCGAAGAGGGAAATCTCACGCCCGAACTCGTTGACGACCTCATCCTCCGCAACTGGCCGCGGGGCGAGAAAATCGCCCACAAGGACATCAAGATGCGGACCTTCATCTCGCAGGAAAAAGGCCGCGACCAGCTCGTCTCCCACGTTTACGACGTGACGTATGGGGTCGTCCGCCCCGGCGACTATCTCGTCGCCCTCGACGACTCGATCGTCCGCGGCACCACGCTCAAGAAATCCATCCTCAAGATCCTCGCGCGCACCAAGCCCTCGAAGATCGTCATCTGCTCGACCGCCCCCCAGATCCGCTATCCGGACTGCTACGGCATCGACATGTCCGAGATGGGGAAATTCATCGCCTTCCAGGCCGCCGTCGCCCTCCACCGCATGGCCGGCCGCCAGTCGCTGCTCGATCGGGTGTACCAGGAATGCCGCGAGGAATTGGACAAACCGATGGAGGAGCGGAAAAACCGCGTCCAGCAGGTTTACGAGGCGTTCAGCGACGAGGAAATCGCCGCCGAGATCAGCCGCATGGTGTACCCGGAAGACATTGACTGGAGCGGGGAAGTGGAAGTGATCTTCCAGACCATCGACAACCTTCGGGCCTCGATCAAAGGACCCGCCGGCGACTGGTATTTCACCGGCGACTACCCCACGCCCGGCGGCTACTCGATGGTCAATGCCGCCTACATGCGCTGGTTCGAAGGCGTCGGCGGCCGCAGCTACGACCTGCCGCTCTGAAGAGGTCGGAGGTCGGAGGCCGGCGATCGGAGAAGGCCGGGCCCGTTCCGTGGCTCGACATGCGGACGGTTTCCCGGTTGGGTCTTTGGAAACCCATGATCCGTATTTTTGGCGATTCCGATGGTTTGGTGCTCGAGTCCGGTGGCGTGGCGCGTCGTGCCCCCGCGGGCGCGGGGTTCGACGCGTTGTTCATGTCCGCGGAACCGGCGGGGCTGGCGCGGCGGTGGTGGGACGAGGGCGCCCCGTCGGAGGTGCCGGCCTCGCCCGGAGCGCCGATCGGCAACCAGGAAATCTGGGCGGCCGGGGTGACCTATCTCCGAAGCCGCTCGGCGCGGATGGAGGAATCCAAGGACGCGGGTGGCGGGACGTTTTACGACAAGGTTTATCACGCCGCGCGACCGGAGCTGTTCTTCAAGGGCACGCCGCACCGGGTCGCCGGGCCGGGCGGGGAGGTGCGGATCCGGGCCGACTCGAAGTGGAACGTGCCCGAGCCGGAGCTGACGCTGGCGATCAACGAGGCCGGAAAAATCTTCGGCTTCACGATCGGCAATGACATGAGTTCGCGCGACATCGAGGGCGAAAACCCGCTCTATCTTCCGCAGGCGAAGGTCTATCATCGCTCATCCGCCTTGGGGCCGTGCCTGTTGGTCAGCGAGGGGACGCTGCCGGCGGAGACGGAGATCGCCATCGAGATCCGCCGCGAGGGCGAGGCCGTGTTCTCCGGGGCGACGGCCATCAACCAGATCAAGCGGAGCTTCGGGGAACTCGCGGAGTATCTATTCCGCGACCAGTCGTTTCCGCGTGGCGTGTGGCTGATGACCGGAACGGGCGTGGTGCCGCCGGATTCCTTCACGCTGCGGTCCGGCGACAAAATCCGGATTTCCATCGAGCCGATCGGGACCTTGGTGAACACCGTGGCGTGATGAGCGATCCGATTTTCGAATCCGGAGACGAGGCGATTTACGCGCTGCGCACCACCGCGCCGGGGCCGGCGGGGAGCTTGCCGCTCGAGCCGGACCGCTTGCGCGAAATGTCGAGCGGCGAGCTGTTCGGCTGGACGCAGAACGCCGGCATGGGTTGGTCGCCCGCGGCGCTGCTCGGGAAGCAGTTTCTCATCCTCAGCACGCAGGGTGGCATCCGCGCGGCGGACGGCACGCCGGTGGCGCTCGGTTATCACACCGGGCATTGGGAGGTCGGCCTGTTGATGGAAGAAGCGGCGCGCGAATTCGCCGCGGCGAAGGCGATCCCGTTCGCCGGTTACGTGAGCGATCCGTGCGACGGTCGGACGAACGGGACGACCGGCATGCTCGACAGCCTGCCGTATCGCAATGACGCCGCAATCGTGTTGCGGCGCCTCATCCGCTCGCTGCCCACGCGGCGGGGTGTGCTGGGCGTGGCGACCTGCGACAAGGGACTGCCGGCGATGATGATGGCGCTGGCCGGCACGCCGGATCTGCCGACCGTGCTGGTACCGGGCGGCGTGACGCTTCTGGCCGAGGAGGCGGAGGACACGGGGAAAGTCCAGACGCTCGCGACGCGCTTCGCCCGCGGGGAAATCCCGCTCGAGCACGCGGCGGAGATGGGCTGCAAGGCCTGCGGTTCTCCCGGCGGCGGGTGCCAGTTCATGGGCACGGCGGCCACCAGCCAAGTGGTGGCCGAGGCGCTAGGACTGGCATTGCCGCATGCGGCGCTTGCTCCTTCCGGCTCCGCGATCTGGCGGGATGTCGCCCGCCGCTCCGCCCGCGCCCTGCTGGCCCTCGATGCGGCCGGGCTGAAGACGCGCGATGTTCTGACAGACGACGCCGTTCACAACGCGATGGTTTGCCACGCGGCCTTCGGCGGCTCGACGAATCTGGTGCTGCATGTTCCCGCCATCGCGCATGCGGCGGGGCTGACGCGGCCGACGGTGGACGACTGGGCGCGGATCAACCGCGCGGTGCCCCGGCTGGTGGACTCGCTGCCGAACGGCCCGCGGCATTTCGCCACCGTGCAGGTCTACCTCGCGGGCGGTGTGCCGGAGGCGATGCTGCATTTGCGCGAGCTGGGATTGTTGAAACTTGGCGCGCTCACCGTCAGCGGCCGGACGCTTGGCGAGAACCTCGAATGGTGGGAGAAAAGCGAGCGACGCACCCGGCTGCGGGAAAAACTGCGGACGCTCGACGGCATCGACGCGGAGGAGGTGATCATGTCCGCCGACCGGGCCCGGGAGCGCGGCCTCACGAGCACCGTCACGTTTCTCCGCGGGAATCTCGCTCCGGAGGGCGCGCTGGTGAAGAGCACCGCGATCTCGCCCGAGCTGGTGGGCACGGACGGCATGTTTCTCCACGAGGGACCCGCCCGCGTGTTCACGAGCGAGAAGGCCGCCATCGAGGCGATCAAGGCCGGGGCGGTGAAGCCCGGCGACGTGATGGTGCTCGCGGGGATCGGCCCGGGTTGCGGGATGCCCGAGACCTATCAAGTCACCTCGGCGCTCAAGCACATGAAGGACGGACAACGGTTCGCGCTGGTGACCGACGGGCGCTTTTCCGGCGTTTCGACCGGGGCGTGCGTCGGCCACGTCAGCCCCGAAGCCTGGGCCGGTGGACCGATCGGCAGGCTCCGGGATGGCGATGTCATCCGGCTGCGGATCGACACGCGGAGGCTTGAGGGGACGGTGGACGTGGAATCCCTGTCCGCCGCGGAGCTTGCCGCGCGCGAGGTGCATCCGGACCTCCAGCCGAATCCCGCCGTCCCGGCCGACACCCGGCTGTGGGCGGCGCTGCAGAACGCCAGCGGCGGGAGCTGGGCGGGATGTGTTTACGACGCCGGGCGCATCGCGAACCTGCTGCGCCTGGGGCTCGCCGCGGAATCCCAAGCCGGTCGTGGTGGAGATGGGTGAAACGGCCCGGAGTGCGGTGACAAATCACCGGCCGACGAGCTTCCAGTGGATCGAAGCCCGTCTGCGGCGTTTCCGTTTTCCGGATTGAATTCCAGCGGTGCCGCCGGATGCTGCGGCCATGATCCATCTGGACGCGAACGCGACGACGCCGCTCCTGCCGGAGGTGCTGGAGGCGATGTTGCCGTGGCTGAAAGACGGCTTCGCGAATCCTTCGGCGGCGTATGCGGGTGCGAAACGCGCGCGGCGGGCGATCGACGAGGCGCGCGGCCAGGTGGCGGCTTTGATCGGCGCGGAGCCGGATGAGGTCATCTTCACCGGTGGCGGCACCGAAAGCGTGAACGCCGCGCTGCGCTCGCTGGACAAGCTCGCCGGCGAGGGCGCGGCCGCGGTTTCGGCGATCGAGCACAGTGCGGTCTTGAGATATGTCGAATCGCGCGACCGGGAAGTGGGGTATCTCCGGGCGGCTCCGGAAGGTTATGTGGACCTTGATGGGGCGCGGGTCGCTCTCGAAGACGCCGCTTATGTCTCCGTGATGGCGGCCAACAACGAGACCGGCGTGCTGCAACCCGTGCGGGAGATCGCGGCGCTGGCCCGGGAACGGGGGATCCCGCTGCATTCGGACGCCATCCAGATGGCCGGCAAGTTGTCGCTCGACGTGCGTGATCTCGACGTGGACCTGCTTTCCCTCTCGGCGCACAAGTTCCACGGGCCGAAGGGCGTGGGCGCGCTCTACATCCGCCGCGGGCTGCGGTTTTCCCCGCTGATCATCGGCGGCGGGCAGGAGAACGGCCGGCGGAGCGGCACGGAGAACACGGCCGGCATCGTCGCCATGGGGGCGGCGGCAGCGGCGGCGGCGCGGAATCTCCGGGAAGGCTCCGCGACACGCCTGACGGAAATGCGCGACGCCTTCGAGGCGGCGGTGCTGGGGAATGTTCCCGGCGCGATCCGCAATGGCGATCCGCGGCGCCGCCTGCCGAACACCTCGCACCTCTCGTTCGAGGGCTGCGAGGCGGCCGGCCTCCTGATCCTGCTCGACGAGATGGGCGTGGCTTGTTCGGCGGGTTCCGCGTGCATGACTGGCAAGCAGAAGCCTTCGCACGTGCAGCTCGCGATGGGCATCGATCCGGGGCTGGCGAGAAGCAGCCTGCGCTTCAGCTTTTCCGTGCTGAACACGATGGATGAGGCGCTGGCCGCGGCGGAGGCGGTGAGGCGAGCCGTCGAAAAGCTCCGCCGCGTGCAGGCGGCGGGTGTAGGTCCGGTGGCGGTCTTTCCGGCCTGAGTCAACGCTCGACGCCAAGCACCCCTAGCGCCTTTTCGGCGCCGTCGATCACCCGGTCTTCGTGCTCGTCTTCGTTGGCGAAATCGCGCAGGAGTTCGACGACCCAGGGCTGATTGCCGATGGCGACGAGCGCCTGGATCACGCGCACCTTTTCGCCCGTGCGCTGCGAATTTTCCGCGAGCGCCCGCCAAGCTTGCTCCTGCTCCTCGGGCGTGAGCTTGCGTTCCGGATCCGTCAGGAACCGGTAAGCCGCCTCGAAGGACCGGCTGCGCAGCGGGTCGTTGCTGGTGGCGGCGAAGAAGCCCACGAGTTCGGGAAACATCGAGCTGTCCGGCCATGCTCCGAGCGCCACGAGGGCGGCGATTTGGTCGGCTTGACTGCCTTCCTCCAGCGTGGCGCGGATCCGGTCCGCGGCCGCCTCGCCTCCAGCCCGGCCCATCAGGCGGAGCAGTGCGTGGCGCACGGGATCTCCCACCGCACCTTCATAGGCGGCGGCCAGACGGGCGGCGAGCGCCTCGCGGTCCTGCGATTTCCCGAGAATCTCGGAAATGGCGTCCTCGGCCGCCTGGCGGATGGACGGGTTCGGGTTGAACTGCAGGACTTCGAGGAACTGGGCGAACTCGGCATCTCCCGCCATGTTCCGGGCCGCCTGCAAGGCGGCGGCGGCCGCTCTCACGTCCTCGGTGGAGGCGGCGAACTTCATCAGGATCGGCAGGATTTCCGGATTGCCGCGGCGGCGGAGGACGTCGCGGATGATCGCTTCGCGCACTTCCGGGAGCATGTCCCGGGTGGTGGCGAAGGTGGCGATGCGGACGTCCACGTCCGTGCCGTCGGTCGGTTTCGCGAGGTAGAGCGCCTTGTAAATGGCCTGCCGTTGGGGCGTTGCGCCGAGGTTGACGGCCGCCTCCAGCAGGAGCCCGAGGTCTTCGTCCGAGACCGGCAGTTCAGTGGTGTCGGCTTGGGCGGCGGTGGCCACCAGTTCGTTGTAGCGCTCGACGTCGCGGTTTTTTCCCTGCCTTTGGATGAGGAAAATGGCGAGCAGGACGACCAGGATTCCAAGCACGGCGGCGATGGCGGTCTTGGCGCCGTTGCTCATCTTCCGCTTGGTCTTCTTCGGCAGCTTCAGGGGCGGCGCCGGGTTGCCGGCCAGCGGAGTGGCCACTTTCAGGGCGGGTGCGGTGGCGGCCGGCTCGGGATCGGGAGCGGCGGGTGGCAATTCGACGGCCGCGGTGTCGTGGACGCTCGGTTTCGAACCTTCCGGCGGGAGCAGCGGCTGCGGCGCGGTCTGGGTGAGCGGCGGCTCCGGAATCGGATCGGGCTGGGGCGGCGGCGGCTCGATCGCGCCGGGAATGACGAGACGGGGGCGCTTGGGCTGGGGAGTCGTGGGAGGGGGATTCACCGGCGGGTTTTTGTCGTTCTTGAAGAACACGTGCAGCGCCTCGCGGGCGTTCTCCGGCCGGTCTTCGGGGCGGCGGTTGATATGCCACATCACCCAGTCGCAGGCCCAACGGGGCAGGTCCGGCCGGAGTTCCTGGAGCGGGCGAACCGTGTGGTGGAGGTGGGCCGTCATCACTTCGTGACCGGTCTCGCCGCGGAAGGGATAGCTGCCGGTGAGCGCGTGATAATAAACGCAGCCCATGGCATACATGTCCGTCCGCACGTCGAGCCGGCCGCGTTCGAAGTGCTCCGGAGACATGAAAAAGATCGAGCCCAGCACCGAGTCCGCGTCTTCCAGCGACTGGAGGGCCGGATCGGGCGCGAGCGCCGCCAGGCCGAAATCGACGATCTTCACCTGGAATTTCCCGGACGGCAGCCAGGTGAGCATGAGGTTGCCGGGCTTGATGTCGCGGTGGACGATGTCCAGTTCCTGCGCGGCGATGAGCGCCTCCTGCGTCTGCATCGCCAGCTCGCGGAAGTCCCCCCAGGTGAGCGGCGCGCGCTCGATCAACTCATCGAGGGTTTTTCCGCTGAGCAGCTCCATCACCACGTAGGGACCTTCCTCGTCGCCCCCCACGTCGTAGACGGTGACGATGTGCGGGTGCTGGAGCGAGGCGAGCGAGGCGGCCTCGCGCGAGATCTGGTCGGTGGCCTCCTTCTGCATCTCCGCATCGCCTTCCGGGCTGATGCGCTTGATGGCCACCTCGCGGTTCATCCGGGTATCGAAGGCGCGGAAAACCGCTCCCATGCCGCCTTGGCCGATCTTTTCCCGGATTTCGTAGCGATCTTCCATGAACTCGACGCCTGAAAGCTGCCTGCCCGAGGGCTGCCGCGGCAATCACGAAAACCGGCGGCCTCACGAAGCCGCGCGCTCCATCCGCTCGCGGCGGTAGAGCGTGGGCGACTGCCCGACGATCCGGGCGAAGCTGCGGTTGAACTGCGAGAGCGACTGGTAGCCGACCTGGAAGGCGATTTCGGACACGCGCGCGCCGGGCTTGAGCAGCTCGCGCTTGGCCCATTCGACCCGGCAGCGGTTCACGTAATCGGTGAGCGTCAGGCCGGTGGCGTCTTTGAAGAGCCGGCAGAAGTGGGACTCGCTCAGGCCGGCCTGCCGCGCCACTTGGCCGAGCGGCAGCGGCTGGTCGAGGTTCGCGTGGATGAATTTCCGCGCCTTGGCGATGGCGGCGGGCTCGGATCCCTGCTCGATGATGGCCAGCGATTCGGCGTGGGCCCCGAGCTGCTCGGCGAAGCTGGTGAGCAGCGTGACCATGCTCTGGTAGCGCTGTGGTTCCACGGCGCGGGTCTGCAGGTAGGCGGCGCGCAGGCTTTCCGTCGTCTCCGGATCGAGCGTCTTCCGCCCGAGCGCCCCGAGGAGTTCGTCAAATTTCCCTTCGCTGGGAGTCTGGTTGAAAACCTGCCCGGTCTTCATGAAACCGATGACCGTCGCGCCCATCTTGACGGGAACGGCGGTGGCGCAGAGCCCGGCGAAGCAGTGGCAGGTGGACGGCCCGTTGACCTCCGCCTCCTTCATCAAGCGGCGGTTGGTGTCGATGCAGGCGAAACAGGCCGCCTTGCACAAGTTGAGCACTTCGCAGAACGGGCTGCGGTTGATGCTCTGGTCGTCGAGGCACCAGTGGTCGGGATCCGCCGAGACCAGCCGCAGCGGCAGGCCGGTGGCGGTGCGGAAGGCATCCTGATAGATCTTGAACCGTTCGGAATGCAGCAGCCGCTCGAAGAGCGCGTGTTCGAAATCCTGATGTGCTTGGAGCGCGGCCGCCATGGGTGCGAAGTCTGTCGGGTTTCTTCCGGCGACAGAAACTAGGAAAGCCTTGCGGATTTTTCAACTTCTCATCGCGCCTGGAACGCGTCCGCCCGTGGCGACAATCGCGATCGAGACGATGGAACTCAGCGGCATGAGAATCGCGGCGAGAAGCGGACTCATGTGGCCCGCCATGGAGAAGGCGACGGTGGTGATGTTATAGCTCAGGGCGAAGGTAAAGGCCATGCGCACCCCCCGCGAGCGTGCGGCTGCCGTACGTAGAAGCCCGGGTAGGAAGCCGAGCCCCGCACCGAGCGTGTAGAAGTCCGCCTTCGATTCGAGCAGGCTCCTGTCCACCACCGGCGTGCCGGTGACGAGGGCGGCGTCGAAGGCCAGCGAGTCGTTCGCGCCGTCGCCGAGGTAGAGCGTGTCCTGGCGGTCGAGCGCGCGGACCTCCCGCGCCTTTTGCTCCGGGGAAAGCCCGCCGTGGGCCTGACCGGCGGGGAGGTCCAACGCCCGCGCCATCGCCGCGACCTTGTCGGGGTGGTCGCCGGAAAGGATGTGGAGGGAAAGCCCGCGGCGCTCGAGCTGGCGCAGCGTTTCCACCGCGCCGGGGCGAAGCGACTCGCTGAAGCGGAAGGTCGCGACGAGCCGGCCGTCGTGTCGCAGCTCGCTGCCCGCGGCACCGGCCTCGGCGGGCGCGCGGCCGCCGGTCCAGCCGGCTTTTCCGAGCGACCAGGCGCCAAGCTTCACCCCGAGCCCGGGGAATTCCTCCGGCGCATCGCCCGCGCCGCGATCCGCCAGCAGCCGTTGGCCGCGGGAACCAAGCGCCTCGAGCAGCGAGCGCGAAACCGGATGCAGCGAGCCGCGTGTGAGGCGGGCCAAGGCAAGCGTCGCCTCGTCGTCGAGTGCGCTCACGGCGTCCGGATTTTCCAGCACCGGCCGCTCGAGCGTGAGCGTGCCGGTTTTGTCGAAAACGACCCGCCGCACCCGCCGCAGCCGCGGCCAGAGAGTGGCGGTGCGGACGAAAACCCCGAGCCGCTCCATCGCCGAGGCCGCGAGATCGTCCGCCAGCGGAATGGCCACGCCCAGAGCGCACGGGCAGGAAACAACGAACACCGAGATCATCGCCTGCACGGCCGTGATCCACTCGCCGCGCACGCCCCACAGGAGGAGCGCGACGACCCCGAGCAGCAGCACGATCGAAAGATAAACGCGCAGCAGGCGGTCGAGTCCGGGGGAGGCGCGCTCGCCATCAACTGGAGCCGTGAGTTTCGCCAGCAGCGAATCTTCCCAGCGCTCGCCCGCTTCCACCGCCGCCGGGGATCGGCTCAGCAGAATCGCGCCGGCCGGCAGCCGCGAACCAGCGGGAAACCGCACCGGGTCCGCCTCGCCGTGGATCCACTCGAGCGAAAAATCCGCCTCGCCCGCGGCCAGAACGCCGCTCACCGGCAGCGCTTGGCCCGGGGCGAGCAGGAATTTCAGCCCCGGCTGGATCTCGCCGCGCACGACCGTTTCCCCGCCGTCCGCGCGCGGTACCGCCTCGGGCACCGGCTGCTGGCGGACGAGCCGCCGGCGGTTCTTGTCCACCGCGGACGTCTGCAAAAACCGCCCGCCGAGCATCAGGAAGACGAAGGTGGCGACGAAGTCGAAATACAGCAGCCGCTCGTGGCCCAGCGCCCAGCCGCCGATCGACCCGAGATAGGCGGCGATCAGCCCCAGCGCGATCGGCAGGTCGATGTGCAAGGATTTCGCGCGCAGCGACCGCCACGCGCGCTCGATGAAATACCCGCCACCCACCAGCATCGCCAGCGTGGCGGAGAGAGAGGCGATGAGCTTGAAAAGTTCCGCGAACTCGAAGTCCGCCGGCATTCCCAGGTAGATCGGCAGGGTGAAGCCCATCGTGTTCAGCGCGAAGGCCCCGCACAACCCAAGCCGCGCCGCGAGCCGCCGCCGTTCGTGGTCGCCCGCCGCGGATCCCGCGGGCGCGGCGACGTAGCCGAACTGGCAGAGCTCGCGCAAGAACGGCTCGAGCGCGCATTTCCCCGGCAGCCACTCGAGGTGCAGCCGGCCGCTCGAGGGATGCGCTGCCGCCCGCACCGCGCCGTCGTGACGCGTGAACAACTTCTCGATCAGCCACACGCAGCCGACGCACGACAGCCCGTCCAGCGCTAGGTCGAGCTTCGCCGAACCGCTCCCGGCCCTTTCCTCCGCCTCCGCCACCTTCGGCGCCAGCCAGGAAAAATCGTGCTCCTCGAACGGCCGGCTGCGCACCGGCGCGACCGCCAGCCCCTGTTTCAGATCGTAGAACCGCTCCAGCCCGTTGTTGGCGATCAAGTCGGAGACAAACTCGCACCCGCGGCAGCAAAACCGCTCCAGCGCGGACTTCGCCGCATATTCCGTCCCGCAGTGCGCGCAACTCGCCATGCCGGAGCATCGGCGCGCGCCTCGAGTCCCGCTCGGCATTCCTTCGCGGAAACCACGCGGATTTTCTGCGACGGGCGGCGGCTTGCAGGGATCGGACGGGCGATTCATCCTGCGCTGCATGAACGAGAAGTGGCTGGCCACCCTGCGCCAGGCGGCCGACGCTCCGGACTTGCTCTCAAAATTGCGAAGCTCCGGCCTCGGCTTCGTGCGCGGCGCCTTCGGCTCGCTGCCGTTCTTCGCGTCCACACGGATTGTTCACGATGCCGAACCGGAAAGCGAGGACGCCACCCACTATCTCCTGGTGCCGACCGGACCCGGTCCGGACGATTTCGCCTTGGTGGAACGTCGGGTTCTCCCGGCCGGCGTGAGCGCGGTCAACTCCCTGCCCAAGGTCCGGATTTTCCACGTCCACGACCGAGCGGCCTTCGATCTCCTGGAGTCGAGACTGCGCGATGACTTGTCCGTTGCCTCTGCTGCCGGCGAGCCTCCGCCCGGCGACGACTTCGCCGCACGATTGGAAGAGCTTGGAGATATCATCGACCGCCGTTCCCATTGGCTCACCGGCGGGCTGGTGGTGGTCGGCGGTCTGGTGGCCGTGGCGAACCCGCTCCTCGGTCTGGGGATCGTGGCGAAGTCGCTGGTTCCCGAATTGGGCGGAAGGTTGAGCCGCTTCACCCTCGAGAGCGCCGCGCGGTCGATGAGAAAGCTCAGTGCGTCGCTCAGGGACTCGGAGCGACGAAGAGCCGCGGAAAAGGAAGTGAAGAGAATGAAGCCGGAGCTGGTGGTCGACCCTTTCCTCGCCTTCATCGCCCGGCAGTACGCGCTCGGCGAGCGGGCGGATCCGGTGATGGACGAACTCGAGTGCCTGCCCGAGTGGTGGCGCGATCCAAGGCAACGGCTGGTGGCCGGGGTTTGCTCCGAGATTCTGAAGGGAGACGATCCGGTCGGGCGTTGGGCGGCGCAGTTGCAGTCGCGGTTCGAAGGGCTGCCGTGATCATCGCGCTTGCCGCCCGCCGGGCATCCGCCGCAGCGTGACCGCGCATGCCGTCACCGGAAGAACTCATCGCCTGGCTCAATGACGAGGGGATCCTCGACCTTCCGCCGGAATTTCCCGCGGATGGCGATTTGTTCAGCTCCGGCATGGACTCGATGGCGGTGATGCAACTGGTGGTGGCGGTGGAAGAGCGGTTTGGCGTGGTGCTGGATGCGGCGGATTTGACGAGGGCAAATCTCTCGAGCCCGCGGCGGCTGGCGGAACTGATCGGCTCGAAGTCGGCATGAAGGCGGACTGCTGCGACGTGGCGGTGATCGGCGGCGGCAGCGCCGGCTTGGCCGCGGCGGTGACGGCGGCTCGGTCCGGTGCGCGCACGTTGCTCATCGAGCGCCACGGTTTCCTCGGCGGCATGGGCACGGCCTCGCTGGTGCACACGTTTTGCGGGCTCTACCTGCTGCGCGACGAGCCGGGCGCGGTGCTCGCGAATCCCGGCTTCGCCACGGAAATGGCGGAGCGAATGATCGCCGCGACCGGTCTCGGCCCGCAGCGGCTGGGGCGCGTCGATGTCCTGCCGCAGCACCCGGTCGAGTTCGCGCGGATCGCCGACGAGCTCGTGACCGCCGAGCCGACGCTGGAAGTCCGGCTGCACACGGAAGTGGCTGGCGTTTCGCGCGATGACGACGGCTGGGAAATCCGGACCTGCGGACGCGCAGGCGAGCGGCACGTGCAAGCGGCCGCGCTGGTGGACGCAAGCGGCGATGCGGAAGTCGCGCGCTGGCTCGGCGGCGCGGAAATGGCGGAGAGCCCGAAGTTGCAGCGCCCGGCCTATGTTTTCGGCGTGCAGGGCGTGCCGGAATTTGCGGAGAGCGCCCGGCTCGAGACCGCCGGCCTGATCGTCGAAGGCTTGCGCGCCGGGGCCTTGTCGAAGTCGGCGCTCGGCCTCTCGTTCCGCGCGTCCGGCAGGGCGGGTGAGGTCTTCGGCACCATTGATCTCGCGGGCGGCGCCTACGATCCCTTCGATCCCGGCTGCCTGACGGCGCTCGAGGTTTCCGGCCGACGGATCGCGGGCGAAACCCTCCGCTGGCTGACCCGCCGGAGCGCCATCTGGCGGGGTGCGTTCATCAGCCAGTGGCCGGTGCGCGCCGGCGTCCGGGAAAGCCGCCGCTGGCTCGGCGAATACGTCCTCACCGGCGACGACCTGCTCGACTCCGCGCGCTTCGACGACGAGATCGCCCTCGCCACCTGGCCGATGGAATTTCGCGAAAACACCAAGGGCCCGAAGCTCCGTTTCCCGCGCGAGACCCGGCCGGCCGGTATTCCTCTGCGCTGCCTCAAGCCGCGGGGCATCGATCGCCTCTTCGTCGCCGGCCGCTGCCTTTCCGCCGACCACGACGCCCAAGCCTCGATCCGTGTGATGGGCACCTGCTTCGCCACCGGCGAAGCCGCCGGAAGAGCGGCCGCCACGGCCGCCACGGCCGCCACGGCCCGCCAGTGAATCGGGCATCGGGTGATCAGCGCGATGAGGAAGAAGGCCCGCAGCGAGAGGCAGGTCGCAGGGGACAAGAATGACAAGAATGACAAGACGGGCAAGACGGGCAA
>CBFGTW010000069.1:0-22137 GCA_965651855.1 uncultured Verrucomicrobiales bacterium
GGCCCCCATCTCCTCGGCGATGGAGGTCAGCCGGTGGCGGTGGATCTCGAGGGCGTGCCGCGGAATTATCTGGCGCGGCTGGTGGCCGCGGAGACCGACGGCGGCTCGCCGGAGGACTGGTGCCGGCGGGAATTGCCGGCGATCTGCGACTGGCTGGTGCACGCGTGCCAGCAGGGTTTGGCTCGAGGCGGCGAAGTCGAGCCCGAGGTGCGTCCGCTCGACGACGGCATGTCTGTCTCGGCGGCCCCGGACGAGCGCGCTTCGCTCGGCCACACGGCCCTTCTGCCCGGCGCGGAGTTTTATCTTCTGAATCATCCGAGCCACTCCAGGTCGCGCTGGGACGGGTCTTGCGATCGCTTCGAGACGCCGCTTCGCGTCAGCCGTTGATGATTTCCCCGCCATTGGGGTGGAGCGTCTGGCCGGTGATGTAGGAGGACATGGCGGAGGCGAGGAAAACATAACATTCCGCGCACTCCCACGGCTGGCCGGCGCGGCCGAGCGGGTTCTGGGTGCCAAATTCCGCCACTTCGTCGGCCTCGAAGGTCGAGGGGATCAGCGGCGTCCAGATCGGTCCCGGAGCCACGGCGTTCACGCGGATGCCGTCCTTCGCGAGCTGCCCGGAGAGCGAGCGGGTGAAGGAGACGATCGCGCCTTTCGTGGCCGAGTAGTCCACCAACGAGGGGCTGCCGCGGTAGGCGGTGACGGAGGTGGTGTTGATGATGGTGGAGCCCTTGGACTTCCGGAGGTGGGGCAGGGCGGCGGAGGCCAGGTGGAACATCGGAAAGACGTTCGTGCGGAACGTGCGCTCGAGCTGCTCCGGGGTGATTTCCTCGATGGAATCGCGCGGGTGCTGCTCGGCGGCGTTGTTCACGAGAATATCGAGTTTCCCCAGTTCCGCGACGGTGGCCTGGACGGCTTCCGCGCACGCTCCGGGATCTCCGATGTCCGCGGCGACGAGGATGCAGCGCCGGCCTTTCCCGACCACTTCCGCGCGCGTGTCCTCGGCGTCTTGATGCTCGTCCAGATAGACGATGCAAACGTCGGCTCCCTCGCGCGCGAACGCGAGGGCGACGGCCCGGCCGATGCCGGAATCCCCGCCGGTGATCAACGCCACCCGCCCCTCGAGCAGGCCGCTGCCCTTGATGTCCGGGTTCATCGACTCCGGCAGCGGGTCCATCTCGGATCGCAATCCCGGCTGGCGGTCCTGTTTCTGCGGCGGCCGCGCATCGTGCGGACCGGCTCCCCGGCTTTTCGATTTGTTTCCCATGGTCGTGCCGCCTTTCGCATCGCGCGTGCCAACGGGAGCGGCCGCGCCCGCTTGCGGGGAACACGAGTCGGGCGGATGATCGACCATGCCGGACAGTCCGCCCATTTCGCCCCCGGGTCTCGTCTTCACCCACGACGGCATGGAGGGCTACCGGCGGAAGCGCCGGGGCAAGGGGTTCTCGTTCCACCTGCCGTGCGGCGAGTTGCTGCGGGATCCGGAGGAGCGGCGGCGCATCCTGTCGCTCGCCGTCCCGCCGGCCTACCGGTCCGTCTGGATCTGCATGCTGCCGAACGGCCACCTGCAGGCCACCGGCATCGACGACCGTGGGCGAAAACAATACCGCTACCACCCGGCGTGGATGGAGTGGTCGGGGGAGCGGAAATTCGACCACCTGCTCGAGTTCGCGCGCGCTTTGCCGGAGATCCGCCGGGCGGTGCGGGCCTCGCTCGCCGGCGACAGGTTCTCGCGGGAGCGGGTCGTCGCCGGAGTCGTCGCGTTGCTCGATCGGACCGGCTACCGGGTGGGCAGCCCGCGATACGCGCGGGAAAACGGCAGCTACGGCTTGGCCACCATGCTCACACGGCACGTGGACCCGGACGACGACGGCTCGGTGCGCATCCATTTCAACGGGAAATCCGGCAAGCGGCACGAGACGGAGGTGAACGATCCACGGCTGGTCCGGCTCATCCACGAACTCCACGAACTGCCGGGCCAGCACTTGTTCCGCTACGAGGATGAATCGGGCGAGCGCCATGACCTCGACAGCTCGGAGGTGAACGCCTGGCTCAAGGAAAAGGGCGGCGGGGACTTTTCGGCGAAGCAATTCCGGACTTGGCGTGCCACCGTCTTGTGTGCTCGGGAACTCGGCCGGGAACCGCCGGCCGGCAGCCGCGCGGCCCGCACCCGCGCGCGGAACGAGGCGATCAAGCGCACCGCCGCCATCCTCCACCACCGGCCGGCGACCTGCCGGAAATACTACGTGCACCCGGCAATCTTCCGCGCCTATCCCGGCGGCGAATTGCACCGGGCGATCAACCGGCGCGCGCCCGCGCTGCGACGCCGCGACGGCACCTGCCGCTTGCACGCCGACGAGCGCCGCGTCTTCCGCCTGCTCGAGCGTGACTCCACCTCCGCCGCGTGACCCGGCACGCATTCCGCTGGAGAAATCGCCATGGACGCAAAATCAAAGAAACAGCAGATGGCCGCGGGAGCCGCGCTTTCCGCGAAGAAGGGCGAGCGCAAGAAGTCCTCGCTCAAGGGTGCCTCGAAGAGCATGTACGAATCGATGGACAAGAGTCAGCTCGAAGACATGGCATCCACCAAACGCAAGAACTTGCCGGAAAAGAAAAAGTCCTGACCCACGGGTCGCGTGGACGCCGATTGGAACATCCTCCTCAGGCTCGTGGTCTCGCTCCTCCTGGCGGGGGCGCTGGGCTGGGAGCGTGAGGCGGCGGGCAAACCCGCGGGGATCCGCACCCACATGCTCGTCGGCATGGGGGCCACCCTGTTCGTCGCGCTCGGGGAGATCTTCGTCGTGCGGTTCGCGGCGCACGGCGATGTCATCCGGTTCGACCCTGCGCGGATCATCGAGGCCGTGGTCACCGGGGTCAGCTTTCTCGGCGCCGGCATGATCTTCGTGGCCCACCGCCGTCACGAGACCGTCCACGGACTCACGACCGCGGCGTCGATCTGGGTGACGGCGGCGCTTGGCATGGTAATCGGCGTCGAGCGATACGTCTTGGCAGTAGGAACCACAACTCTGGTGCTGGTGGTGCTGCGTCTCCTGAGGAGCGTGGAACGCCGGTTCGGTCGGAGGGAAAACTGAAGCGCCGGCGAGGTCCGGGGCGGGTGCGACCGCCGAAGTTTTTCTTCTTGTTCCTCTTTCGGGTGCCACCGATGGTCTGCCGCGTATCCGGGGCGGCCGGCAGCTATGCTGGATTTCTTCACGAAGTTGTTCGATACGTCCGACTTTCCAGCGCGCTGGAATTGCGGTGAGTGGGAGGCCGCCCACGGATGGCTGCACATTCTGTCGGATCTCGCCATCTTCGGCGCCTATTTCGCGATTCCGGCGGCCTTGGTCTTCTACGTCCGCGCAAAGCGGGCCGAGCTGTTTTTCCCCCGGATTTTCTGGTTGTTCGGCGCGTTCATCTTCTGCTGCGGCACCACCCACCTGCTTGAGGCGGTGATCTTCTACGAGCCGATTTACCGCTTCGCCGGGTTGGTGAAGGCGATCACGGCCATCGTTTCCTGGACCACGGTGTTCGCGCTGCTGCGGGTCGCGCCGCTGGCTCTCGAGCTGCCGGGCCTCAAGCGGGTGAACGAGATGCTCAACCGCCAGATCGACCTCCACAAGGCGACGCGGCACGAACTGGAGGAGAGCAACCGCGAGTTGAACGAATTCACCGGCGTCGTCAGCCACGACCTCCGCAGCCCGATCTGCTCGGCGCTCTTCATGGCCGAGCTGGCGCGCGAGTCGGTGGAGCGGGGCGACCGCGTGAACCTGCCGCTTCAGCTCGACCAGATCGTGGACACGCTCCACCGGATGGAGGCCTTGGTTTCCGATCTCCACCAGCGGGCCTTGAACAGCGGTCGCGGCAAGCCGTTCGTCAGCGTAGATCTCAAGGGGCCGCTGCAGGCCGCCTTGGGAAATCTCGTCAAGCCGATCGCGGACGCCCGCGCGGTGGTGAAAATCAGCTCGCTGCCGGTGGTGCGCGGGGATTCCGAGCTGCTCGCGCGCCTGTTCACGAACCTCATCCAGTTCTTTCTCCGCGAACCGACGCAGCTCGATCCGGTGGTGCGGGTGGCCTCGCGTCAGGGCGACGGGTGCGCCATCGTGACCATCACCGACAACAGCCGCCGGCCGGCCCCGGAGGGCTTGTTCGACGAAACCACGGAGGGAAGTGGAAGCGCCGGTCTGGCCGTCTGCCGCAGGATCATGGAACTCCACGGTGGCACCTTGGCCGTCTCGGCGGACGAGGCCGGTGGAATCGGCTTCACCTTGAAGTTTCCGCAGCGCGGGTGAATCCGTCGCGGGGCTGCAATCTGCAACGCGGCGAGCGCTGGACGGGCCACCCGTGCACGGCGAGGACCACCGATCCACTCGCGGGAACCGCTCTCGTCCCGGAACTCGCGGCAGTCCTGGAATGGCCGCGTTTTGCATGGGATGTGCTCGGATTCCGCCAAGTCCATCATGTCCCGAACCAGAAAATCATCCCGAGCCACGGCCACGGCCGCACTTGCGGCGGCCGGCGCGATGATGCTCGGAGTGGCGGTGGCGGAGCCGGTCGAGTCGCCGCCCGCCCGGCAGGCGGAAGCTGAATCGGCCCGCGGCGAGAACCGCCTGTCTCCCGAAGAACTGCGACGGGCGGATCCGACCGGCCGCGCCACGGCCATCCTCTCTACCCGCGTGCTCGATTCCGGCGGCGAACTCGCCGCGACCATCGCGGACATCCTGCTCGACTTGCCCGCCGCACGCCTCGGCCCGGTGATCGTGACCCCCGCCGGTTCGCTTGAAACGCCGGGCGAGCTGGGTGCCGTGCCGGCCTCCGCACTCGAGCGCCTCCCCTCGGGGGAGTTCCGGCTGGCCGTCGACCGCGACGCGTTTGCCGCCGCGCCGCGGTTCCAAGCCGACCAATGGCCGGATTTGCGGGACGACACGTACCTTGGAAGCCTTTACCGCGCCTACCGCGTGGAGCCCTATTTCCGGAGCGACGCGTGGCAGGACGGCACCACCGGAAACCTCGAACTCGGAGTGACCGGAAACACCCGGGGTGACGAGGTCGTGGAGGCCGGCGAATCGCCGCCGGGAAAGAGAGCCGGGCCGGCGACGCGCGTCACCCGGATCATCGGCCTTCCGGTGCGCGACACGGATGGCGATCGGCTCGGCAAGATCGAGGATGTGCTCGTGGATTTTCCCGCGGAGCGGATCGTCGCGCTGGCCGTGGCGGTGGACGGGCTGGCGGGTGGCGAGAGCCGCACGGCCTTGGTGGCGCCCGCCGCCTTCTCCCTGCCCGCGTCGGGCGACGAACTGCGGCTGGACATGAGCCGCGACGGCTTGGCGGGCGCGCCGCGGCTGCGCGGTGAGGAGCCGCAGGCATCGACCCGGTCATCCGCCGCCCGCGCCATCCGCGAGGCGCTCGCCGGCACCCCTTCGCTGGACGTCACGGAAGAGGCGGATCGGATCATCGTGGCGGGAACCGTTTCCTCCGAGGAAGAGAAAGAGCGGATCCTCGAGATCGCCCGCAGGCACGCCGGGGACTCCAGCGTGGAAAACCAAATGATCGTGGAACGGCCGCCCGGAGCCGCCAGTGAGTGAGATGAAGCATCGATCGGTATATGGCATCGCCAGCACCCAGGCACAGGCGGAGCGGATCGTCGCCCGGCTGACGCAGGCGGGCTTCGCGGCCGATGCCATTTCCGCCTTGTTTCCGGATGCCACGAGTTCGCATGGGTTCGCCCACGAAAAGCACACCAAGGCACCCGAAGGCGCGGTCACCGGCGTGGCCGCGGGCGGGCTCCTCGGCGGATCCGTCGGCTTGCTGGCCGGCGCCGGAGCGATCGCGATTCCGGGCCTGGGCGCCTTGTTCGCGGCCGGGCCGATTCTGGCGGCGCTCAGCGGGGCCGCCGTCGGCGCCACGGTCGGTGGCGTCGCCGGCGCTTTGGCCGGGCTCGGCGTTCCCGAGATCGAAGCCAAGCGCTACGAAGGGAAAATCCGCGGCGGCAATATCCTGATCTCCGTGCACGCCATGAACCTCGGCGAGTCGCGGGCCGCGAAGGAGATCCTGCGGGACGCCGGAGCCGAGGATGTCTGTGCCGCCGCTCCAGGGACGGCGGGAGCGGCCGCACCCCAAGAGGAACCGTCCGCGGAGGCCGTCCCGCCCCCGGGCACGCCGACGGTCCGGCCGGTGGCTCCGGAAATCATGCCAAAGGACGACCGGCTCATCTGAACCCAAACAACCCAACTTCGAAACATCATGCTCCAGACCATCGCCATCGTTCTCCTGATCCTGTGGCTGCTCGGGTTTTTCTTCGCCTCGGCGCTCGGCGGCTTCGTCCACCTGCTCCTCATGGCAGCCGTGGTTTTCTTCATCGTGCATCTTGTCTCCAAACGCCGGACGCCTCCGCCGGTCTGAAACCCTCGCCGCCATGAACAAACATCTGCGCTCCATCCGGAAAGATCTCGAAGCCATCGGGGACGACCTCCAGGATATCGTCTCCCACCTCGCCGAAGACAGTGCGTCCGATCTGCGCGAATGCATCGACGGCTGGATCGCGGAGGGGCGGCGACACAGCCGCCGGCTCGTCCGCGCCTGGCTCATCCGCCGCTATGCCGGCCGCGTCCTCGCCGTGGGGGCGGGCGCGGTCGCGGTGGCCGCCGTGGCCCTCGTGCTGCGGGACCGCCACTGAGCGGACCCGCCGCCTCACTGGTCCAGATAGTCCGCCAGCGCCTCCCGCAGGGTGGTGCGCGCGCGGAACAACAGGCTCTTCACGGCGGAGACGGTGATCCCCAGGACCTCCGCGATCTCTTCGTAAGGCATTTGCTCGTAGCGCCGCAGGACGACAGCCAGCCGCTGCGCGTCCGGCAGCTTGGCGATGGCGGCGTCGACCGCGCGCCGCATTTCCGCCTGAAGCAGCTCCGCGTCCGGCTGGCGGTCGGGACTGTCCGAGATGGTGGCGTTGCTCGTCTCCTGCCGTTCGTCGGAGGAAACCTCCTTTTTCCGGCTGCGGCGGCGGGTCTCGTTGAAGACGAGGTTCCGGGTGATCGTGAACAGATACGTCGTGAACTTCGCCTCCGGCCGGTAGCGCTTGGCGTGCCGCCAGATGCGCATGAACACCTGCTGCGAGATGTCCTCGGCGTCCGTCGCGTTGCCGAGCATCTTGGCCACCGTGCCCACGACCGCGTTCTGGTGGCGTCCCACCAGCTCGGCGAAGGCGTCGTGGTCGCCCGCGCCAATCCGGCGCATCAGGGCGATGTCGATCGCGTTTTCGTCGCAGCCGGGGGCGTCGGGTTTTTCCATCTGGGCTTCGGGATCGCTGCCGGGTTCGTGGGCGGTAGTTGAGGCGATCCCGGCCGGCCTGCCAAGAGAACTCCGGGCCGAAAAAACGAACCGGCCGCCCTCCCGGAGAAAGGCGGCCGGCGGGAAATCGACGGGCTTCAGCCAAGCATGGCTTCCACCGTGCGCTCGAGCTTCACGATGTCGGCGGCGAACTTGCGGATGCCTTCCGCGGTTTTTTCCACTGCCATCGCGTCCTCGTTGAACATCCAGCGGAAGCTCTTCTCGTCGAGGCTGAGCTTCGCGACATCCGCCCCGGCGGCTTGTTCCGGCGAAAGCCGGCGCTCCACCGGCGCGTCGGACGCCTGCAGCTCTCCGAGCAGACCGGTGCCGATCGTCAGCAAATCGCAGCCGGCGAGGGAAACGATCTCGCCGGTGTTGCGGAACGAGGCGCCCATCACCTCGGTCTTGTAGCCGAACTTCTTGTAGTAGGTGTAGATCTCCTTCACCGACTGGACGCCCGGATCTTCATCGCCTTGGTAGTCCTTGCCGGTGTTCGCCTTGTGCCAATCGAGGATGCGGCCGACGAACGGCGAGATGAGCTGCACGCCGGCCTCGGCGCAGGCCACGGCCTGGGCGAAGGAAAACAGGAGCGTCAGGTTGCAGCGGATGCCTTCCTTTTCGAGAATCTCCGCCGCCTTGATGCCTTCCCAGGTCGAGGCCACCTTGATCAGCACCCGCTCGCGGGAATAGCCTTCCGCTTCATACGCGGCGATCAGGTGGCGCGCCTTGGCGATGGTGCCTTCGACATCGAACGAAAGCCGCGCATCCACTTCGGTGGAAACCCGCCCCGGCACGATCTTGAGAATCTCGATCCCGAAAAGGATCAGGATGCGGTCCAGCACCAACTCGAGCCGCTCCGCTCCCGCGCCCTTGGCCTCCTTGACCGCCCGCTCCACCAAATGCCGGTATTCCTCCTTGCCCGCGGCCTGCAGGATCAACGACGGGTTGGTCGTGGCATCCTGCGGCTTGTAAGCCTTCATCGATTCGAAGTCGCCCGTATCCGCCACCACGGTGGTGAACTTCTTGAGTTGATCGAGTTGGTTAACGCTCATGTCGGGCGCACAACTAATTGACCGAGACCGGTTCGTGAAGGCGAAAGCCGATCAATCTTCCGCCCTCCGCGCATGAGCGGCATTCATCGCCAACGCAGCGAGCCGTGAATCCGGCGAAAGACGAGCGCGCCACACAAGCCGCCGGCCGCGTCCGCCAACCAGTCGCCCGCGTCGCCACCACTGCGCCCGGGGGTGAACGTCTGGTGCCACTCGTCCACCGCACCGAGCGTCGCCAAGATCGCCGCCGTCAGCACGATCACCCGCCCCCAGCGCGGGTTTTCCGGCCGGAGGCGGAACAAAAACGCCGCGAGCAGGCCGCCCCCGCCGAAGAAGTAGCCGAAATGCGCCACCTTGTCGAAGTGCGGGATCTCAGGCCCCTCCGGCAGCGTCAACGGTCGCGAGGAGAGCCACCACAGCACGCCGAACCAGACGGCGAGCGCCGCCAGCCAGATCCACGGAGCACGCGGCAGCCGGGGCATGCCTCACAGTTTCCGCATCTCGTCCTCGAGCCGCTCGGCCAGCCACTGTTTCATCATCGACTGGTAGTTGAGGAAGCGCGAGCGGGCGATCCGCTTGATCCGCGAAAGCATCCGCGGGTCGAAGCGCAGGGTGATTGTCGTGGATTCCCGCGCGTCCGCCTCGTGCACGGAAGTCGCCATCAGCCGGGGATCCAGCTCATGGGTGTCCCAGAAACGGGCTTCGTCCGCCTCGTCATCGAATTCGGGGATCTGGGACCAGTTGGTGATAGGTGTCATGTCCGGCATGGCGGCGGGGAAGGGGGAAATCAGCGGTATTCCGCGTACTTGCGGTCGTAGAAGCGTTGCTCGCTCTCGGTCATTTCGCGGGCGCAGATCACCCGCGCCGTCTTGCCGTCGGTGGAAAAGGCCAGGAACAGGTAGCGGTCCGCCACCGTCCGCCCGAGCGCGTAATAACGGAACGCCCCGTCCGAGCGGTCGTCGTCCGGCAGGAAGCGGACGGCGAAGGGGTCCTCGAGCGCTTCTTCCAGTTCGCGCGGCTTGTATTGGCGCAAATCGAAAGGCACGTCGATGAGGTCGAGCTCCATGCCGCGAAGCGTGGGCGGACCGTTCCGAAAGTGCAAGGGGAACGTAAGCCCGTCCCGTCGTCCGAATTTTGAATTCAAAATTCTGAATTTGGAATTCCGACTGGCGGAGAGGGTGGGATTCGAACCCACGGATGCTTGCGCATCTTCGGTTTTCAAGACCGACGCAATCGACCACTCTGCCACCTCTCCTGCGACCGCGTCGGCAACCCGCGCGGGCGGGCATTCCTATCCTTGCCTCCGGGCGCTGGCAAGCGTGCGAAGTGCTCCGCGCATCACGAGGTGAACGTGCGGATCAACGCCTGCACGAGAAAGCCAATGCCTACGGCGCCGATCACGAACGACACGCCGCGGCTCAGCGCGCTGTGCCGCGGTGCATCCGGGGGCATCGCGCGGTAAACGGACCCGAGCCAGAGGCGATCGCCGAACGTCGAGGCGATCGCAGCGCCAATCAGCGCTGCTCCCAGCAGAAGGGGCGGGATGGCTTCAGGCGCGATGGGTTCCGGGCTTCTGCCCCGCCGGGGTATGAAGATGAGCCCGACAATTCCTCCGACAATGAATCCGGCGACGAACTGCATCGCCCACGAAAGCCAGTCCGCTCGATCCGAGTCCTTCATCCGCAGCTCTGTTGCCTCAGGCTGCCATGCTGAAGGTGGCCAGCGCAAGTCGTGAACGCCCGTCGATTCAGGCCTCGCCCTACCGACTTTCGAGCCGGCCGAAGGCGTGTTCGATCACGTGCTTCAATTTTTCCGCCGCGCCGTCCACGGCTTCGTCCAGGGAGCCGGCGGCATGGTTCACCCCCATCGGCTGGAGCCCTTCCACCCGGGCTTCCATCGAGCAGCGGATGTCGCGGTCGCCGCCCTTGTGGGCGTTCTCGTCGTTCAGGTGCACTTCCACGCGCGTGATGCGGTCGGCGAAGTGGCCGAGCGTGGCCGAGACCACGGACTCGACGTCCGCCGCAAGCTCCGCGCTGCCTTGGATGTGATTGTCGGTATTGACTTGGATGAGCGTCATGGTTCCGACGTCCCGCAGGAAAAATGCCACACCCAAGGCCGCGCTAACGCGCGCGCAAGCACGAGCCGCGGCGTGCATTTTGGCGATTTTCGCGCCGCCGGCGTTGCACGGCCACCGCCTCGGGCCCCGGGATTCCGGAACTTCCTCCTTCATCCACCCGCACTCCTTCCGCATCCTCCGGACGTGACTGCGCTGCAACGCCATCCGTTTCCGGTTGTCGCTCGCTTCGACCGCGTGGTGGCTTTGTCCTTCGCGTTCCCCGAGGATGCTCTCACGCCTCTGGTGCCGCCGGGGTTGGAGATGGACGCTTATGATGGGAACGGCTTCCTGACCGTGGCGCTGGTCTGGACGCGCGGCCTACGACCGGCGGGATTCCCCGCGTTCACCGGGCGCGATTTCTTTCTCGCCGGCTACCGGATCTTCACTCGGCTGCGCACCGCAAGCGGCCGAAACCTGCGGGGGCTCAGGATTCTCCGCACCGAGACCGACCGCCGCGGCATGGTGTTCGCCGGCAACCTCATGACCGGCTACAACTACCGCCACGTCCGCGTGCGGACCAGCGAGGTCGAAGGTGAAACGCGCCTCGTCGTCACCTCGGGAGACGGCATCCGCACGCTCGACCTGGCGTTTTCCGCGCAGACCGAGAGCGCCGGCTTGCCCCCGGATTCTCCGTTTCCCGATTGGCGTACTGCCCGCCGATTCGCCGGGCCGATGCCGTTCACCTTCAGCCCGCAGGCGGACGGTAGCTTCATGGTGATCGAGGGTCGCCGCGCCGGGTGGCAGCCGCAGCCAGTCACGGTGCGGAAGGCAGTGGTGGCGATGTTCGACGAAAGCGCGCTCGCCGGCGTCGTGCCGCGGCTGGCGAACGCCTTCTCCATCGAAAACGTGGACTACCGCTGGGAACGCGGGGTAATCATGAACCCCGCCGACACACCGTGACGCCCCGGGGATCATTTCAAGGGGTCGGGACCATCGTCTGGTTCAATTGGCCGTTCTATGCAGTGGCGGGCCTGGCCATTTCGATCGCCGCGGTTTCCGCCGCCTTTCTGCCCTATCCGGGGCTCCGATTCTTCGCGTGGACCGCAGCGGCGGGAATGGCCTTGCTGACGTTTGGCTCGTTGTGCGTCTCCCACCTGATTTACGACCGTTCGGACCTCTACCGGTGGCAATGGCTCGACCGGGCGCTGGCGGCGGCCGGCACGGGACGGATGGTCGTTTGTCACACGGGCTACGACGAGGTGTCGGCGGCGCTTGCGGAACGCTTCCCGCACGCCGATTGGACCGTGCTCGACCACTACGATCCCGATCGCATGACCGAGGCCTCGATCCGCCGCGCCCGGCGGGCGTGTCCGCCAAGTGCGGGATCGATCGCCGCGCCCTTCGCGGACTGGCCGTTGGAGGCGGGCGAGGCGGACGTGATTTTCGGCTTGCTGGCCATCCATGAACTCCGGAGCGAGGAGGAACGCGCGGCGTGGTTCTCGGAAGCCGGCCGTTGTTTGGCTTCCGGCGGAAGGATCGTGCTGGTCGAACATGTCCGGGACTGGGCGAACTTCCTGGCCTTCGGCCCCGGGTTCCTCCACTTCCACTCGCCCCGAAGCTGGCGGAAGTGCTGGGAAGCCGCCGGATTCCGGCTCGAAGATACTTTTCGCGTGACGCCGTGGGTGCGGGTGTTCGTCATCTGCCGCCGGTGACCGAGGTGCTCACAATGCTGCTGCGGCTTGCCGGTGCCGGCTTGATCGCACTGGCGCTCGTCCACCTCCCGATCGCGCGGCGCTTGAGGTGGTGCGAAGAGGCCACGCGGATGTCTCCCGTCAACGCGGCGATCTTCCACGTCCACGCGTTTTTCATCTGCTTGATGCTGGTGATGATGGGATTGCCGTGCCTCGTGGAGCCCGGGGTTTTCCTGGAGTCCAGCCGGGCAGCTCGCTGGATCGCCTGGTCGTTCTCCGGGTTCTGGACGGTCCGGCTTTACTGCCAGTGGTTCGTTTACCGCCCGGAGTTGTGGCGGGGCAAGCGGCTGGAGACCTTTCTGCACGCGGCGCTGACGATCGTGTGGGCCGCGTTGGCCGGGTTGTTCGCGGCGTGCGGGATCTATCAGCTTTCCTGAACGCGCGGACGCGTCGCCCAATACCAGATCAACGCGATGAACGCCAGATTCAGCACGACCATGCCCGGCGCGGAGATCAACAAATCCCGGGCCAAGGCAATCTCCAGCGAGTTCATCGCCACCAATGCCGCTGTCTGAACCATCGCGCACAGGCGGCGTTTCCACCCGCTGAAAACCCACAGCCCCAAGAGAACTTCCAAGCTTCCGATCGCCAGGGTCGCCGGTCCTGCGGCCGGTTCGCCGAGGATGCGTTCCACGATCAGGCGGTGCCGCGGGATGCCACCGGCCAGCTTGCTGAACAGGCCGTGGAAGATCCAGACGGAGCCGATGGGAATGGCGAGCACCGCCCGCTGCGGAAAACGTGACATCATGGCCGGCAAGCGGACTTCATCCGCCGCGTGGTCCGGGATCAACCGCGAACGCGGCGCGTCGCCCGGAATTCCCCGCGACGGACGAATGAGCGCAACTTCGACGGGTCCGCCCGGTTCCTACATCCGCCACAGCACAAACCAACCGAGCCATGAAAAATCCTTGGATGATCCCCGTCGCCGCACTCGTCGTAGGAGCCGCCGGCGGCTACATCACCGGCCAGAATGTCGGGGAAACCGGCGCCTCCGACGCATCGGGCGAAAATGTTCCGCTTGTCCGCTCTTCCGCCCGCGCGGGTGCCGCAGGCGCCGATGCCGGCGGTTCGGAAGAGGCGCGCCGCGCCGCGCGCGTCCGCAGCTTCGACGAAATCCAGTCGATCCCCGGCCAATCGGCGCGGATCCAGGCGCTGATGGACTATTACGCCGGACTTTCGCTCGGCCAGCTCGAGGACGAGGCGCGGAAGCTCGAGAATCTGCCGATCGGCGAGCGCATGCTCGCGTCGTTTTTGCTCTTCGGCCGCTGGGCGGAAGAGGACCCGATGGCAGCGATGGCCTATTCGGACACGATGGGCTTCGCCGGCGCGTTCGTCCGGCCGACGATCCTCCAGAGCTGGGCGAGCGTCGATCCCGCGAACGCCGCGCGCTATTACTCGGAAAACCCGACGCAGTTCGGCATGGGCCGCGGCGGCCCGATGGGACAGAACGGCGCGTCGAGCATCGCGGCCGAATGGGCCCGGCAGGACCCGGATGCCGCTCTCGCCTGGGCGGACTCCCTCCAAGGGCGCGAGAAAAACGACGCTCTGTCCGCGGTGGTCCGCGAAGTGGCCGCCAAGGATCCCGCGAAGGCGGCGGAAATGGCGGCGGCGATGGATCCCGATGCCCGCGGCGACGCCTACCAAGCGATCGCCCGCCAGTGGGGAGCCTCGAATTTCTCCGACGCCGAGTCGTGGATCCGCTCGCTTCCGGCCGATCAGCAGGACGCCGCCATGGCGGAGGCGATCGCCGGGCTTTCCTTGGAGAACCCGGAACTCGCCGGCCAGAAGGCGCTTTCCATGCCCGACGGCGACGAGCGTGAGGACGCCATTTCAATCGCGGCCGGCAACTGGGCCCGCACCAATCCGGCCGAAGCCGCGAACTGGGTGATGGGCACCGGCAGCGAGGACGCCCAACGGCGCGCGATGCGCGACATCATGCCGACGTGGACGGCCCAGAACGATGCCGCCGCGCTGGAATTCGTCACCTCGCAACCCGCGGGCGATGTGCGGGACAGCGCGGCCCAGGCCTACGTCTGGAGCAACCGCAACGGCGACCCCGCGACCGTGGTGCGGGTGGCCGAGTCGATCACCGACGACGGCGACCGCATGCGGACCGTCGGCATGGCCGCCGCACGCTGGATGCAGCAGGACCCGTCCGCCGCCGGCTCGTATATCCAGAGTTCCACCGCCATTCCGGACCGGGCGAAAGAGCGCCTGCTCAGCGGCGAAGGCTGGGGCTGGGGTGGCCGCCGAGGCCGCGGTCGCTGAAGTTTGCCTCCGGGAGCCGTAATTTTCATCTTGAGAAGCCGCGGTCTTGACGGACCGCGGCTTCTCCGTGCCCGGCCACTTGATCGAGCACTTGAAACGCCCCGCCCGCACCCTGCGGATCGAGCAATGGATCGCGGGAGTCGGCGAACGGCCGGATGAAATCGCTGAATGCGACAAGGCGGGACCCGGCGGTCCACGGTGCGCTCCACTCGATCAAGTCGCTGAAATTCACATCCGCGGTGATGTCCTGCCGCCCGGGATTTTCGTAGATGCCGGGGCCCTCGATCCGATGGTGGAGCAGGTAGGCGCGCAACGAGCCCTTCGGCCGACGCTGGTAGAGGCGGGCCGCCGGGGCACCGTAGTCGATGGTGAGGAGCCGGCCGGCGCGCCAGCGCGACATCCATTCGCACAACCAGCGGCGGTAGCTGTCGTGCACCTCGACCCGCTGGCCCGGCCGGTGGCTCACTTGGAAGATCGAAGACGGCGGCAGGTCCGCTGCGGGAAGCAGATGTTCGAGGAGTCGACCTTCCGCAGTGTGCTGGACGCCGATCTCCCGCCACGCGTCGTCGGTGTTTTCGAAGAGTCGGACGGGGAAGGCGTCCACCAACTCGTTGGAGTAGATGACGGCCCGCCCGCTCACCGCCTCGAGCGCCTCGGCCAGCGAGGAATGCCAGCGGGCGCGCCGGCCGAGCAGCGTGCGTTGCTTCTCCGCCAATGGCGCGGAGGACTCCACGAGATGCAGTCGCGTCCGGCGCCTGACGAGCCACGGCAGCCCGCGGAGGACCGCAGCCGCGAGCGTTCCCTCGCCGGGACCGACTTCGATCAAGTCACGGCAGCCGGTTTCCCGCAGGGCCGCCGCGGCCCACGCCGCGATCGCTTGGCCGAGCGCCGGCGAGAGCATCGGCGCGGTGGTGAAATCGGCTCCCCGGCCCACACCGCGGATGCGCCGGGCGTAGTAGCCGCCCCGGGGAGCGTGCAGCGCCCGCTCCATGAAGACCTCGAAGGGGACGACCGGCGGTTCGCTCACAGCGCGGGAAAGTGAAAAACAAAACGACCGCGGTCCCGGAGGAACGCGGTCGCGTGAAAACTGGATTCCGAGGCGCCCGGCCGGCTCAGGCCTTGGCCGAAGCGGTGCGCGCCTTGCGGATGATGCTGGCGACCGTCTCGGAGGGCTTGGCGCCGACGGAAAGCCACTTGTCGGCCTTTTCGAGATCGATCGTGTAGTTTGAGCCTTCCAGCATCGGATCGTAGGTGCCGAGCTGCTCGATGTAGCGGCCGTCGCGGCGCTTGCGGCTGTCCACGGCGACGATTTTGTAGTAAGGGCGGTCTTTGGTTCCCTTGCGGTTGAGACGGAGAGCTACAGCCATGATGATGCGTCGTTTCAGGCCCGGAATCGCGGGCGGGCGCGGAAATTGCACGACCACCCGCGGCTTGCCAAGCAGAATCTAAGGAAAAAGCAGCGCCATCCCCGTCTCAGACGTCCTCGAGCTTGCCGGTGCTGTCGCCGACGCGCTCGGCCTCGATGCCCATGCGGTCGAGCATGGAAACGTAGAGGTTCGTCATCGGCGTGGAATCCTTGAGCTGGAGGTGGCGGCCGGGCGTGAGCGTGCCGCCGCCGCCGCCGGCCAAGACGACCGGGAGTTCGTCGTGGTTGTGCATGTTGCCGTCGCCGATGCCGCTGCCATAGACGATCATCGAGTTGTCGAGGACCGAGCTGCCGTCGGGCTCCTTCATCTCGTCGAGTGTCCTGAGGAAGCGGGCGAAGCGCTGCATGTACCACTTCTCGATCTTCGCCACCTTGAGCACCTTCTCCTGGTTGAACTGGTGGTGGGTGAGGAAGTGGTAGCCTTCCGGAATGCCCAGCTCGAGGAACGGCCGGTTGCTCCCCTCCGGCGCGACGCAGTAGCTGACGACGCGGGTCGAGTCCGTCTGGAAGGCGTAGGCCATCAGGTCGTACATCAGATCGACGTGCTCCTCGTGCTTTTCCGGGATGCCGCCGGGGTGCTCGAGCGCGGCGTCGGGCGTCTTGAACTGCTCGGCCTTCTCGATCTGCTTCTCGATCTTGCGCACGCCGTCCAGATACTGGCCGACCTTTTCCCGGTCGTTGCGGCCGAGCTTGCGGTTGAGCGACTCGACGTCGTCCATGACGAAATCCAGGACGCTCTTGCGGCGCTCGATGCGTTCCTTGAGGCGCTGGTCGTCGCCCGAGCCGAAGAGCTTTTCGAAAACCACGCGCGGGTCGGGTTCCGGCGCGAGCGGCAGGGTCTCGGACGCCCAGGAGATGTTGTATTGATAGGCGCACGGATAGCCGGTGTCGCACGCGCCGTACATCCGCGAGCCCTCGACGCCGAGTTGGAGCGAATCGAGCCGCGTCATGTGGCCGATCTGCTGGGCGGCGATCTGGTCGACGGAAATGCCGAGGTGCAGCTTCGAGCCGAGCGTTTTCCACGCGTGGGCGCCGGTGAGGAACGAAGCGCCGGCGCGCGCGTGGTCGCCGGGGCCGTCGCCCCAGTTGTTCGCCGCGTCGTGGGCGAGGCTGGTGATGATCTGGAACTTGTCCTTGAGCCCGCGCATCGGCTCGAAGGTCTCGTTCAGCTGGTAATCGCGGCCGACGCCCTTCGGCAGCCAGCGTTCGTAGTTCGAGCCGTTGGCGAAGGCGACGAAGCCCATCCGCAGCGGCATGCCGGTGGCGGTGGTGGCGGCTCCGGCGCGGACCTTGATGACGGCGGCGCGGGCGGCGGGCGTGAGGGATTCGAGCGTCGGCAGCGCGATCATCGCGCCGAGGCCGCGGAGAAAGGCGCGGCGGCTGAGGCCATGGTTGCGGGTCGTGATCATGTCAGGGAGCGGGTTCGGGATTTTTTCAATCGCGGGAACGACGGGGCTGGCCGGCGTCGCGCGGGCGGTTCTGGTCGGCGGCTTGGCGTTCGAGGAATTCGCGCATCGTCCGGCGGCCCTTGCGCTGCTCGGGCGGCGGTGGCTGGGGGATGGCGCTGCGCGAGTTTTCGCGCGACACGCCGTCGTCGCCGCGGCGATACTGGAACTGCGGGCTCTCGATCACGCCCATGAGAAGGGTGGAGAATTTCCCGCCGCCCTCGACCATCCGGGCGGTGATCGCGTCCACCGTCGGCGCGTCTTCCGGATCAAGCCCGCGGCCGAGCGCGTAGGTCAGCAGCTTCTCGGCGGCGCAGCGGTAGAAGCGGTCCTTCCGCCCGGCGAAGAAATCGCGGATGTCCTCCACGCCCGTGAGGCGCTGGCCGGTGACGGTCGTCTCGTCCGGCTCGATCGGCTGACCGGCCTCGGTTTCGCGCCAGCGGCCGATGAGGTCGAAGTTCTCGAGCGCCAGGCCGATCGGGTCGAAGTGCGCGTGGCACGAGGCGCAGGCCTTCGCCTCGCGGTGGGCGACGAGCTGCTCGCGCAGCGTGGTGGTCGGCCCGCCGCGGCCGGACGGCTCGTCGAGCGCCGGCGTCTCGGGCGGTGGCGGCGGCGGCTCGGCGGCGAGCAGGTTTTCCAGCACGAAAAGGCCGCGCTTCACGGGCGAGGTGCGGTTCGGGTTCGACGTGGAAATGAGGAAACTGCCGTGCGTCAGGATGCCTCCGCGGCGGCTGGCGGCGTCGAGTTCCACCCGCTGGAAGCCGCCGCCGGGATGCTCGATCCCGTAGTAGCCGGCGAGCCGCTCGTCGACGAAGGTGTAGTCCGCGGTGACCAGCTCGACCAGATCGAGGTCGTTGCGCGCGATGTGCTCGAACAACATCTCGGTCTCGCGCTTCATCGAGCCGCGCAGGTGATTGATCTCGCCGTCGATGCGCGAGATCGGCGTCATCAGGACGTTCCGCGTGCGCAGCCACTGGCCGGGGAAATCCTCGAAAAACCGCTCCGCCTTCTCGTGCTCGAGCATCCGCCGGACCTGGGCGTCGAGGTTCTCGCGGAGCTTGCCGGCGGCGGCGAGATCCCGCAGCTCGTCGTCCGGCAAGCTGAGCCAGAGCAAATACGACAGCCGCGAAGCCAGCGCGAACTCATCGAGCGGATGCACCGCCTCCGGATCGTCCGGCTGCGGCTGGGTCTCCGCGCGGAACAGGAACTTCGGCGAGGCCAGGATCGCCACCAGCGCGTCGGCCACGCCTTTCTCGAACGAGTCGTTCTCCATCGCGATCTCCACCAGCCGCCCGAGCCGCGCCTCGTCGATCGGCCGGCGGAAGGCCCTGTCCGCCACGCGGCGCAGGATCTCCTCCGCGTATCCCGCGCGTTCGCCTTCCTCGGCCGGCGGGTCGCCCTTGAAGAAAATCCGGCGGTGGCTCTCGGGATAAACCCGCACCTCGCCGTCGAGCGGACCTTTCAACTGGATCCGCGGCCGCAGCTCGAGATGGACGAGATTCCCCTCCGAGTCCGGCTTCACCGCCTGGGTCACGAGTTCGACGACGTTGCGGCCGGCGTTCAGCTCGATCTCGTGCGTGTAGTTGTGCGTCTTCTGCCCGCCCACCTCGATCTCCTCGCGCGTCAGCTCCCGGCCGCCCGCGAGGATCTTGAAATCAAAGCCACCCCCGAATTCACGCCACCCGCCGAGGGAGAACCGCACGTCCACCTCGTAACGGCCGGAATGCTCCACCTCGAACTCCACCACGTGGTCGGTCCGACGCGTCTCGCGGTCGCGCGACGCCCGCAGGTGGCGGTCGATCCGCTCGACGGGAATTTCCGGGCCCTCGGTCGAGACGAGCTGGCCGACGACGAATTCCGCGATGTCGAAATACTTCTCGAGCAGCGCCGGCGACAGCGTTTGGAAATCGCCGTTGTTGTCGAATCCGAAGGCCGAGTCGTCCGGCGGCAGCAGGTCCTCGAGACGCATCCGCGCCACCGCGGAATCGCTGGAAAACGTCCCCTCCTGCGTGAACTCGGCGCCGAACAAATCCTGCACGGTGTAGGCGTATTCCATCCGGTTCAGCCGCCGGATCGTCACCCGCCCCGGGTCCGGATTTTCCCGGTCCACGCCGAATTTCGCCTCCTCGATCCAGCGCGTGATCGCCTGCCGCTCCTCCTCGCTCGGCTGGTCCTCGCCCGCCGGCGGCATCAGTTCGTGGCGGACGATTTTCCACGCCTTCAACCACTCGTGGCGGTGCTTGCCCGGCTCGCCGTCCTCGATCAGGTCCTCGATGGAAATCCCGCCCTTGCGCAGGCCCTCGCCGTGGCAGTCGTAGCAATACCGCTCGACGATCGCCTCGGGATCGGCCGCCGCGGCGGAAACCGCGGAGGCAAGAGCGATGGCGGCGCTGCGGAAAACGGCGGATCGACGTCTGGATCGGGAAGGCATGGTGGGTTTTCGGTCTCGCCGCGGCGACGCATGGACGTGCGGCCGCACACCTACGCGCGCGTCGTCGCGGATCTAAGTGGAAACTCCGCCGAATCCCGCAGGTTGCCCGGAAATGCGCGATCCCGGGAACTCGCCGAGGAGGCCTTGGAGCTTGTCGAAGGATCTTGTGGAAACGGAGAAGCGCCTGTAGAGAACCGGGATAGAGCCGTCGAACAAGCGGAGCGCCCCGCCGGACGGAGGCGGGCCGGGATCGGAGCCTCAAGAAGGCGGAGCGACTCGTGCGGCAGGTTTCGCCCGCGCTGGGGCAGCCTCGTGGCCAGGCGGGCTTGCGGGCATTGCTGAAGGCGACCGGCGGAAGGTGCTGGCGCTGTTGCTGCGGAAACGGACGGTGGCTCCGACCGGCCGGATTGCGGAGCGGCTGGCGATGGGCCAGGCGGTGAACCGCCTGACGGGGACCGGAGCCTGGCGAAGGAGCTCGGGAGCTCGAGAAGTCGCTGTAAGGAACTTGAAATAAACTGTCCAAAGAAGCGAGCCGTCAGCGGGACCGGAAGCGCACGAGAGCGAGACACGTTGTAGCAGAATGGGGGGCAGGACCGCAAAATGCGAGGATGATCCCATGTCGAGCCTCTTTCGCGGGAACGCTCACCCTCGCGCTCGGGAAGAACTTCCGGCGGCTCCATCGCCTCGCCTTGGAGATCGAGCGGAGATTTCCAGGCCGCGTCCGCACCATCGGCTGGACGCGCAACGTGCCGAAACTCCTCACGCGCCACCACCTCGTCGCCGGCAAGGCCGGCGGCGCGACCGTCCACGAAGCCATCGCCGCCGCCCGCCTGATCCTCCGCGAGCTGGGCACCTGGCGGCGATCGCCCCGGATTTCACGGGCACCGGAACCACCTGAGAACCCGTGCTCTCCGGCGCCCCTCCCGGCATCGGGCATCGGACTGCTCAGGATACCGACCCGCTCACTGCCATCCAACCTCTGGTATCTCCGGTCAAAACTCTTCGATACCGAATCTCGTTGAGCTGAAAACCGGGGCGGTCCTGGGTCTTGGTCGCTCCGTCGGGGAAAAAGCCCATGGCCCGGTAAAATCGCCTGGCGTTGGTATTCTCGGCCAAAACCCAAAGCGTCACATCCCCGAAGCCTTGCCCGGTGGCGAAGGAGCATGCCGCGGAGAACAGCTGGCGTCCCCAACCTCTGCGTAGATTGGATGGATCAACATAAATGGAAGTTATTTCGGCGGAACCTTCGCAGTTGCTGTCCCTTGAGGCGGAAATGTGGCAAAATCCAAGGATGCGGTCCGCATGGCCGGCTACGTAGACCGGAGATCTCTCGTTGGAGCAGAGCTCTCTCCAGACTTCCTTCCGTCTATTTACATCCAGCGTCTCGAGATAGTCGTCTGGCACGATTCCGCGATAGGTGGCCTTCCATGACGTGACATGGATCTCGGCTATACGTGGAGCATCGTCAATGGTAGCCTTGCGAATCATTGTGTTGATTGGGGAGCGGCAGCGGGAAAGTCGTTGCGCCCCTCGGGGTGCCCGGTCCCGCTCGGCCGGGTCTTGAGGAACCGCCGGCAATTCAGGACATATCCTGCCGATTCGTAAAATCGATGCGCTTTGCCTTCACGATGATCTCCACTGGTCACCTCGATCCGGACACATCCGGCCCGCCAAGCGAACTCTTCCGCTCTTTCGAGGAGCGAACGACCGATTCCCCGACGCTGGTGGGATGAGGCGATCGCCATCGCGGTGATGCGCCCCAGATCGTTGGAAGCGTGGAACAATGGGATCACGTGAAAACTCAAGAAGCCGACTACATGCAGGCTCTGTTCCGCAACCCATACTTTGCTCGTGGCGGTCGAATAGGCGACAAATCGTGAGCGAACTCCATCGGCATCCATTTCATATCCAAGATCGGTGATCAACCGGGAAACTGCCGCCGCGTCGGCGGCATTGGCTTCTCGGATGAGTGGATTCATGTTCCCGGATATGGTTGCCGAACGGTTGAGCGGAGGTGTCGGCGAGGACGCCCTCCGACTCAACAGCTCCGATTTGACCAGAGCAGCCAAACTTGAAGCTTGAAAGCTCCTTCAACTGATCGTGTGCATGGGGGTGGACGCAAGTCGAGCTGAGTCTCGGCGTCCCGGGCGTCGAACGTTGAACGGGTTGGCCGGGAAGGGGAAGCGAGCCGCGGAATGTTGCTCCGGAGCGGCGGTTTCCAAACCGTTGGGGGCGGACCGCTAACCGGAGAAAGGCCCAAGCATTCTCGCCACGCACCCCGGGTGGTTCGGAAATCGTCCCTCCGGAGCAAGCAGCCGATCTCTGGCTTCTGGCTCACCGCTTCTCAAATCTTCCGCAGCGTTCCGGTGGAGTCGCCGAAACGTTTTT
>CBFGTW010000070.1:0-22082 GCA_965651855.1 uncultured Verrucomicrobiales bacterium
GGGAGATGAGGCTGCTGCCACCGCGGGGGCCGAAACGTCACCCGACGCAAGGCCGCGCAGCGTCTTGATGTCGCCGTTGTCTCCGGATTGGGCTCTTCCGTCCAAGCGGTGCGCGACGTAGCTGCCGTCCCCGCGGCGGCCGTGCCAAACCAGCCGGTCGCTTGCACCACTGCGGGAAATCACGCTGTACATTTGTCCGCGGGTGCCCGGGAAGGCCGCACCCGCAAGGTGGGAGTCATCCCGGATGGTGGGCCAGGGCACGACGGCCGCACGGTCTCCGTCCACCGTCTGCAACTGGGTGGGGGTGGAACCGAGCGGAAGCCCCGTCAAACCGACGACGGTCGCCATCATGGAGTCCTTCTGGATCAGGCGACTGAACGACCCACCCGCCGACAATCCTTGCACGTTGAGCAGCGAAACCCCCGTCAATCTAACCGCCGGGACATCCAAGCCGTGGCCGCGGAGGAACCAAGTTCCGATCATCGTGAGACGCGCATTGTTCTCGATCAAAATGAACTCGGTCCCCCCGATGCAGCTCTCGTGGTTGGAGCCGATGATTGTGAGCGGCTGCGGACCGACCACACGGATGTCTCTCGGCTGATTCCCGTAGTCACCGCCGATGATCACGTTCCCAGAACCCGCACGCGCCACGATTCCTTCCACCGTCTGGCGCGCGATTCCCGTATTGATCAGCACCAAGGAGTGGGCGGACGTGTCGTAGTCGATACCGGTGCCGTTGTAGGCGATGATGCAGTCCCGCAAAGTCGTCTGATCGCACCGCCGGTTGTAGAGCCCCATCCCCCATCCGCGAATTGTGATACCATACAATTCGACCGCCTGACCCACCAAGGTTTGCGTGCCGTCGATGTTGATCGCGCGGCCCGTGCTTTCCGCCGCACCGGGACCGTAGAGGTTCAGGTCCCTGATGGTGATGCGCCGCGTCTGGAGGCCCCACCTGCCAGCATTTGGCCCAAGTTTGATGGAAATCCCGTTCGCCTGCGGGTTGTCCTGCCGGATCATTGTAAACTCGCGGTTTTCGCCAATCAGCATCGTGCCGCTCCGGGAAACGACCAGCTCGGCGGTGATGCGGTAGACACCGTCGGGAAAGTAAACCGAGCGATTGCCAGTCTCAGCGGCGTCGATTGCGGCTTGGATTGCCGGAGTATCGTCCGTGACACCGTCACCAGTCGCGCCGTGCGAACGGACGTTGACGGTGGCTTCGGGCTCAACGCCCAGCACCGCCCGGAATGCGGCCGAATCCAATCCTCGCCCATCGCCGAAGACGAGCGTGCCCGAATTCCCCGGCAAGGCGACCACTTCCCCAGAGCCGGAGTCACTCGCCACCGCGCCTAGGACGGGACGTCCCTCGCTGTCCACGGCCATTTCAAGATTCTGTGCGCGCACCGCCTTCTCGGCGGAGCCTGCCTGGAGTGCGTAAGGCACCGCCAGAATCCGCTGCCGCGGCGTCTGAACAAGTCCGTCGACCGTGAGTTCCAGCCAAAGCTCGCTTCCCGAGGAAAGCGCGGCTCCAATGCCCGGCGAGTCCGTCCCATAGTTTGCCTTGAGTTCGCGCCCGCCAGGGGGAACGGAGGCATAGGCGATTGTTATTTCCCGTCCTTCCGCTCCTTGGCTCGACACGGTGAAGGCCGCCTCCCCACCAGCCCCTTCGGACCAGCTCTCGACTCCATCCGAGACTTCCAACGTTCCTGCAATCGGCGGCTGCGACAAAACCGCCGCGAATTCGGACGACTCGCCCGACGTGAATCCAACCACTTCCGTCACTGCCATCCGGCTGGACCCGTCGCGGCCGAAGTGAAACTGGTAAATGCCGTTGGCCACCACGACTTCCGGAATCGCTTCTGCATAAACTTCCACACCCTCCGTGGCGTCCGTGTGGAGAGTGACTTCGAAATCCTTTGTCCCATTGAACTCCATGCCGTCTTCATTGAAGAAACGGCCTTGGTAATTGATGAGTTCGGGCACGGCTTCCGCCCTCGCGAGCGGGAGCAGGGCTGCAATCGCAATGAAAAAGTGTTTCATCGATAAGGAGTCACTGTGGTTTTGTAGAATTGCATCGGCCCGTCGCTCCGGTCCTCCCAATGGAACGGCCTTCCGCTTCCGGTCCCGATCCATCGAAGCTCCCACGAGCCCGGAGCAAGGTTTAACGTGGACCAGATTCGATAGATTCGTCCGGGAACGGAGTGAAACTCGATGTGTCGCACAGTCCCTCCGGCTTGGAAAAACGGCCGGAGCAGGGATGATGAATCCTTGGGATCCGTCCCCGCCAGGAATTCATCATAATCCGACAGTCCGTCACCGTCCGTATCCGTTCCGCCATTCGGTTCGTCGGGGTCCAGGCCATACCTCAGCTCCCAGACGTCCGGCAATCCGTCGCCATCGCGATCCGCTGGAACCGGACTGCGGTGATTCAGAATGGCTCCAAGGCCGGTCGCCCCCCCAATCCCTCCCGGAAGCTCAGGGCAGAAGACCGAGCCGATGGTTGAAACCGCCACACACCCGCCGATCAAGCCGCTTCCTCCGCCCGAATCAATGCCACCGTGAGAGGGCGCTTCCGCACACCCAATTGCCGTCAGAACACCGAGGACCAAGATGATATTCAAAGAACCAAAACCGCTCATCATATCGAACGGTGGACACGTTGATTCAACGCGAGATCGGGGCAAGAAAAATCCCGTGGATTGTGGCGAAGGAGGCACCACAACGCGGTCCGATCAAACCAGCGCCCTCTGTGGACGGAGCCAGAAGAAGCCGGCGATGCAGCTTGCGGGTGCCCCGTGGTCTCTTAAAATCTCCCCCGTCCGGACACACCGCATCCCTATGAGAATCCTCCATTTCGTCCAAGGCAGATGCAGCTTGGATAGTTCGAATGGCGTGGACAAAACGGTGTATTTCCTTGCCCGTGCTGAAGCGGAGGCCGGCGGGGAGATCGGAATCTTCTGCATCAGTGAGAAGTCGATCCGACCCGTCCCGGGCGTGGATGTACGGAACTTCGCTCCCATGACGAATCCCTTTATCGTCCGGCACCAGCTTTCTCAGGCAGCCGAGCAATGGCGCCCGGATTTCATCCACCTGCACTGCCCCTATCAGCTGTCGAACATACCCCTCGCCCGCCTCGCGCGGCGGCTCCGGGTCCCTTACGCCATCACCGCCCACGGCAATCTCTCCCCGCGCCTGCTCCGGCGCCGGCCGCTGCTGAAGGTGCCCTACAAGCTCCTGTTCGACGCGCCACTGTTCAACAGGGCCGCCTTTGTCCACGCCATCGCCGACAAGGACGACATCATCGCCTACGGCGTTCACCGACCGATCGTCGTCGCGCCGAACGGTTTCGAGGCGCGCGACCTGCCCCGGCCCGTCGATCCGGAGATCGCATTGCAGCGGTTTCCGGAACTGCGGGAAAAGGATGTCGCGTTGTTCCTCGGCCGGCTCGACATCGGCCAGAAGGGCTTGGATCTGCTCGTGGACGCGTTCGCGGAGGCCCGCCGACGGCACCCCCGCCTGCATCTCGCGCTCGCCGGCCCCGACTGGAAGGGCTCGCTCGAACGGCTGCGACAACGGGTCTCGGAGCTGGGCCTTGGAGATGCGGTGACCTTCTGTGGCCCGGTCACGGGAGACGGCAAGTTCCACCTCATGGCCGCGGCGGGGTTTTTCGTTCATCCCTCGCGCTGGGAGGCGGGCATTCCGTTTTCCGTCCTGGAAGCGCTGGCGGTGGGTGTGCCGTGCTTGCTTTCCGAGGCCGCGGATCCCGGCCGGCTGACGGAACGGGCTGACGCGGGATTTGTCACCTCCACGGAGCCGGAGCCACTTGCCGGGGCAATCGAGCGCCTCGCCGAGACGACCGCGGGACAACGCGCGCGGATGGCGGATCAGGCGCGCGAGCTGATCGCGACCGAGTTCACCTGGAACAAGACGGCTGCGACGCTCCTCGACGCCTACCGTCGCTTCGTCTGAAGTCGTGCCCGTGAAACTGGTCGTCTTCGCCCACGTCCCGCCGCCCCATCACGGCCAGAGCGCCATGGTGCGGCTGATGCTCGACGGCCTCCGCAGCGGGGAGTTCGGGGAATTCGAGATCCACCACGTGGACGCGCGCTTCTCGAATTCCATGGAGGAAATCGGTGGCCGCGGCTTGGGCAAAGGCCTGCGCGCCGTCCGTTTCGCCCTTCGGGCTATCGCCGTCCGATTCCGTCATGGAGCCCGCACCCTCTACTACATTCCGGCTCCCCCGAAGGCTTCGGCGATGGTGCGGGATTGGATCGTGCTCGCGCTTTGCCGGCCGTTCTTCCCCCGAGTCGTGTTCCATTGGCACGCCGTCGGGCTGGGTGAGTGGACCGAGCGGGCAAGAAAAAGCGGCGGTCTGAAAAACAGACTCGCCGCCATCTTGAATCGCCTCCTGTTGGGAGGTCACCAACGCTCGATCGTGCTCACCGAGTGGGGGAGACGCGACGTCGCAGTCTTCTCTCCGGAGTCGGTGGTTGTCGTGGGCAACGGGATCGCGGATCCCTGTCCGGATTTCGACGAGCGGTTGCTGGCGCGGAGGGAAGTTCGCATCAAGGCCCTCAGGCAGGCGTTGCGCGGCGGATCTTCGGCGACTTTCGAAATCCGCTTCCTCGGGCACTGCACCGCCGAGAAGGGGTTGCTCGACGCGATGGAGGGCACCGCCCGACTCGCCCGCCGCCTGCGCGACGATGGATCCACGCTCGTCCCGGTCCTCCGCATCGCCGGCGAATTTCCGTCCAGCGACGACCGGAAGGTTTTTGATGAAACACGCCAACATCTGACCGCCGAGCACGGCCTCCATCCTGGATGGATCGAGCATCTGGGATTCGTCGGCGGAGAGGAAAAGCGGCGCTTCCTCGAAAGCGGCGACTGCCTCTGTTTTCCCACCCGCTACCCCGCGGAGAGCTTTGGCTTGGTCGCGGTGGAGGCGCTCGCTTTCGGCATTTCGGCGGTCACCTCGGACTGGCGGATGCTGCCGGAGATCATGGCCGGAGCCGGTCTTCCCGTCGCCCGCGCCGGCGATCCCGAGGATCTCGCGCGCGCTCTCGAAGAGGCTATCGGGAGGGACGATCCGGCGCGGCTGAGGAGCATCTTTTTGGAGCGCTTCAGCGACAAGGCGCATCTGCCGGCACTGGCGAACGCGCTTGACGGCGACGCCCGGCAATAGGCGCGGTCCCCTGAGGGCAACGGAGATCAACGGCCGGCGCGGCGAGCCTCACCATCGCCCGAGACACTGCGATAAATCGCCTCGATCTCGCCTGCGAAATCGCTCCAGCGGAACGACGCCGCACGTGCCTGACAGGGAGTCTTGAAATCCCGACCCGAAGAAACATCGGCCGCCAGACTGGCGATGGCCTCTGCCAAGGCGAGAACGGTCTGCCCCGGATCGTGCGGCTTGACTTTGTATCCGCATCCTTCTTCGACAATCATGCCCGGACCTCCCCAATCCAAGCAGATGACGGGAATCCCCAGCGCCAAGGCTTCGAGGCATGCTTGGCCGAACGCCTCGTGAAGCGCCGGATGCAGGAGTCCGTCGGCGCCCGCCATGACCTCGAAAACATCCCGGAGGCCCGGCAGCCTGCCAGGAAAAGCGACCACGTCGGCCAGCCCCAAGCGACGCGCCATCCGGATCAATCGAGGTCGCTCGGGTCCCTCTTGGAGAACGGTCAGGGTCACATCGACTCCCCGAGCCCGGGCCTCTGCCACCGCCTCGAGCGCAAGATCGATCGCCTTCCAGTGGACGAGCCGACTCGCCGTCACCAAGTGCAGCGGCCCACTCCTGCCCCGCGCTTTCATGCCGTTGCCTGAATGGTCCCGGATGTAGCGCTCGACCTCATCGTCGCCGAACGCGGACTGGGGCAAGAGCGACAGCCGCTGGACTCCCATGGCGGAAAGGGTTTCCGCGGTGACAGGAGTCGCTGCGAGCGTCCAGGCTGCGGCGTGGTACCAGTGGCGGAGCAGGCGGGAGCGTTCGACCAGATGGTGCCCCAGGTTCCGCACTCCTTCTTCCCAGCGGCCGCGCAGCCTGTAGCCGCGAGTCAATCCCGGCGGGGTCTTTTCTCCCCCTCCCACCGGACCGAACACGAGCGGGACGCCCAAATCCGCCAGCGGACTGGGAACCAGATATGTTCCAAAGGTCACGTGGTGCGCGACATCGAACCGCATCCGCTTCATTAGCGCTCTCGCCCGGCTCCTCGCCAACAACTGCCACCAGATATAAAATGGATAAAGCCCATGCTGCCCTTGGCGCCAGAACGTGAGGCCGCGGGGCGGATCCAGATACTCCCAATGCACCTCCGCGACCCAGCCGGCCTTGGATGATTCGATGGCGGCTCGATTGTTCTCGCGCGTCAACACCCACACGTCGTGGCGTTGGGAAAGCTCCCGGACGAGGTTCCAGGCCACGTTAGCTTCCGCGCCACGCGAGGGGCTGCAGGCGTAGGCGGAGACGAGGACCCGCAGCGAGAGACCCTTCCGCTCCGGAACGACGCGTTCGGGAGGAGCGGTTGGACCGGCCGCCGCAACAGGCGCCGGCAGGAGGGGTGGGACGTTCCCGGCCCGGGCATCCGGAAGCGGCTTCGTGCGCTGCCGACACGTCAGAAGCACTTCTTCGCATACATCGCGGACCACGGCGTCCAACGGCTTGCCCGCATCGACGATCAGGGCACGCTCGCCGAGTTCCGCGGCGAGTTCTCGATACGCCGCCAGCTGCCGCTCCAGCTCCGCGAACTCCACTTCCTGCTTTCTGGAATAGATTGTCGCGGCATCCGCCAGCAGCAAAATCACGCGATCGGGCTGGGGAAAACAGCGAAACGCCCGTCGTGCCCAAGATCTCGGGCCGCCGTAGCGATAGCGACGCGGGTCGGCCAGGAGGTCGGCGAAGTAGCGGTCGGACAATAGGATCGCCCGCTTGGCTCGGATATGCCGCAAGCGGCCGAGATGGGCGATCCACCATTCCGCCCCCAGAGCCATCAGCTTGAGCGAGGAGACCCACAAACCCCGAGGCGGCTTGCCATGGGGATTGGTCACGATTCCGCCCGGAGCCTCGGGCGACTTCCAGAACGTCTGCGGCCGCCAATGGAGCATCTCGACTCCAAGTCGCCTCGCCGCCAGCATCCGGCGCACCCCGTCGATGACCGAGGATTTGCCGCTGCCATCCGGACCGAGCACCGCGACCCACGGGAACGGCGGCCGCCAGTGGAGTCTCAGCTCCGTCCACCAGTGGCGCGCTTGGCGCCAGATCGTCTCCCCCGGGGCAACACGCAGCGCCCGAAACGACAACGCCTTTCTCAGGGCCCCTGCCACCCCCGCCGCTTCGCCCGGGATTCCCTGATCCAGCCACCGCCCGAGGAGATCCGCCCAACTTCGGCCGAAGGCTGACTCCAGACACGCGCGGAACTCAGGACCGTCCTGGGCCCAGGCCGCCTCGAGGAGGGGGTCGTATTTCTCGCGATAGGTGCCGCCTGAAAGAACTTGAGACATCCAGCAAACGATCGCGTCGTGCGCCAGACAAGGACGGAGCAGTCCATCGTCCCCCGTCACGACCCGGGACCAGAAGCGCTCTTTCTCCAGATACTCGATGCCATTCCACTCGAAGGTCGGCAGCATATCCACCTCGCCCCACGGGTAGTAGCGCAGGACCACGTACTGGTGCTCGACCCGCAGGTCGGGGACCCCGGCGGCAGCTTCCAACTCACGGCCGGCAGCCCCGGCATCGCGTACCGCGATATCCCAGTCGCTGGTCGGCGAGCGGGCGATGCCCGCCCGTTCGTGGCGCAGCCAAGCGCCGGAAATTCGCACCGGCGGCAGGGCAGCGGACGCGTCGGGCACGGCCGAAACGAAGTCAGGCGAGAGCATGGGCAATCTCGTTCGTCGAGCGCTTCCGGTCGAGGACGCCTCGGTAAACTTCCAGCATGGCGCGGGTCTTCACCTCCCACGCATAGGCCTCGCGCACCCGCTGTTTCGCCGCGAGCGAATGCTCCTGCAGCAACCGCCCGTCCGTGGCATAACGGGTGATCGCCTGAGCGAGTTCGTCGATGACGACTTCCGCGCCAGCGCCGACCCCGACCTTCGTTCCGCAACCAGGTGCTACCGAAACCGAGTGCCCGCCCACGTCCAGGACAATCGCCGGGAGTCCGTTTTCCATTCCCTCCAATGCCGCCAGCCCCCCACTTTCGTAGAGACTCGGCGCGCACAAAACGTCGTGCTCGCGGTAGATCGCCTTCAGATCCTCACGTGCGATCCGGCCGAGAAACCGGACCTGCCCGTCGATGCCCAGAGCCGCCGCCTGCGCCTTCAGTGGCTCCAGCTCCGCCCCATCCCCCACGATGGTCAGGGTGATTCCCGGCACCTCGACCCGCTTCATCGCGTCGAGCAGCAGCTGCAAGCCTTTCAAGAAATGGAGGCGCCCGACAAAAAGAAACCGCCGCGCCGGGCGATCCTCCCTCCGCTCGGGAAGGGAGGCAGGATCCAGGTCGACGCCCACCGTCGGAAGCAGCGCCACCGGCTGGCCGAGCTTTTCGAAGATCGCGCGCATCCGGGGCGTGGACGCCAAGCAGATTCCCCATCCGCGGCACAGCGGAGGAAACGCCCGCTGAGTCCACTCGCCGGCACCCGTTAGGATGTTCCGCAACGCCTCCCGAAGGAACACGCCAGGTCTGGCCCGATGCTTCAAAAGCTTCCACGGAGCCGTTTCAGCTCCCCCCACCGGTCCCATTACCACCGGGATGCCGAGATGCTTCATCCAAACCGGGATACGGAAGGTCGCGAACGTCAGATGGTGCACCAAATCAAAAGGCTGTTCGCGGTGCAAAACCCGGGCCCGCCGCAGCGCCAGGACCTGCCAGGCCGCATAATACGGCATCGTAAGGAAGTCATGGCGGCTCTTGAGCCGGTGGATCCACGCCGGGAACTGGAAATAGTGGAACTCCAGTGGCAAGTCGGCGAACTCCGGACGTTGGATCCACCGCTCGATCCCTTCGCGGTTGCGTTCTTGGGTCAGGACCACGACGCGCTCCAGTTCCCCGGACCGCGCCAGCTCCACCGCCCACTTCCAGCCCACCTCCTGCTCGGATCCGCGGCCCGGCTCGCAGGCGAACGCTGACAAAAGCACTCTCATCGTAGACGGAAACTACCGCCGGCCCTCCGCGGCGGCGATCAACTCGTGATGCTTTCCCATCACCCGTTCGCACAGCCAGTCGGCGGCAGCCGCCAGTTCGAGCGGCTTCGATCGCCCGCTTCCGGCCTCGGACAACGCCTCCCCGGTCTCGCCAGCGACGTCCAAGGCGATGACATGTTTGCCCCTAACGAGTTCTTTTTCCTTGGGATGAACCAGCAGCGACAATGCGCACGCCGCCGAATCGCGTCGCAGTCGATGCCTCGCCCTCATGTCCAGAACCTCGGCTTCCACCACCCTGACCGAGGGAAACACCAGCCGCTCCCGCATCAGTTCCTGCACCCGACGCGCGCAATCCATGGCCGCTTCACGGGCGCCATTTTCATGGCGCAACGCGACCACGGGGGCCCGCCACCGCCACAGCAGTTGCTCCGCCACTTTGTCCCGCCCATACCTGACCCCCTCGCGGAACCACGAAAGCGGCCGCCGGGCAGCCCGCCGTAAAATGCACGCACCAAGCCTCTCCGCCTCACGTCGAAGCCGTGTCGCATCCCGGCTCTCCAATGCAGCCAAGAAGCCGCTCGCCACGGCTTCTCCCGCCAAGCGACACAGGCCGACCTGAACCGCCGCTGCCTCCCACTCGCCAAGACTCCACTCCTCCTTTCGGGCGGCCAGTTTCTCCCAATTTCCAGCCAGCGACTGGATCAGAATCCTTTTCACGAACCCGCCCCACGGATCGTATCTCAGCCCCTCCCGCCGCTCGCAACTTCGCTCATCGGGAGGCCCCGCCACGAGCGGAATCCCCCGCCAGGTCTGGTAGGCCAGGAGGTCGACTTGGAAGCCGATCATTGCCGCGGCCGCCGGGCTGCTCGCAATGATCTGATGCACCGACCAAGGACGCCGGATCCTGGAGGTCCGCCACCCGCTCCGGCGGAAAGCCTCTTCCACTTCACTCCCAAGTTCCTCCAGCCCCGCGCGAGGAACCAAGATATCCAAGTCACGTCCGACGCAGGCCGGATAGTTCTCCGCCCCATGGAGCACCGCCCAGTCCGCTCCCGAGCGATCAAACGCCGCCGCCACTTCGGCGGCCGTCGCCACCCGGAGCCCCTTGGCTTCTATCGCCTGCGGCTTCTCCACTTGCTCAGGAAATAGCCCGGTTGCAGGGCGACTGATGCCACCGAGCAGAGACCCAAGTCCAGCCAGCTCCGGGAACTCAGCGCACTCGCCGCCCGGCGGTAGTAGATCTTCGCACTGTCCTTGCGCCACACGTTCATGCGGGACAGGAGCGGCCGCTGTCGTTGCATCTCAAGATACTCTTCCCAGCCCGGGATCGGCCGGCCACCGCGCCTCGACCTGATGCAGAGCTTCAAGAAGCGCCAGTGCTCTAGCAGCCTCCTCGCCGCCGCTGACGATGCCGCTCCCCCGTGGATCCGGTATTCCATCAGGCACTCGTCCAAAACCAGGACGCCGTAGCCGGCCTCGACGCAGCGATTGTACAATTCCACGTCCTCGTTCAGGCGACAGGAGGCATCATAGCCTCCGACCTGCTCGAGCATCGACCTCCGGAGGGCCGTATGATACAAGCCCCCGACGATGAAATTCGTGTCGTCATCGCCCAGGTAGAACGGATTCCTGGGCAACTCCGGCCTCGCCCGTCCGAGAGAACGTCCGTCCTCCGAAACCAACTCGACCGCCGCGGAGATGATTCCCACGTCGGCGGGCACGGATTCCATCGCTTCAGCCAGCACCTTGAGCCGATCCGGCTTCATCACGTCGTCGCCGTGCATGACCACGATCCAATCTCCGCTCGCAGCGCCGATCCCCGCATTCATCGCAGCGGCCGGGCCTTGGTTCGATTGGGTAAGGATTCTCATCGCATGGCCCGACCCCATCTCCTTCAGGATACCCAACGTTCCGTCGCGCGAGCCGTCATCCACCACAACGATCTCAAACCCGTCCACGGACTGGCGACAGACGCTCCCCATGGCCTCTCTGATGTATCCCTCACAATTGAACGCGGGAATCACAACGGTGATGCGGAAAGCATCCATGATACGCATCGAGCCCACCCCATCAAAAGTGATCTGGGAGACAGAATACCACGTTCAACTCCGCACGGGTGTCCCCAAGAGCCCCGTACGTCCTTCGGGCGAATCTACCGCGGCGCTCTTAGCACTTCCCGCCGCCTCCTTTCTAGCCCCTACCGGATGCAACACCAGATCCGCGCGGATCAATCCAACAAGCAAGGCCGCCGTCATCGGCATGAATGTCCCTCCAAGAAGTTGGTACACGAACATCATCGGCAGATATATCTTGAGCGCGCCCGCCAAAGCGCCGGAAAATGCATGCTCAAGCGAGACATTCCTGTGCATTTTCCAAACATACCGAATGACTGCCACGTAGGCCATACAGTAGAGAACCAAGCCAACAACGCCATACTGCAACAGGAGGTCGGTAACAAGGTTGTGAGTACGCCCGGAACGCATTGCGTTGTCCACGAATCCATCGAGTCCCCGATTTCGCATAATCAGGGCCTCTTGGAAAGTGATGGAAAAAACAGATCGCCCAAAAATCAAGGTCCGGTTATCTTTCTTCCATTCCTTAATCGCCTCCTCGATTGCTGCAGTGCGATGGTCCTGGGAGTCTTCGATCGAAGCGTAAGCCTCGCCTTTTTCCAGCATGACCAGCTGGAGCGAACGGGCGATGTAGTAGGGAGCCTTGTTGTTGATTTCGTGGGAAAAGAGGTTGGCGGCGCCAATCACCGCGGCGGCAAACACTGCCATCGCCGCGAGAGCCAGTATCCTGCGCCTCACGAGAGCGACTCCGGCCGCGATGGCGATGCAGAACAGGAGCGTGGCGCGTCCGCCGGAGAACACGGCGCCAACCAAGCAAAGACCGAGAGAGGTCAGGACGAGGAACCGGATGACGTTCCCGCTGGAGCGCCACCATCCGGGTGCCGTAAGAGTCATCATGAGGATGGCGAAGGCGATCGGGGTGATGTTGCGAAGCGTATAGATGCCCGCCTGCATGTTGATCACCGGAACGTAGAGAAAGTAGTCGTCCAAACCACCGGTGGAAAGCCCGTCGGCGGCTTGGAAGCCCATGAGGTACATGTAACCTCGGGCAGCGACATTCCCGGCCAGCGAAAGAAAGATGATCCAGATCAGCACCCGGCTCCAATTCGGCCGGAGGCGGAATCCGTAGTTTCCTCCGAGAAGCCAGAAGAAGGCAGCCATGGAGGCGAAACCCTCGAAATACGCCTTGCTGGTCGTCTTGAGGCTGTAGCGGGTCGGATCGTACGGCACCGCCATGTTGACCATGAAATGTCCCGCGCCGTACAACAGCAGTGCGCCCAGGATGATCAAGGTGCTGCGCGAACCCGCTGCCCGCATCGGCTGCGGCAGGGGCATCGTCGAGCGGGTGACGAGGCTCATCGCGGAGGCGAGGACGATCATCAGCACGAAGAGGTGGTCAGCCTCGATGACAAATCCGTGATAGAAGACGACGCCAGAGAAAATGAGGAGCGCCGCGAACCACCAGACGTTTCTCCAGCCGTTCAGGAAGAAGTAGATCGCGATGCCAGCGGCGGCGTAAATCCCAAGCTGCTCGTAGTCAGCGGCGGCGATGTCCACCGCGACGAAGAGGGAAAAGACCAAGGCGATCGCAATGATCGTGAAGACGATGATTTTATTGTGCATGCGTTGGTCGGATCAGGCCCCGCGGGGATGGGATCGGGGCCAGGTATTCAAGAGGTGGTGGAAGTGACGCAGGAAGCGAAACCGGGCCGGCTCGTCCCCGTTGTCAAGAGCGCTCGCAGCGTAGAAGGCGAGGCGGGATGTCAGGTACGAAATGCAGAGAAACGGATCAAGGGCCGGGTTGGCGCGTTTTCCAAGCTCTCCCGAGCTGCGCGACCAGTGCCGGAGCAGCCCGCCCGGCGTCACGGGAAATCGACCCGAGATGGCCCGGAACCAGACAAAGTGCAGGGCGTCGTGCCCGGCGAGCCCCTCCTGCGCCCACTCCCAATCGAAAGCAAACCGCCCCCGGAGATTCCAAGGGACGAAGTCTCCGTGGGTGAGGACATGCGGCAGTTGCCGCCGCCCGGCTGCCTCCTCCAGGTATTCAATGGCACATGCGAGCGGCCGCGCCCATGGGTGCGAGGCCGAGGCGACCACTTCCAAATGGCGATGGAGAGTCGAGCGCACGGGAGAGGCGCTCCAAGCAAGGCTCGTCCCAAAGGATTTTTCCAGAAGAGCGAGGATGCTCGCGGCGTGGGCAACCGGCTTGCCCGCTTCCCTGGCAGGCGGGGCACTTTGCAGAACCAAGCCGCCGGAGCGCGCCAACACGGTGGGGAAGAATGTTTCGTCGGAGATCCTGGAGGCGAGCATCTCCAAGGTGGCCAGTTCCCGGGCAATCGACTCCGGAGCAGCTGGCCCACGCGGGATCTTGGTATAGCCGATGACCCTTCCTCTGGAATCCTGGCATTGGATGGTGTCCTTCGCGTAAACACTCGGCGTGCCGACGTAGATCGCGTAGCGGAACGGCCGGCGGTCCGAGAAGCCGGCCAACAGGCAATCGAGCATGGAAAGCGACTTCTCCTCCCAGGTATCGGGACGTCGGCCGGACGCTCGAAGATACCGCAGCCACACAGGCAGCAGCCAAGCGCGCGGCGACTGTCCGGCAAGCTGGAGCCCTGCCGGCCATGCGGCCGGCTCGACGGGCATCAGGATTCTCGGTCGACGGCTCGAAGGCAGCACCCACCAACCCTCCTGTCGCCCGCCGGGGAGAATGTCTGCCTGCGATCGATCCTGCATCCGGATCACGATGTGGCTGTGGCAGGGAAACGCAGCTGGCGGAGAGCGGCAAGTATACGGAAGGTGCCGGGAACGTGGGAGATCCACCACAGGAACACCCGGCGGGCAGGTCCAAGACTGGCGCGGCAACGCTCCAGATAGGCGGGAATCTTCTCCCGTTCACCTCTGGCGGCGAGGAAGGCGACAAGCCAAACCACGGTGAGGAAGATCCGACGCCTGTACAGATTCTGCCGGGGGTTTCCCAAGGAGTGCCGCCTGTAGACCTCGAGTGACTCCCTCCACATCCTTTCCCGATCCGCCGAGAGTGCCTCGCCGTGCTCCCGATATTCCGTGACCGGCGCCGCAAGGGCATGGAAGACACGACCCGCTCGTGCCAGCCGAATGAAGAGATCGAGATCGCAGACGACGCCGACATCCTCCGCCATCTTCAACCACTCGCGACGAAAAACCGTCGCATTGACATTGATCGGCAGGGCGTTCTCCACCACGAACCGCTCGGGATCGTTGAGGGGCCCCGGCTGCCAGCGGGTGCCGGGCTGGCCCGCGTCGCGCCTCCCCCCAGTCGGCTCGTGCACGGCGATCCCGAACACCAGATCGGGAGTTGCAGCAGGATGTCGGAACGGCTCCATGAGACGTTCAGCGGCCCCGGGCAGCAATCGATCGTCGGCGGACAGCATCAGAACGTGGTCGTGAGCGGCCGCAGCCGCGGCGCGATTCCAGTTGGCCGCCATACTTACGTGCTCGGTCGACAGCTGCACTTTCAGCCGTGCATCCTCGATGCCCGCGAGGATGTCTGTCGTCCCGTCTGTGGACACATTGTCAAACACCAGCACCTCAAGTGGCTCATAGGTCTGGGCCAACGCACTCTCCACCGCTTCACGGACGAAGTGGACTCCATTGAACACCGGGATGCAGATCGAGAGCGCGGGTGACATGTCAACAGGGCATGGCGCGTTGCCGTCTTGCGACCGCGCCGCGGAACGAAGGCAGCATGACAGCGGCATTCGCGACAGCCGCGGCCAATGCTCCGACAGCAGCTCCCCGGACGCCGAGCGTGAGGGTCATTGGAATTGCCACACCAACTGAGACGGCGCAAGAAGTGGCATAGCCTCGGAACGCGATCCGGGGTAGTTCAAGCGCACGGAGGCCTGTAGCCAGCACCAGAACACCGCCTGAGACGGCCGCCTGCAGCCCGAGGATCACTAGCACTTCACGCGGAAGATCGAACTGTCCGTCATAAAGCCATGTCGAGACCTGCGGACCCACAAGACCGAGCAACGCCGCCCAGATTGCAGGAGCCAACGTGAAGGCGGCCCCAAGCAAGAGGACCCGGCGCGGAAAATCAGCTTCGCTCCGGACCCGGACGAGCAGAGGCAACATCAAAGGTCCCGCCGCCGCGAGCAACTGCTGGACAGGCAAGACCAGATTCGCAGCGGCTCGAAGTTCTCCCGATGCTGCGGTTCCTCCCCAAATCGGCAAGACCAGTAACGAAATATTCCCCGGAACCCAGCCCAGCACGCCGGTCAAGACGGCCCATCGTCCGTATCGCATGTGGTTCTGCAAAATCTCCTGCCTGTGAGGCGGGTGGCCGTTCGACAACTCCTTGGAGCGCGTCAGTCGCCATCCCACCAGCAATGCCGCCGCCAAGCTCGCGAGGCCCATCGTCACCAAGCCAGTGGCGGCCGAGAGCGTGCCGGACATCCGCAACAACCAGATGCACCCCAACACCACCAGAATGTAGAGGAGCCCGCCTTCCGCGGCAAAACGGGGTTTTGCGGGAAGGTAACAGGCGCGCCGCCACGTCCAGAGGTAGAGCATTGGGCCTGCCACCACGGCCAGCACGAGCAGTGCCCCGGCCGACGTCGTGGCGGCAAACAGGCCGAACCCGCACAAGGCCATTCCGGCAGAAGCCGCCCATCCCCACGTCCAGTGCAATCGGGACAATTCCGAAAGATAGGGTACTTGGCACTGCGCGTATTTGCCGGCGCCGAAAACCAGCATTGGCTCGGTGATCAGGCCGCTGTGAAGCACCCCTACGAACAAAAACACGGTGAACGCGATCGCGAACGCACCGTAGGTTTCCGGACCAAGCCAACGGCCGAGCAAGATGCCCAGGGCGAAGTTCGAAGCAGCGAAGCATGCTTGATCAAGAAGAGCCCATGCCGGCGGGCCGATCCACCTTCCAATGTTGCCTCGGGACATGTGGGAACGCCGGGATCCTACCGGTTTCAATCTTCTGCAGGCGCGGGCATCATGGGAACAAACCGTTCCACTTCGTTCGGCCTCATCGGAATTTTACCCGGAAGCAACCTTCCCTCGGCTTCAAATCGGGTCCATTCCGCCCGCGCGAAATCGATCAGCCGCTGCGGACGCCCGCTGCCAAGATTCTCGATCCGCGGCGCGCCTTCGCGCAGATCGTCGCGCGACAGCGCCTTCACGAAGGCGGAAGCAACGTCTCCGACCGGTATAAAGTCGCGGACCTGCTCGCCCGCCGACATCGGGAGATCTTCGCCTGCAAGTGCCGCTCGCCGCAACGATGGCCAAAAGCGGCTCTCCAGCTCACCCTCGCCGTAAACCTGAAAGATCCGGAGAATCAGGAGTTCCAGGTTCTCCTCGCACGCCAAGGCATGGAAGGCGACGGACGCCGCCGCTTTTGAGGCCGGATAACTGGCGGTCGGCTCCAACGGCGCATCGGGCGGGATGCTCTCATAGCGCTCGCCGGCCCGCCCATACTCGAAACAAGAGCCGGCTACGATAAAACGTCGGATGCCGGCCGAGACGGCCTTCCGGAACAACCCGAGGGGTGCGAGGACGTTCATCTCCAAGCACCGCTCGAGTGTGTCGTACGGGACGTTGGCAGAGTGCGCGGCGAGGTGCACAACCGCCTCACAAGCCCGCAAATCATTTCCCGAGACCTCCGCCATCGCCGCGTCGACCCAAACCGGCTCACGCTCAAGCGGGATCCGGGGCTTCGAATCCGGCGAACGTCTCAGCGCGAGGACTTCATGGCCGGCGGCATGCGCTTGATTGACGAAGTGCGAGCCGATGAATCCCGTCCCGCCCGTGAGGAAGATCCGCATTGTCAGAATGGGCTGTGGAACGAGCTGAACCCCGGGTGGGCGAGATCGCGCGCGCTGATGACCGGCACGGTGCCGTCAGTCGGCCACTCGAAGCCAAAGCTGTCCCATCGCAGCCCCCGATCGGCCGCCGGCATATGGACCGCATCCGTTTTGTAGATGAGGCAGGACCCGTCTTCCCGGCTGAAGAACCCGTGGGCAAATCCAGCGGGGATATGAACCAAGTGTCGATTCGAGCTGGAGAGCTCGAAGGCGGCGAACCTGCCATAGGTCGGCGATTCCCTCCGGAGATCCAGGACCACGTCCGTGACGCAGCCGGCGATGCAATACACAAGCTTCCCGTGAGCATGCGGAGGCACTTGGAAATGCATGCCCCGCAACACCCCGGCCGCCGACGTGGAGAAGAACTCCTCCCGAACAATCATCGAAATGCCATGGGAGGCTAGCTGTCCTTCATGAAACGGCTTCACGAAAGTGCCCCGCGCATCTTCGAAGACGAAGGGCTTCAGGATTTTCACACCCGGCAGCGGCTCGGCGACCAGTTCCATTTCCGCACCCGAAGGAGTTGTCAGCGCGCTGCGACCGCCGCCTTTTCAGCGACAAACGATCGGATCACCTCGATCATGTAATCGATCATTTCCGGCGTGAGGCCGGGATAGGTGCCCAGGAAAATCGTGTGGTTCATGATTCGATCCGCTCCCGGGAGCTCGGTGGCGACGCGCATCGCGTTCGGGTCGTCGCGCCGGAGCTGCACGAAGGCCGGTTGGCGAACGAGGTTTCCGCCGAACAGCATGCGATTGCCGATCCGCTTGGCTTCGAGATGTCGTGCCAGATCGGTGCGGGTGAAGGGCGCGTTCTCCTTGAGGGTCATCTTGAACCCGAACCAGGAACATTCCGTCCGGCAGCCGGACCCATCCCACGTGAAACCTCTGTCCGGAGACCATCCGGTCGCGTGCGTCGGCAGGGCGAAGTCGATGAACTCCTCGAGCCCGTGCAGCCCCAGACGGAGATGCTGCCAATTGCGCTTCCGGGCTTCGATGAAGTCAGGCAGCCGGCGGATCTGCACGCGACCGATGGCCGCCTGCGGGTCGAGTGGCTTCAGGTTGAAGCCGAGATGGCTGTAGATGTACTTGTGGTCATAGCCCTCGGGAAGCTCGCCGAGTTGCCACTGGAACCGCTTGTTGCACGTGTTGTCCTTGCCGGACGGGCACCAGCAGTCCCGACCCCAGTCGCGGAAGCTCTCAGCATACGTCTTGAGCGGCGCGCGACGGATGATATTCACCGCTCCTCCCTCTCCCATGGTCAGGTGATGGGGCGGATAAAACGACTGCGTCGACAGATCGCCGAAAGTCCCGGTGTAGGCCGTGAGAATCCCGGCTTCGATACTCGGGAATGGCTCCTGGCGATCCGGCTTCTCCGCAAGTTTGATCAGGTGGTCGAGCCCAAGCTCGCGTGCCATCTCCACCGGCAGGGAATAGGTGCAGCCCAGCGCGTCACAGTTGTCCTCAATGAGCCAGAGATCGTGGCGCTTGCAGAATTCAAGGACGGTGACGAGTTCGAACGGGTTTCCCAAGGCGTGGGCCATCATCACGGCCTTCGTTTTGCCGGGGGCAAAGGCGGCCTCGAGCAGCGAGCAGTCGGCGTTCCCGGTCAGCGGCAGAGCATCGATGAACACCGGCACCGCACCCGCTTGGATGATCGGTGCGACGGTGGTGGGGAACCCGGCCGCGACCGTGATGACCTCGTCGCCAGGACGGATGCGTTTGTGCTCCGGAAGCTTGTGGGTGGTGAGAGCGGAGAAGGCGACCAAGTTGGCGGATGATCCGGAATTCACCAGCAACGTGTGCTTCACCCCCAGGAACTCGGCCAGCTCCCGCTCCATGGCCTCCCCCTCCGCGCCGAGCGTGAGCCAGAAGTCGAGGGTGGCGGAAACGGCAGCCTCCACTTCGTCCTCGTCAAACACCCGGCCCGCATAGGGCACCGTGGTTTCTCCAGGCGCGAACGGAGCGTGGAGAGGGTCGTTGCCCGGACGGTTGGCGGCGTGGGCGACGCGCGAGTATTCGCGGGTCAGCCGCAGGATCTCGGCTTTCAGTTCGAGAGGAGACATGGATTCTGTTTGATATGCGATCGGCTCAAAGTGCCCACGGGATGCCCCGGCCACGGGCGTCCGCTTCGTAGTCGGCGATCTGCCGGAGAGTGAAGCTGTGGACGTCGTTCGTCTCGGCCCTCAGGTACCAATCGGCGGTTTTTGCCACGGTCGTGGAGAAATCCCAGACCGGCTGCCAATCGAGGAGGTGAAACGCCTTGTCCACGGCGAGGTTCAGCTTCGAGGCCTCGTGCACGGCCATGGGATCGCTCGCATCGATCCATTTGCCACCGGTGTGTCCGAGGAGTTCCCGGACGAGCTCGCAGACCGTCCGGTTGCTGGTGAGGCCAGGCCCGAAGTTAAAGGCTGAAGCCAAGGGCGCGACTTCCTTGCTGGACGCCGTCGCCAACGATGCCGCCAGATGAAGGTAACCTCCCAGCGGCTCGAGAACGTGTTGCCAAGGACGGGTGGCGACCTTGTTCCGCACCGGTATCGGCTCGCCGGCACGGACCGCCCGGATGCAGTCGGGGACAATCCGGTCCATTGCCCAATCGCCGCCCCCAATGACGTTGCCCGCGCGCGCGCTCGCCAGGCGAACGGAGCTTGATGGCGAAAAAAACGATCGCCGGTAGGACGAAATCACCAATTCAGCGGCCCCTTTGGATGCGCTGTACGGATCGTGCCCGCCCATGGCATCCTCCTCCCGATATGCGTGCAGCCACTCACGGTTCTCGTAGCATTTGTCGGTCGTGACGGCGACGACGGTGCACCCGCCCCCCAGTCCGCGGATCGCCTCCAGGAGGTGGGCTGTTCCCATGACATTGGTAGCGAAGGTCTCGACCGGAATGTCATACGACAGCCGCACGAGCGGTTGCGCCGCCAGATGAAAAACGAAGTCCGGACACGCCTCCGCCAGCGCCGTCCCCAGTCGGCGGCGGTCACCAAGATCCGCACGATGATCGGCCGCGAGCCGTGGCCCGAGCCCCAGTTGGTCGAAAAGCCGCTCGTGCGGCTGCGGGTCGAGCGCGTAACCGTGGACTTCGGCCCCCATGTCGACCAGCCACTCGGCTAACCAACTGCCCTTGAAGCCGGTGTGCCCGGTGAGGAACACCCTCTTGCCGTCAAATATCTTTCGGAGAAATGACATAAGCTGGATTCCTGGCCCAGGTGATGCAGTCAAACCACGTCGCCGCTACCAGATCTTCCAAGGCGCGGTTCCGGATTCCCACATCTCCTCGAGCTGGATCTTGTCGCGCAACGTGTCCATCGGACGCCAGAAACCTTGATGTTTGAAAGCCATCAGTTGGCTGTCGGCGGCGAGCCCCTCGAGCGGCTCGCGCTCCCAGATTGTCGCATCGCTGGAAATCCGGCTCAGAACGGAGGGCTGCAACACGAAGAATCCTCCGTTGATCCAGGATCCGTCTCCCTCCGGCTTCTCCTGAAAGTGCCCGATCGCGTCTTGCTCATCAAGAACGAGCGCACCGTAACGGCCCGGTGGCTTCACGGCGGTGAGTGTCGCTTGCCGCCCGTGTTCTTTGTGAAACTCGATCGATCGCGAGATATCCACGTCCCCCACCCCGTCGCCGTAGGTGAAGCAGAAGGATTCGTCGTCCAGATAATCGGCCACACGTCCCAAGCGTCCGCCGGTCATCGTGCCATCACCCGTGTCCACGATCGTGACCCGCCATGGCTCGGCGTGCTTGCGGTGCACCTCCATGGAGTTCGAGGCCATGTCGAAGGTAACGTCTGACATGTGAAGGAAGTAATTTGCGAAATACTCCTTGATCACATATCCTTTGTAGCCGGCACAAATCACAAAATCATTGATTCCATGTGCACTGTAGATTTTCAGAATGTGCCACAGGATCGGCCTTCCGCCGATTTCCACCATGGGCTTGGGCTTCAATGACGTTTCTTCGCTCAGCCGCGTCCCAAGTCCACCTGCCAGAATAACTGCTTTCATTTATCAAAAAACCTTGAGAGAGCCCTGCCTATCCAATTCTCGCTTGTCGCATGATCAAAACGATTGAAGCGTTATCCAAGCAAAACGGCCCGACCTGGACGAGTTCGTCTCGACGTCGCCGATGCCGCGGGGGCTGACCGAGCACTCACCGTTCACAAAGCGACGGGCCCGCATGGATCTCGATAAGGAGCCGAACCACCAAGACGCCGAGGTCGCCAAGGGAGATTTGGGATGGGGAGCTTTGAACATCGAGCGTCCAACATCGAACGTCCAACATCGAACGTCGAAGGAAGAAAGGAGGAGGAGTCGGAAGGTCGAGGCGCGCGAAGCTCTCTTCGTTTAGGATTTCGTCCTTTAAGATTCGTGCTTTCTTCCCGAAGTGCCGAGCGTGAAGTGGAAGAGAGATTCACCGCCAAGACGCCAAGGTCGCCAAGGGAGATTTGGGATGGCGGATGCGAGATCGTGGATGAGGAATCCGCGCGAAGCCCTCTTCGTTTAGGATTTGATTCGTGCTTCGAGCGAAGCGTCAAACGATCATCCCGCCGGCGACGGTTTCGTTGGTGCCGGGGTCGATGAGGATGAAGGAGCCGGTGATGCGGTTGCGGCGGTAGGAGTCGTGGAGGAGCGGCGCGGCGGTGCGGAGGCGGATGCGGCCGATGTCGTTCATCGCGAAGCTGTCGACGCCCTCGATCTTGTGGAGGGTGTTGATGTCGACGTGGTAGCGCACTTCCTGGATGACGGCCTTGGTTTCCAGCGTGGTGTGGCGCAGGACGAGCTTGGCGCGCGGCGGCATCGGGCGCGGGGAGAACCAGCAGATCATCGCTTCGATGTCCTGCTCGACCTTCGGCGGGTTGTTGGCTTTGACCAGCATGTCGCCGCGCGAGATGTCGATCTCGTCGGTGAGCGTGAGGCAGACGGACTGCGGGGCGAAGGCTTCCTGGACGTGGCCTCCGTCGGCGTGGATCGCCTTGATGCGGGTGTTGAAGCCGGAGGGCAGGACGGTGACTTCGTCGCC
>CBFGTW010000071.1:0-22074 GCA_965651855.1 uncultured Verrucomicrobiales bacterium
GACCTGTCGTCAGGTCGCCTTCAAGTTGACGGCTGCTTGCGCCTCAATCGTCATTCCGGCAGCGCCACCTGGGGACGCTTGCCGCGCCAGAACGGCTGCTCGGGGTCGAACAAGCTCCTCCCGTCGATCAGCACCTCGCCGTCGGCATTGATGGGGTGGGAGCTGGCGGAGCCATCCAGCCGGAGCATGATTGCCCGGCCGTCGAGGACCTTGGGGTCGAACTTCAACTGCCCGGGCACCATGGGCGCGAAAACGACAGGAGTCGCCGAGGATCCGGCGCTGTTCAGGCCTTTGACATAGGCGAACTGGCACTCGCCCTTGCCCAAGAGCGCGGCATCGTCCGCCGTGATCTCACCGATCTGGAAGATCCGCTCGCTTTTCACCAGGTCGGACACCAGCAACTGCCGGAAATAGACGTTCGCGGAGTTTCCCTTGAGCGGGACCTTGGTTCCGGTGGAATCCTTCAGCATGATGGCGGTGTCATCATCCGGATAACTGCCCCACTTCACGTCGAACTCGAACAAGGCGAGGAAGAGCTGGCGCATGTTGTTCATTGCGTCGCGTTGTTCCGCGATCCGGTCACGTCCGTCGGCCGGCGGCTCCTCCGCGTTTGCTTGTGTGACGACAAGGGAAGCAATGAGGATCGGGACAAGCGTTTTCATGAGAATGGCATGACTACCCGACTCTCATCGGAGGGGCAAGCAGCCGTTCCGCCGAGCGCGGAGACGGAGGGCGATCAAAGCTCCACCCCGAAGAAATCCCGCATCACTTGGCGGTAGACGTCGCGCTTGAACTCGGGGAGCCAGTCGAGGTCGAATTCCTCGGGCTCGATCCACCGGTAGGCGCGGAATTCGCGGGGCTTCTGGTTCACGTCGATCGGCGGGGCGCCGGGCTTGAGGTGGCAGAGGAAGTAGGTCTGCTCCTGGCCGTGGCTGCCGTGCTTGCGGACCTTCTTCAGGCGAACCTTCTCGGGGTAGAGGTAGCGGTAGCCGTTGCGGGAGCCGGCCACCTCGTAGTGCTCGCGCTTGAGCCCGATTTCCTCCTGCACTTCGCGGGCCAAGGCCTCCTCGAGCGTCTCTCCGGGGTCCACGCCGCCTTGGGGAAATTGCCACGCCCCGGGGATGGTCCAGCGCTCGCAGATGAGCAGCTGCCCCTCGGGCTTGACCATCAGCGCTGCCACGTTCGGGCGGAAGCGGACCATGGCGGAACATGGACCCGAGGCGGGGGGATGACAATGTTTAAGATATCCGAACGAACCGCCCCCGGGCTGGCCAAAGCGGCGCGGAATTGCCAGCCTGTCCACGATGAAAGCCGTGATGCTGTTGCTGTTTCCCGTCGCGCTCGGGATTTCGCCGCTCTGCGCGCAAGAAGTGCCGCCAGGACCGGATCCGCAAGAGGAGGAACAGGACGAAGAGGAGGAAACGAAAGACGAAACCGGCCCACGCGGCTTCTGGCAGGCGAGCATCGAGGGCGGGCATTACATGGTCGCGCTCGACCGCATCGCCTCGGTGAGCCGGCACAAGTACATCCTCGATGGCGCCATGATCGTGGACGAGGTGACGGTGGACACCGTCGGCCGCGCCCTGACGCGGTTTTATTTCGTCAGCTCGATCGCCTCCGCATCGCCGGAAACCTCGGCCGAGCGGCTGATCGACCGCGGTCGCGAGCTGATCGACCGCGGCGCGCGCGGCAAGGGCATGCACTTGCAGGACATGGTGGTGAAAAAATACCCGGACACCACGCACGCCGGCACCATCGAATACCGCGTCCTGAGCGAGCAGCAGCTCGACGCGCTCTACAGCAGCCTGAAGAACGCTTGGGAATCCGGGAGCGGACGCCAGTTTTCCACGCCCGGGGCGACGACGAAGCCGCGCTAGACCTGGGCGCGATCCGTCGTATCAGTCCGGCCGATGCCCGATCGCGTGGAAATGTGGCGGACGGTGCGGTGGGTGGTGACGCTCGCCGCATTGCTGGCGGGGATGTGGTTCGTGGCGGGGCAGATCCGCGGCGCGGTGTCCGGGACGCAGGCCAGCATCGAGCGGGGGCTCGACAAGGTGCTGGCGGTCGTCACCGGCTCGGAAACGACGATCGTGGAGGGTCGGGCGGAGATTTCCGGAACGTCGGAGATCGCCGAGCTCTCGCTGCTCGAGATGCGGATGAGCGCCACGCGCGCCTTTGAAAATGAGGGCTTTATCCTCCGCTACCTCCCGACGGGGACCAAGAAATTGATCATCCGCGGCGACTATCGCGTGAAGGCCGGCTACCGGCTCGAGCCGGGGGTTTCGCTCGGCATGGATCGCGGACGCGGGGTGGCGAAGTTCCCGCGCGCCGAGATTCTCTCGGTGGAGTTGATCGACTTCGACATCCTCAACGAGGAGGACGGCCTGTTCAACAAGGTGCAGCCCGAGGATCGCGCGCGGCTGCTGCGCGAGCTGCGGGCGCAGATGCAGCAGGAGGCCGCTCGCAGCGGCATGCTGGAAACCGTGGAAGCTTCCCTGCGGACGCGGCTGGCGGACCTGCTGGGCGCGCCGGTTTCCATCGAGCGCGAGATGCCCTGAGCGCTCAGCTCTCCGCGGGCTCGTCGCCGAGGAGCTTGTCGATCGCGGCGATGCGCTCCCATGGCAGGCGCTTGCGCTGGTATTTCCGCCAGAGCACGTCCCGCAAGGCCCGCCACATTTCCTCGGGAACCTGCTCGGTCTCGATCCTTTCCCAATCGGGATCCGACTTCAGGGTGGTGGCGAACGACCACCGGCCGGCGTGGTAGCTGGCGCGGTAGTAGCGCAAGCCGTCGTCGGTGCGTTCCCGCCACTCGTGCGTCTCCATGCCGGGAAACTCGCGGGTGGGGGATCGGCCGGCCAGCCGGAAATGCAGCGCGGGCTTTCATTTCCCGGCGCCGGCTGGCAGATTTCGCGCGTGTCTGGCGCGGCCCAACGCGATGTGTGGAAAACCTGGCTCTACGCTGCGGGCGCGGTCTGTCTGGGCGCGTGGCTCGCGCCCCGGTTGTTCAACGCCGGGAAGGCGCTGGCGGACGTGGCGGGCGGGCGGGTGACGGCCGGCTGGGTGGACCGGCTCGCGGACATTTGCCGCGACGCGGCATTTCCCGCCTACTTCCAAGCGGCGCTGCTGATCGCGGCGGCCGCCTTGTTCTTTCCGTGGATGGCTTGGCTGGGGAACGGCCGCGGCGAGCGCAGGCCCGGCGGAGAGTCGCCGTGGTCGCTGCGATTGCCGCGGGCGGCGGCTCTTCCGGATTCCGGCCAGCCCCTCGGGCGCCACCCGCTCGGGCCGCTGCAGGCGGCGACGGGCTTCCTGCTGGCCGCCGGCTTGTTCGGCCTGTTGGGTGTGGCGTTGCTCAAGGCGGGATCGTTCGCGTGGAGGGACGCACCGGGACCGTCGAACGAGCAACTCGCCACGGCCTTTGTCATCGCGCTCGGGCTGGCGGTGCTGCAGGAAGTGCTGTTCCGCGGCGTCGTCCTCGGGATTTTCCTGCGCGCGACGCGCCCTGCCGCGGCCATTTCGCTGGCGGCGGTCTTGTTCGCCGGCGTCCGCCTGCTCGCCGTGCCGGAAGGACTGTCGGTGCCCGACGCGGAGGCGGGAAACGCCGGATTCCGGATGCTGGCGCTCGTTTTCGCGCGGCTGGGCGACCCGGTTTTCGCGGCCTCCACGGCGCTGCCGTGGCTCGGTCTCGGTGCGATTCTCGGCTGCGCGCGCTGGCGGACGGCATCGCTCTGGCTTCCGGTGGGCTTGCACGCCGGCTGGATTTTCGCGGACGAGGCATTCCGGGCCGTGGCCGTGCCGCTCGAGCGCGCCGACCGCTTCGCCGCGTCGTTGGCCGGACCCACGCTTTGGAGCGGGTTGATCCCGCTCACCTGCATCGTCTTCACCGGCGTGCTCGTCTGGTTCCTCACCCTCAACCGCGCCCGGGACGCCGCGGCGAAATGAGGGCCTCGTCCTGGCAGCACCTGGCCGCGCGGCTGCTGGACCTGCTCTACCCGGCCGAGTGCGCCATCTGTCGCGAGCCGCTGCCCGGCGACCGCGCGCTCTGCGGTGCGTGTGACGAGGACCTGCCCCGCCTGAGAGCGCCGTTCTGCACCGCCTGCGGCGAGCCCTTCGACGGCGCGATCGACGGGACCTTCGACTGCCCGAACTGCTCGACGCTCAAATTTTCCTTTGAATTCGCGCGGCCCGCGATGCGGCGTGACGGCCATCTCCGTGAGCTGATCCACCGGCTGAAATACGGCCGCCAGCTCCACCTCGCGCCGGAGCTCGGGCGGCTCGCCCGCAGCGCCTTCGACGACACACGCCTCGCGGCGGCGCTAGACGAAGGGTGGCCGCTCGTCCCGGTGCCGCTGCACCGCTCGCGGCTGCGGTCACGGCATTTCAACCAAGCGGCGGAAATCGCGCGCCCGCTCTCGCGGCTGACCGGCTTGCCCGTCGTCATGGCTCTCGCCCGCATCCGGCGCACCGAAACCCAGACCGCGCTCACCCGCGTCCAGCGCCTCGAGAACCTGCGCGGCGCCTTCGCCCTCACGCGCGTTGGACGGAAACTCGCCGGCGCCAAACCGCCGGGAGCCATCCTCGTGGACGACGTCTTCACCACCGGCTCGACCGTCGACGCCTGCGCGAAGGTCCTGCGCAAGGCCGGCGTCCGGCGCATCGCGGTCGTCACCGTGATGCGCGGCTGAGTTTCACTCGAAATACGTGTCCTCGTGTGCGTAGGGCGGCGCGCAGCAGCAGAGGAATCGCAGCGTTTCCTCCGCGCGGATCTGGTGCCAGGCGCCGGCGGGAATGAGGATCGCGTCGCCGGGCGAAACCTCGGCCGTTTCGCCATCGATCTCCATCAATCCGCGGCCCCCGAGGATGTAGTAAAACTCCTCGCTCGCCCGGTGGTAGTGGCGCTGCGTGGCGCCGCCGGCGGGCACCGTTGCCTCCGCCAGACTCTGGTTCATCACCGGCGCGTTCGCGCGGTCCAGCAAACTCCGGATCGTCGAGCCGTCCTTCGTGGTGAACGGCTCTTGTTCGTCGCGTTGGCGGATTTCCATGCGGGGTGATGTTTGAACGGTAGAGGAATGGGTTGGGAGGTGCGGCCACGAATGCAAAGTGATGAATGATGAGTGAAAAATGAAGAGACCCTCGCGTTGCGCGCCTCCACTATCCCGGCTTCCGCCGATCACTCGGCACTTGCCACTTTTTCGACCTTCACGTCGCGGAACTCGATCTTCATCACCACGCCCGCGTGCACTTGCAGCCCGATCGGGCCCTTTTCCTTCGCGGTGTCCGAAGTGTAGTCGAGCACTTCCTTGCCGTTGATCTCCACGACATATCTCGGGCCGCGGGCGGTGATTTTCATGTGATTCCAGTCGCCGTCCTTCAGCTCCGCGCCCTCGGCTTCCACCGGGTAACGGCCGAGCGGGGCGATGTACGGCGAGCCGGTGACGTCGCGCCGCAGCGAGCGGGAAACGCCGATCTGGATCTGGTCCGCCTCGTGGCGGAGGAAGACCCCGGAATCGATGTCGCCGGAGAAGCGGAAATCGAACTCGAGGGTGAAATCCTCGAATTCCTCCTTCGTCCAGAGGATCGAGTTTTGTTTTCTCTCGTCACTTTCCCCCTTCAGCACGCCGTCTTCGGCGGACCAGTAATCGGCATCCTGAACGCGCCAGCCATCGAGGCTCTTGCCATCGAAAAGCGGTTCGGGTGCGGCGTGGAGCGGCGAGGCGAGAAGGCAAAAGGCGAGAAGTCGTTTCATGGGAGTCGGTCGGTCAGGCGAGGAGTTCTTTCACCACGCGCGCCGGCTCGACGCCGGTGAGCCGCTGGTCGAGACCTTGGAATTTGAAGGTCAGCCGCTCGTGGTCGACCCCAAGCAGGTGCAGGATCGTGGCGTTGAGGTCCCGGACGTGCATGGGGTCCTTCACGATGTTGTAGGAATAATCGTCGGTTTGTCCATAGACCGTTCCGGCTTTGACGCCGCCGCCGGCCATCCACATCGAGAAGCAGCGCGGATGGTGGTCGCGGCCGTAGTTGTCGCGCGCCAGGCCGCCCTGCGAATAGACGGTGCGGCCGAACTCGCCGCCCCAGACGACCAGCGTGTCGTCCAGCAAACCGCGCTGGCGGAGATCGGCGATCAAGGCGGCGGTCGGCTGGTCGATGTCCTCGCAGAGGATTTTCATGCGGTTCGGCAGGTCGCCGTGCGTGTCCCAGCCGCGGTGGAAGATCTGGGTGAAACGCACGCCGCGCTCGGCCATGCGGCGGGCGAGCAGGCAGTTGTAGGCGTAGGTTCCCGGTTCCTTCGCCTTCGGCCCGTACATCTGCCAGATGGATTCGGGCTCGTTCGAGAGATCGGTCAATTCCGGCACCGAGGCCTGCATGCGGAAGGCCATTTCATATTGGGAAATGCGGGCGTTCGTCTCCGGATCCCCGATGCGCTCGTGGAGCTGGCGGTTCATTTCGTTGACGCCGTCGATCATCGCCCGGCGCAGTTCGCGCGGCACGCCCTTCGGGTTGGAAAGGTGGATCACCGGATCGCCGCCGGAGCGCAGCGCCACGCCGGCGTGCTCGGGCGAGAGGAAGCCGGCGGACCATAGCCGCGACGAGAGCGCCTGGATGTTCTGGAACAACGGCAGCTTCGAGGTGAGCACGACGAAGGTCGGCAGGTCCTCGTTCATCGAGCCGAGGCCGTAGGAGATCCACGAGCCGATCGAGGGCTTGCCGGGCACCATGTTGCCGGAATTCGCCAAAAGGATCGCCGGCTCGTGGTTGATCGCCTCGGTGTGCAGCGAGCGCATGATCGCCAGCTCGTCCGCGACCTTCGCGGTGTGCGGAAACAACTCGCTCACCCAGTGGCCGGCCTCGCCATGTTGCTGGAACTTGAAGAACGACGGTGCCACCGGAAACCGCGACTGCGAGGCCGTCATGCCGGTGAGCACCTGCCCGCCGCGGACCGACTCCGGCAAGTCTTCGTCATATCTCTCCGCGAGGCCCGGTTTGTAATCCCACGTCTCGAACTGCGAGGGCGCGCCGGCCATGTAGAGATAGATCGCGCGCTTGGCCTTCGGCGCGAAGTGCGGCAGCAGCACCGACTCCGGCGAAGCCTGCGCGCTGCCGAAGGTCGCGCGACCGAACAAGCTGGCGAGGCCGGCCCAGGCGAGCGATTTCCCCGCGCGGGAGAGGAACTGGCGACGCGTGGCGAGCGCCAGCCACTCGGCCTTGAGCGAATCCGGGACGGGCATGTCCAGCACGGACGGCCCCTCGCCGCAGTGGTCGGAACAGAGATGTTTCATGGCTGGGGACCCAAACGCGAATGGACGCGAATCAGGCGGTCTATTTGTTCAGGGTTTCGTCGAGATTGAGGAACTGGTTGGCCACCATCGTCCAGATGGCGGTTTCGACAGGATCAAGGTCGGCATTGGCCGGGGCTTCGCCGGTGGTGAGGAGGTCCCTGGCGTCGGGTTCGTTCCCGGAGAAGTGCGCCGCGTATTTCGTCAGGCTGGCGTTGAGGGTGGCGCGTTCGCTTTCCAGCAGCGGACGGGAAAGGAGCGTCGCGGCGAGGAAGTCGAGGCGCTCGTCGGGGTGGCTGGCGTGGAGGATCGTCCGCTCAGCGAGCTTGCGCGCGGCTTCCACGAACTGCGGGTCGTTCATCGAGACGAGCGCCTGGAGTGGCGTGTTGGTGCGGGCGCGGCGGATGCAGACGACCTCGCGGGCCGGGGCGTCGAAGGTTTCCATCGACGGCGGTGGCGCGAAGCGTTTCCAGAAGGTGTAGAGCGAGCGCCGGTAGAGCGCCTCGCCGCTGTCCTGCTGGTAGTGGAGCGTGTTCGATTCCGGCATCGAGACCGCTTCCCAGACGCCTTCCGGCTGATACGGCTTCACTGGCGGGCCGCCGATTTTCGCGGCGAGCAGGCCGGACGCCTGCAGGGCGGTGTCGCGGAGAACCTCGGCGTCCATGCGGAACCGCGGTCCGCGGGAAAGCAGGCGGTTCGCGGGGTCCGCGGCGAGGCGGTCCTCCGTCACGCGCTGCGACTGCCGGTAGGTGGCCGAGGTGAGCAGCAGCTTGTAGAGCCGCTTCATGTCCCAGCCGGACTCGCGGAATTCGACCGCCAGCCAATCGAGCAGCTCCGGATGCGACGGCCGCGTGCCCATGATGCCGAAATCCTCCGAGGTTTCCACCAGTCCGGTGCCGAAGACTTCCTGCCAAGCGCGATTGACGGTGACGCGGGCGAAGAGCGGGTTGTCCGCGGAGATGAGCCACTCGGCCAGATCGAGGCGCGACGGCATGTCTTTTCCAAGTTGTGGCAAGAACTCCGGAACCTGCGGGTGGACCAGCTCCTTTCGCGCGGAATAGACGCCGCGATCCAGGATCCAGGCGTGCGCGGGCTCGTTCTTTTCCAGCGCGACCAAAGTGGCCGGCGCGTCTTTTCCGAGCTCGGCGATGCGCCGGTCCGCGTCAGCGATTTCCTCGCGCAGGCGATGCGCGTCGACGTCCGTTTGACCGAGGTAAAAACGCTCGAGTGCGACGAATTACTGCACCGGAGACCAAGCGCCTACATCGGGTTCCGCCGCGAGAATCTCCGCGGCCGGGTCTTCGAACGGGAGCCGCGCGGCCTCTTGTGGCTTGAGCTTCCGGCGGTAGATTCGCAGGTCCTGGTAGGCTGTCTCGCGCAGCAGATTGTCGTCGTTCCGCCGGCCGAGCTGGAGCGTGAAATCGTTGCGGATCGTCTGGCCGGGCTCGAGCGAGTCGTGGGTGACCGTCACCGGCCGGCTCTCGCCATTGACGAAAAGTTTCACGCCCTCCGCCTTCGCGGACCCATCGTATGAGACGCCGACATGGACCCACTGGCCGCGGGGAATGCCCGGTGTTTCCACGCGGATCGCCCGCTCCGGCCACTGGTGGATGATGTGGACGACGAGCTTGTCGCCGTCGATGAACAGGTCCCAGCCGCGGTGGGCGACGTCCTGCGGGCCGCCCATTTTCGCGAGGAGCGCGCCGTTGCCGCTGTTCGCGCCGCCGGTTGTTTGGCGCAGCCGCGTCCAGAGGCCGACGGAGAATGCCTCGTCCGCTTCGAAGTCGCCTTCGCCGGGGAGGGGGAGTTTTCCCGCCAGATCGAGCCGCATCGCCGGCCACAGCCAGACGCTTTCGTTCCAGAGGATCGGGTTGGTATCGGCGGTGAAGCTCGCGGATTTCGCCCCGTGCGCGGAGTTTTTCACGATCTCGCCCGTGCCTTCGTCGAGCCGGAGGCGGATCTCGAGCGCGTCATCGGGAACGGCGCGCGGCGCGTTGCCTTCCGCGAGCCAGGCCTTGAAACGCTCCGCCGCGGTATCCCGCATCGCCGCGAGTTCCTGCGCCGCCTTTCCCCGCCGGCCGACCTGCGCGTCGAGTTCAGCGCGCCTTTCGGCGTCATCCGGGAGCCGCAGGACCGGCGCGGGATCGGCGACGTTGCTGTCCCAGGAAGCCTCGGCGGTGTTGTTGAAAAAGGCGGCGAGGGTGTAGAAGTCGCGCTGCGAGATTGGATCGAACTTGTGGTCGTGGCAGGCCGCGCAGCCGACGGTCAGGCCGAGGAAGGCCGAGCCGAAGGCCTCCACACGGTCGCGCGTCTTGTCCGAGTGGATCTCTTCCGGAATCGTTCCGCCTTCGTTGGTCGTGACGTTGCAGCGGATGTAGCCGGTGGCGATCCACGGGTCGGCGCCGTCCGCCGCGAGCTGGTCGCCGGCGAGCTGCTCGCGGACGAATTGATCGAACGGCTTGTTCTCCGCGAACGAGCGGATGACGTAGTCGCGGTACGGCCAGATCGCGCGGACATTGTCGAAATGCAGGCCGTGGGTGTCCGCGTAGCGGGCGTAGTCGAGCCAGTGGCGCGTGCGGTGCTCGGCGTAGGCGGGCGTGGCGAAGAGCTTTTCGAGGAAGGCGTCGTAGGCCTCGTCGCTCGGGTTTTCGGCGAAGGCCTCGACGTCGGCCGGATCGGGAAGCAGGCCGGTGACATCCAGCGCGGCGCGTCGTGCCAGAGCGCGCGGATCTTCCTCGGGCGAGGGAGAAAGATCATGTTCGGCGAGTTCCGCGTGGATGAAGGCGTCGATCGGATTGCGCGCCCAGTTTTCGCCACTGGCGGGAACTTCCGGCCGCTCGGGTGCGACGAATGCCCAGTGTTCCTCGTATTCCGCGCCTTCGGCCACCCAGCGTTCGAGGAGCGCGATCTGGTCCGGCGTGAGTTCTTTGTGCGACTCCGGCGGCGGCATGATGTCGCGGCGGTCCTCCGCCTTGATCAGGCGGATGAGCAGCGAGTTTTCCGGGTCGCCCTTGACGATGACCGGCTTGCCGTTGTCCCGCGGTTCGAAGGCGAATTGCTCGCGGTCGAGCCGCAGCGGCTCGTCTTCCGGGGCGCGCGTCCCCGCGTCCGGCCCGTGGCAGTGGTAGCAGTATTCCGAGAGGATCGGCTGGATGTGGGTGTTGAACGACAGCCGCTCTTCGGCCGCCGGGGTTTCCGGGGCGGAGCGGAACACGATTGCCTGGCGCTCGCAGCCGCCGCACAGGCAGGCCGCGGCCAAGAGCGAGATGAAGGTGGGTTTCCTGGTTGCCATCGCGCGATTCGGGCCGGCTCAGATGAACCCGCGGCGAGCGGCGATTCTATCACCGCGGCAGCCGGCGGATGGCAAAATGGCACAGCAGGCCGGTGATGGCGAGGGTGACGAGCGGCAACACGCCGGAGCGCAGGTTTTCCCCGACGCCCCACGGACTGAGCGGGCTGGCGGGATCGTCGTTGTGGAGCAAGTTGAACGCCTTGAATGCCAGCACCCATCCGGCGTGGAGGCCCACGGAAAAGGAGAGGCCGCCGGTGCGCAGCCGCGCGTAGGCGAGGATCAGACCGACGACAAACAACGTGGCGAAGTCCGTGACGAAAAACTGGGGCTCGGTGAAATGCAGCAGGATCCGCCCGAGCAGCAGGAACCCCGCGCCCGGGCTCGCCGGGTTCGCGATTTCCGCTCCATCCGGCGGTGCGAGGAAATGCACGAAGGCGAAGACCAGTGAAACCCCGAGCGCCGCGGCCGCGGGTTTCGCGAAGCGCAGCCAGAGGCCGAGCAGCAGGCCGCGGAACAGCCATTCCTCGAGCAGCGACGCGCCCACGGCCGGCAGCACTGCCTTCGTCAGGAACTTTGAAAACGACGGTGTCTCGTCTCTGCGGAAAAACGCCCCGCCCGCCTCGAGGGCCACGCCGAGCGCCCACAGCAAGCTCGCCGCGATGACGAGGCCGGTGAAGAAGTGCAGCCAGCGGAATTTCCACGGCAGCTTGACCGGCGCGAGTTCCACCGCCGGTCCCGCCCGCCGGATCGCGCGAACGCGCCGCAGCATCAGTGGCAGCAGCAGCAGTGCGCTGAGCATCAACGTGCGGTTGAAAAAACGCGGAAACTCCGAGCGCGCCGCCGCCGCGCCGAGCCAAGCGAAGAACGCCGGCAGACCTTCCTGCGCGCCGAGCCATTTCCCGCCTTGGTAGACCCACGGCGAAAGCGCCGCCGCCAGGAGCAGCGCGCCGATCACCCACAGCACCACGGCCCCGGCCTCGGATCGGAAGAATCGCGTCACGCGCCGGATTTCTTCGGCCATCGGCCGCGGCTTGTCGAGCGGCCGCACCGGGAAACGCGCTTGCCCACGCCGGGTGTGGCTGGCATGGCTGCCGCGCCGGTGAAATTCTTGCTCCCGTACTACAGGCACTTGCGGCCGGTGAAGTGGCAGTTCGCCGCCGGCGTGCTGGCAGGCATTGTCTACGCCGCCGCCAGCGGCCTGGGGCTGCCGCTGATGAGCAGCGTGGTGTTTCCCGTGCTGTTCCAGGAAGCGGGTAAGGAAACCAGCAGCGCCTACACGCTCTGGATGCGGGAAAGGCTCGGCACCGTCGATCGGAACACCCTGCTGTTTTATTCCTGCCTCTGGATTCCGCTGATCTTCGCGGTCCGCGCCGCCGCCGCCTATGCCAACGGCTACCTGATCAACTTCTCCGGGTTCCGGGTGGTGGAGTCGATCCGCACCGAGCTGTTCATCAAGCTCCAGCGACTGCCGATTTCCTTTTTCCGGAAAAACAAGTCCGGCGACCTGCTCGCGCGGTTGATGAGCGACACCGAGGTGCTCCGGCAGGCGCTCGCGCAGTCGTCCAACGACCTCATCCGCCAGCCGGCCACGCTGATCTTCGCCTTCACATCGCTCGTGATCCTCGCCAGCCGGGACAAGAGCCTCTACGCGGTCCTCATCCCGCTGCTCAGCGTGCCGCTGTGCGCGATGATCATCCGCACCGCCGGCAAGAAGCTCGCCCGCCGCGCGAAGGCCCTCCAAGCCCGCGGCGGCGACCTGACCGCCTCGCTCGCGGAAAGCCTGCAGTCACCCTTGGAAATCCGGGCCTACAACCTGCAGGACCGGCAGATCGAGACCTTCCGCGGCCGCATCCGGACCATCCTGATGCTGGCGATGAAGGTGGTGAAATACCGCCAGGCGATCGCGCCGTCGATCGAGGTGGTCGCGGCCGTCGGCTTCTCCGCGGCGCTCTTTTTCGGCGTCCGCCAGGGGCTGACGCTCGAGGCGTTCCTCGCGCTCGGCATGGCCCTCTACATGTCCTACGAGCCGATCAAGAAGCTCGGCACCATCCATTCGGTTTTCCGCCAGGCCGAGGCCGCGATCGGTCGCATCGAGGTGATCCTCCACGAGCCGGACAGCCTGCCGGACCCGAAGAATCCGAAGCCCTGCCCGCCGCCGCGGCGTTCGATCCGGTTCGACAAGGTCACCTTTGCCTACGGCGAGGAACCGGTGCTGAACGACGTGGATCTGGAAATCCCCGTCGGCCAGGTCGTCGCCCTCGTCGGCCCGAGCGGCGCGGGGAAGTCCACCTTCGCCAGCCTGATCGCGCGGTTCTACGACCCGCAACACGGCGCGGTGCGCATCGACGGCACGGACATCCGCGAGTTTTCGAAATTCGACCTCCGCAGCCAGATCGCGATCGTCCCGCAGATGCCGTCGCTTTTCCTCGGCTCGTTCGCCGACAACATCCGCATCGGCCGGCTCGACGCGACCGACGAGGAAGTCCGCGAAGCCGCCCGCCGCGCGCATGCCGACGAATTCATCAGCAAGTATCCCGAAGGCTACGACACCTCCGTCGGCGAGCGCGGCGACCTGCTCTCCGGCGGCCAGCGCCAGCGGATCGCCATCGCCCGCGCCTTCCTGCGCGACGCGCCGATCCTGATTCTCGACGAGGCGACCAGCGCCCTCGACACCGAGAGCGAGGCGATGGTCCAGGAAGCGCTCGCCGCCCTCGTGAAAGGTCGCACCACCTTCATCATCGCGCATCGCTTCAGCACCATCACCATCGCCGACCGCATCCTCGCCTTCCAGCGCGGCCGGATCGTCGGCGACGGCACCCACGAATCGCTGCGCGACACCGACCCGATCTACCGTGCGATGATCGGCAGCGAGCTGGTCGCTCCGGTGAAGTGAGTGTCAGGCCGTGGTCAAATAAAACCACGGAATACGCGGAAGGCACGGAAGGAAGAGGCTGAGGGTGGCCCAGCCCTACGGGCTCGGCGACTCATTCAGATGCCCCCTGAACCTCAAAGGGAAAATGAAACCGCGAACGAACGCGAATCTCAGAAATAAGATTCGCGTCCATTCGTGTTCATTCGCGGTTCACACCGAAACTCTGTGTTTTCCGTGCCTTCCGTGGTTCCCGTTCTTCACCTCTCCGCCAGCGCCACCAGCACCGCCTTTTGGGCGTGGAGCCGGTTTTCCGCTTGCTGGAAAATGGTGCCGGCGTGGGCTTCGAGCGTTTCCTCGCTGATCTCCTTGCCGCGGTAGGCCGGCAGGCAGTGGAGGACGATGTGGCCGCGGGCCGCCTTCTCGAGCAGCTTCGCGTTGACCTCGAAGCCGGCGAATTGCTCTTCCTTTTCCTTCTGGTCTTCCTGGCCCATCGAGAGCCAGACGTCGGTGTTGATCGCGTGCGCGTCCTGCACCGCCTCCGCCGGATCCTCCGTGACGGTGACGTTCGGCGCGTCGAGCGTGGCGAGGAAATCCGCGGGTGGCTGGCAACCGGCCGGCGAGGCCACGGCCAAATCGAAGCCGAGGCGCTTGGCGGCCCACATCCAAGAGCGGGTCATGTTCGAGAAGCCGTCGCCGACGAAGGCAATCTTCCGCCCATCCCAGCCGCCGAGCTTTTCCCGGATCGTCAGCAGGTCCGCCAGGATCTGGCAGGGGTGCTCGTCGTCGGTCAGCGCATTGATCGTCGGGACGCCGGATAGCGCCGCGAATTCGATGACGTCGTGCTGGTCGAAGGTCCGGATGATCGCGCCGTGGACCATCCGGCCGAGGACGCGCGCGGTGTCGCGGATCGGCTCGCCGCGGCCGAGCTGGATCTCGTTTTTCGAGAGAAACATCGCGAAGCCGCCGAGCTCGTGGATGCCGACCTCGAACGAGGCGCGCGTCCGCGTGGACGACTTCGTGAAAATCAGCGCCCAGGTCTGGCCGGCAAGCGGCTGGGACGTGTGGCGGCCACGCTCCGCCTTGAGCCCGGCGGCGCTGTCGAGCAGGGCGGAGATCTGCCCGGCGGACAGTTCTTCGATGGAAAGCAGGTGTTTCATGAGGGTGCAATCGGTGGGGTTCGCCAAACCGGACCGGTTCAGCGGGAGAAGCCGGACAACACGTCCTTGAGCGTGCCGAGCGCCTCGTCCACTTCGCCGTCGGTCACGTTCAGCGGCGGCAGCAGGCGAAGGGTCTCGGGTCCGGCCGGCGGAACGAGCAGGCCCTTTTCAAGCAGCAGCGAGCAGACGTGCAGCGCCGCCGTCTTTCCTTCCGGCGCGGCGACGATCGTGGGATCGAGCCCGACGCCGAGCAGCAGCCCCTGGCCGCGCACTTCGGTGACGACCGGCAGTTCCCATGAGCGGATCGTCTCGCGGATGCGGACCTCCTGGAGCAGGGCGTTCACCGCCAGGTCTTTCTCACGGATTTCCTGGAGCACGGCCAGCGCCGCGGCGCAGACCAGCGGATTGCCGCCGTAGGTGGAGCCGTGCGAACCCGGGCCGAGCAGGGTGGAGAGCGCGGTGCCCTCGTCGTCGACCGGCCGGTCGCTCAGCCAGAACGCGCCGATCGGCACGCCGCCGCCCATGCCCTTTGCCCAGGAGATGCCGTCCGGCTTCACCTCGGGGGCGATCATTCGCCACGCCATCGCGTCGCCGCAGCGGGCGAATCCGGCCTGCACCTCGTCGAAAAACAACAGCAGGTCGTGCTTCTTGCACACGCCCGCCGCGTCGCGCAGGAACTCGCGGGTCGCGACGTTCACGCCGCCCTCGCCCTGCACCGGCTCGACGAGGATCGCCGCCGTTTCCGGCCGGATCGAGGCCTCGAGGGTCGCGATGTCGTTGAATGGCAGGTGCCGGAATCCCGGCAACAGCGGATCGAAGCCCTCCTGGATCTTCGTCTGCCCGGTCGCCGCCAGCGAGCCGAGCGTCCGGCCGTGGAACGATTGCGTGAACGTCAGCACCTCGTAGCGCGCCGAACCGTCCGCCGCGGGACGTTTCCGCCCGAACCGCCGGGCCGCCTTGATCAGCCCGTCGTTCGCCTCCGCGCCGGAGTTCGAGAAGAAGATTTTCCCCGGCAGCTTCACGTGGTGCTCGTTGATTTCCCGCGCCAGCTCGGCCTGCGGGACGTTCCGGTAGAGATTGGAAACGTGCATCAACTCGCCGGCCTGGTGGCGCACCGCCTCGACCACCCGCGGATGGCAGTGGCCGAGCGAGCACACGGCGATGCCCATGCAGAAATCCAGGTACGACCGGCCGCTCTCGTCCCACACGCGGCAGCCCGAACCGCGCACCGCGGTCAGCGGAAACCGGCCGTAGGTGGGAAGGACATGCTGCGCGAAAAGCTCTGCCGTGTTCATGGATCGGAGGCGGGAAAGGGGCGGAGGCTAGCGCGCGCCCCGACTTTGGCAAAGCGGGAAATTTGGCGGGCTCAGACAGGGGCGGGCCGCCGGGCCGAACCATTTCATCCGGCGCAGCCGGACCGCGGACAGGCGGATCTGGGTGAGCGGGCCGCCAATCGGCAATCGGAAATCGAGTTGGGGAGGCCGTGCCCTACCTCGGGACACGGGCGGACTGAAGTCCGCGCTCCGTCCTTCTCAACGAATCGATTGCCACGGCGGCGGGAATCGCTAAGGTCCGCGCCCCGGCCGCGGAGCCGGATGCCGTGATGAATCATCCCCATGTGGCAATTGTTGGCGCGACGGGTGCCGTCGGCGAAGAGATGCGTCTTTGTCTCGAGCAGCGGAATTTTCCCGTCGGGAAACTCACCTTGCTCGCCTCCGCCCGTTCCGCCGGCAAACAGGTGCCGTTCCGCGGCGAAAACGTGACGGTGCAGGAACTGACGCACGATTCCTTCGCCGGCGTGGACATCGCCCTGTTCAGCGCGGGCGGAGGGATTTCCAAGGAGTTCGGCCCGTCCGCCGCGGCGGCCGGAGCCATCGTCATCGACAACTCCTCCGCCTTCCGCATGGACCCGGAGGTGCCGCTGGTCGTGCCGGAAATCAACGCCGCGGCCGCGAAGAACCCGCCGCGCGGGATCATCGCGAACCCGAACTGCACCACCATCATCTCGCTGATGGCGCTCGCCCCGCTGCACGAGGCCTTCGGTCTCGAGGCGATCATCGCGTCGAGCTACCAAGCGGTCTCCGGTTCCGGCGCCCAGGGTATCGTCGAACTCGAGGAACAGGTGAAAGCCATCGCCGCCGGCCAGACGGTGACGCCCAAAGTCTATCCGCGCCAGATCGCCTTCAACGTCATCCCGCAAGTCGATGTCTTCACCGACAACGGCTACACCAAGGAGGAACTCAAGATGCTCAACGAAGGCCGCAAGATTCTCGGTCATCCGGAGTTGAAGGTCTCCTGCACCTGCGTGCGGGTCCCGGTCTACCGCTCGCACTCGGTCTCGATCACCGCGGTCTTCTCGCGCCCGGTCGAGCCGGATGAAGCCCGCGCCGCTTTCACTGGAAAGCCGGGCGTGAAAGTCGTGGACGATCCCGCCTCGAACGTTTTCCCTGTGCCGCTCGACACCACCGGAAAGGACGACTGCTTGGTCGGCCGCATCCGCAAGAACCTCGTCCTCGACAACGCGCTCGACCTCTGGGTGGTCGGCGACCAGGTGCGCAAGGGCGCGGCGCTCAACGCCGTCCAGATCGCCGAGTCGCTGGTTGATATCTCATCAGTTAGAGCGGGCTGAATGTTTCTCTTTACACCCGGAGTGGGCTGACAAAAGCTGCCGCCCCGTCTGTGAATCTGAACATCTATCTCAAGGCCCGCGCGAAGGAGGTCGACAAGGCGCTCCACCGGCTGTTGCCGCGTCTCCGCCAGAAGCCGTCCACCATCCACGCGGCGATGCGTTACAGCATGTTCGCCGGCGGCAAGCGCCTGCGCCCCGTGCTTTGTCTCGCGGCCGCCGAGGCCTGCGGCGGATCCGCCGCGGATGCCATCCATCCCGCCTGCGCGGTCGAGTTGGTGCACACCTATTCGCTCGTCCACGACGACCTGCCGTGCATGGACGACGATGATCTCCGCCGTGGCCGCGCCACTTGCCACAAGGTTTATGGCGAAGGCATGGCCGTGCTGTGCGGGGACGCCCTGCTCACCGAGGCTTTTGCCATCCTCGCTGCCACGCCACCCGCCGGTCGCTTCACCGCCCGCGAATACGTCGGCGAGCTCGCCGACGCCGCGGGCAGCCGGCGGCTCATCGGCGGCCAAGTCATGGATCTCGAGGGCGAAGGGAAAGCGCTCGCCAAACGCGATCTCGTCCGCATCCACGAGGCGAAGACCGCGGCGCTTCTCACCGCCTCGCTCCGCCTCGGCGCGATGGCCGCCGGCGCGTCCGACGAGAAACTCGACGCGCTCACCGACTTCGGCCACGCCCTCGGGCTGGCGTTCCAGGTCATCGACGACATTCTCGACGTCACCCAGAGCACCGAGGTGCTCGGCAAGACCGCGGGCAAGGACCAGGCGGTGGCGAAGGCGACCTTCCCCGCCCTCGTGGGCCTGGACGGCTCTCGCCGCGAGGCCGCCCGCCTGACTCGCTCCGCGATGGACGCGCTCACGCCCTTCGGCGAGGCCGGCGACCGCCTCCGCGAAATCGCCGCCCACTTGCTGCAGCGGGAATACTGAGAAAATTGGCTCGGTATCCGAGGGTGGTCGGCGAACCACGGAACAGACGGAAGTCACGGAAAGGGCGAGGGGCGCATGCACCCGGACCTGCGACTCGTTCCGCATGTTCCGTGCCTTCCGCGGTTCACCGCCCATTGGAGTTCATGCTCCAAACCCGATCGCCCGCAGGCCGCGCGGGCCGGTTGTGGTTTCGCGGCAGACGGCTTCGAGCAACTCGCGAGCGTCGGCGAACGGCTGGAAGCGATGCCGCCGCGCCACCGCCGCGAAGTCGCCGGGCGTGAGTTTCTCCGCTTTCCGTGCCAGCGCGAGCGCATCGTCCGACGGCGGCGGAAGTCCGAGCCGGCGGCACCACGAGTGGAGCAGGCCGGCCACTTGGTCGCCGCCGAGGTAGTCGAAGCGGATCTTCATGTCGAACCGCCGCAGGCCGGCGGGATCGAGCCGCTCGATGAGGTTTGTCGAAGCGATCATGATGCCGGGAAGGCCTCCATCTGCGTGAGCATCTCGTTGATCTGCGTGACTTCCCACGAGTGGGTCGCGCGGCTGCGGTCCTGGAGGAACGAGTCCACCTCGTCGAGCAGCAGCACGGCTCCGTCGGACGCGGCGTCCTGAAACGCCCGGGCGATCCGCCGTTCCGTCATGCCGACGTACGGGCCGAACAGTTCGGATGCTTTTTTCGCATGCAGCGGCAGCCCGATCTCGCGCGCCAGCCAGTGGGCGAAGGCGGTTTTTCCGGTGCCCGGGGGCCCGTGGAGGCAGAGCCGGGCGCTCGCCGGCCCGCGCAGGCCTTCCGCGATTTGCCGGAGGTCGGCTTCCGTGTTGAGGTGGCCGATGTCGTAGACATCTGGATCGAACGCGCGGCCGCCGCCGCGCAGCGGGTCCGCGTGGCCCTGGGCTTGGAGTGTGTTCGAGAGCAGCAGGGCGAAAGCTTCCTCCCGCCGGTCCGGAGCGAGTTTTCCCTCCAGGGCGTGCACCACATCGCGGGCGCGGGCCATCACGGCCGGCGCGAGATGTTCCGAGTCCGCCAGCCGGTCGAGCGTCGCGCCACCGGCCAGCGAGCCGGCCACCGCGGAAAGCATCCGCCGCCGCTGGCCGCGCGGCGGGACCGGCACGTTCAGGATGAAGTCGAAACGCCGGGCGAAGGCGGGATCGAGATCCTCGATGGAGTTCGAGATCCAGATCACGGGCACTCGGTTTTCCTCGAGCCGCTTGTTGAACCAGCCCTTCATCCGAGCAGCGGTGCTGCGGACCGACTCGTTCGCCGGCGTGAGGATGTCCTCCGCCTCGTCGAGGACGAAGATCGCGCGCCGGCCGCGGAAGAGATGCTGGGCGCCGTTGAGCGACCGGAGCCGGGAGGCGGCGGCGAGCGAAACGCCCTCCGCATCTTCGGTGGCCACCTCGAAAACCTCCGCCCCGGCCACCTCGCCCAGCAGCCGGGAAAGCTCGGATTTCCCCGTGCCGGGCGGGCCGTGGAGGAGAATGTTCACGCCCTTCTTCCGCTTCCGGACCGCGGCGGCCAGGTAGTCGCCCAGCAGGCCGAGGGAGGGTTGGAGGTGCGGGTAATCCGCCGCCGCGAGGCGCGCGGGCGGCGCGGCGGTGCAGAACTGCCGGAGGATCGCGCCGCCGTCCAGCGGGTGGTGGAGAAGCGCCACCGCCAGATCCTTCGAGGCCAGCGACAAAGTTCCATCGGAATGGTCGATCAAGCCGCTGGTCCGGAGCCGGCCCGCCGGAGCGAGCGCCTTGGCCACGGCCGCGCGCGGGAGCTTCAGGACCACCGCGTGATAGCGCACCGGCTGCGCTGCGATGAGATGGCGCAGGACGTAGTGGGTGTCGGATAGCACGGACTCCGCCGCGGCGCGAACGCCATAGGCGAGCAACGCGGTTTCGGTGGCGTTCAGCTCGAGCAGCTTCGCGAGCTTGGAAAGATTCGCTTCGGCCACGGGTCCGAGGCGGCTGGCGGGCCGGCCGTTTTCGAGCTTCGCCAGCATCGCGTCGAGCCGGGGGAGCAGGTCGGCCTTCGGCTCGTCCAGCGCGCTGGCGGGGAGGCCGAGGAAGGTGGCGATGTCGTAGTCCGCGTAATGTTCGCCATCGAAGAACCGGCCGCGGCCGAAGGCGGGGGAAAACGCGCGCAGCACCCACAGCCCGAGCTGGCGGGCGGACGGCGTGCGGAAGGGCAGGGAGGTGGTTTTCACGGGAAGTCTCAGATTTCATCGCGCAGATCGCGGCGCGCCTTGCGGCGGTCGGCGCGGTGGGCGATCTGGCGGATTTGTTTCGGTGTGAGTTCTTCGGCCGGGTCCCGCCAAGGGGACTCGCCGGCCATGATGCAGCCGAGCGGGCGGATCTCGCCGATCACTTCGGCGAGGCCGAAGCGGGCGATCTGCGCCTTCACCTCGATGGCGTTCTTGTAGGCGACCGGGGTTTCCGCGAGGTCCGGCTTGCCGCAGAACCAGCGGACGTCGAGTCCGCGGGTGGCGCGCTCGATTTCCTCCCGCGCCGCTTCGCGGCTGAAGCGCCGGCGCATGGCGGTGCGCGAGAAATTCCGGCCCGCCCCGTGCGGCGCGAAGGAGAGGAATTCCTCGTTGTCAGCGCCGAGGACGAACAGCACCGGCTCGGCCATGTTCAGCGGGATCAAGCCCGCGAGCGGCCGGCCGAGGTTGTCGCGCCAGGCGGGCGTCGCGCCCTTGCCGTGATAGAACAAGTCGCCGCGCCGCCAGACGAAGTTGTGCTCGTTGCGCACCTCGGCGGCCGCCTGAGCTCCGATGGATTCGAGGAAACGCCGGTGAATCGCCTGGTGGTTCGCGCGCGTCCAGCGGGCGACGTACTCCAGCGCTTCGAGATACGCCGGGCCGTCGCCGCTGCGGGTGTCGAGCCAGGCCGCGTCGTCCGGGATGCCGGCGGCGAGCTTGGCGGTGTGCTTCATCGCGGCGGTCTGGCCGCGTTTGAAAACGTTCGCCCCCAGGCCGCGTGATCCGTGATGGGTGACGAGCGCGCGCAACGTCCGGCCCGCGTGCGGGGCGAAGGCTGCCGCGAGCTCCACATGTCCGGTGAGGCGCAGGACCGCGATCATCTCCGGCGTGACATCCATCTCGCCGATGAACGAGAAGTGATTGCCGTCGCCTTGGTCCGCCATGTGCAGCCGCGCGCGCTCGCGCAGGCCGGTGAGGAACGGATTGTGCCAGACGTCCGCGTCGTGCACCGGATCGTCCACCACCTCCTCCGGCGGCCGGTGCCCTTGGCCGAAGCGCGTGACGCCGGCCAGCGCGTCCATCTCCGCGAACAAAGTACGGGATGAACCGTAGAACGTCGCCGCCATCGAGCAGCAGATGTCCGACGAGTGCGCGGACGGGATCACGGCGTGCGCCGCGGCGATCGCCCCGCCGACCGGCAAGGCCGCTTCGCCAAGTCCCGCCGGGCAGGCGTCCGGCAGGATCGCCCCGCGCAGGATCACCGGCGAGCGCAGCAGCGCGTGCATCCGGCGACGCACCGCGTGGAGGTTCTCCACGGCGTCCGGCGTCGTGGCATCGATCGCCTCCGCCACCGGCGCCGGCACGTCGCGCAACGCGGCCTTCGGCGGCGGCGGACCAAACCGCCGCCGCAGCAGCTTCAGCGCGTACTTTGGGTCGGCGATGCCTCGGCCCGCCAACACGGCCGCCTCGGCAAGCATCGCCGAAACCACTGCCTCGTCGACATAACCTGCCGCGACGAGTTCTTCACGAGTAACAAGTTTCATATAATGCAGGAAAAATTCAGCCAATCCCATCCGTGGCGCATCCAAATTAGGTGCCGAACACATCATCTTTAAAATCTGCGTAATCTGCGTAATCTGCGGTCAATTCCAAATCTCCGATCTCTCTCATCTCAAATCTGTGCAATCTGTGTAATCTGTGGTAAATCCCACTCCGGTTTTTTGAATGACCGCAGATT
>CBFGTW010000072.1:0-22054 GCA_965651855.1 uncultured Verrucomicrobiales bacterium
GCAGGCCGGAGGAAGTGGCCGCCGCGATCCTGTGGCTGCTGTCCGATGAAGCCGCCTACACCACCGGCGGGTTCATCGAAATCGCGGGAGGCAAGTGAGATGGACCGGGAGATGAGCCGGAGCGACACGGTGTTCGTGGTCGGATGCGGGGCCGTCGGGGGACCGCTCGCCGCCTGCCTCGCCGCCGCGGGAAGGAATGCGGTCGCCGTCCGCACCTCGGACGCGGACCAGCCGGCCCGCGCCGCCCGCTGCCTCGTCCGGCTCGGCGGGCGGGTCGTCGATACCGAAGTGGCCACCATCGGCCTCTCGCGGCTGGAGGCATTCGACGGGGTGGTCGCGCTCGCCACCAAGGCCCACCTCAACGCACGCCTCGCCCGCGAGCTGGCCCCCAGGATGGCGGGAGCGCCGCTGGTGATTCTGCAGAACGGGCTCGGCGTCGAGGAACCGTTCGGCGCGGATTTTTTCCCGGAGGTCCACCGGGCGGTCCTGTACGTCACTGGCGAAGGAAGCCTGGCACAGGGCTTCCGGTTCGAGGCGGTCGACGCCTCCCCCGTGGGATGCGTCCGTGGCACCGCCGCCAGCCTGAGGCGCTGCATCGCCGCGATCTCCACGCCGGATTTTCCGTTTCGCACCGGGGACGACATCCGGGGCGAGGCGTGGCGGAAGACGATCATCAACTGCGTGTTCAACACCATCTGCCCGCTCCTCGACTGCGACAACGGCGTCTTCGCGAAGCAGCCGGAGGCGCGCGACCTGGCCCGGGAACTGATTGACGAAGCGGCCGCGCTCGCGTCCCGCCTGGGCCTCGGGGTCGATCCGGAGGAACTGATGGAACGGGTGCTCTTGATCAGCGGCCGCTCGGACCGCCTGATTTCCACCTTGCAGGATATCCGGAACGGCCGCGAGACCGAGATGCGGCACCTCAACCTGGAGCTGGCGCGGCTGGCCCGGCGGGCCGACCCGCCGGTTCCCGTGCCCCGCCTCGAGCTGCTCGGCAGGCTGGTCGAACTGAAATCCCGGCTCGGCCGCCCGCCAGGGCCGCAGGTGTAGCCCGGGAAGCGAAACCGCCGCGCCCCCCCGCCATAACGATAATCCGCCCGGACCTGGCTCCGCTCAGGAGACCACTTCAGAATCCCCGGCCCCTTCCGTCTGCTCCTTGGGCAAGCGACAGCGGGGCTGATAGAGGAACCGCGACGCTACGAGGCCGAGTGCCCGTCCGGTTGCCCCGCCTGGTTCCGCCAACTCCCCGAGCCCCTGCGTTGGACGTTCTTCCAGCTGCAAGAGACCGGCCGGCTTGGCCGGAAGACCGATGCCGATAGCTGCCTCGACACCGCGTTTGGCGCCGCGCGCCGGCACGCGCATCTTGCCGCGGCGGCCGAGTCGAAGAACAAAACGGTCAACCTGGACGGCAACAAGGCGGAAACTCCTAGCGACGCATTCAGCGGCGGATGAGCCTGGAGGTGCACGAACCGGACCTCCGCGGTCGGCCGGACCGGACAGGTGCCGGGTGGCGGAAAAATGACCTCGACGGGTGCCGAAGCCGGCATGTTCCGCGATCGTCGCGGTGCCTCCTGCCCGTCCACACCGGCTGCTGCGACGTACGATACGATGCGACGGAAAAGCGGCCACTTCCGCCGGTGCGCCAACGGCGACCCACCGCGGCTGCACGCCTGAGGTTCCTCCCGGACTCTTCCATGGAATGGGACGAGAGCACTCCGGAGCGGATTCCGAGATAACTCATCACATTCACCGGGGAGATTTTTCGTCTTGCCACGTGTCATACATTCTGGATACAGACGCGAGGTGCTCATCCGAGCATTCCCACCTGCGACATATCCCCGGAAACTCCCGCATTCTCCTTGTCCGTGTTCCTCTGGCGCGCCGAACTCCGCCGCCCCGGCCCGGTTTCACGTCGCGCAAGCACCATGTGAAAAGGAGTGCCCGGATGCCGAACCGGAAGAGATCATTGCATGTTTTCCTAACGGCCGAACCGAACCGTGCCCCATGAAACAACACCACATCCCGAACTTGGTCCACCTGCCCGTCGCCATCCTGGCCTCGACACTGACGCTGTCGCCCGCTGGCCACGCGCAGTCCAACGGCGACACCCTGGTCTGGAATTTCGCGAACGCCACTTCTTGGTCCAGTACCGCGAGCGGCGGCTGGATCAACCAAACCTCGGGCGGAATCGTCGATTTGGGCACCGTCGGCCGACGCGCCCCGACCTACCACTTCCGCTTCGATGCCGGCTCAGGCACGGGCACGGCCGCTCCGGCCGCGGCGATGACCCTCAGCGGCAATCACTACCATGCCAGCTCGATCACCTTCGGCAACGACTTCAACGGGACCAACACCGCTATCGTCGGCAATGGAACCCAGAACGCTTCCTCGATCACCTTCGGCGCGAGTGCCGGCGGCGATGGGGGCGATCCCGCCCCCTGGAGCCTCACGAACCACGCCACCTCCGGGAGGGTTTCTTTCGCACCCGAGCCCGGCAAGGGCTCCATCACGCTGAGACTGTACGGCAGCGGAAGCATCCACGTGGCCGGCAGTGCGGCGTCGATCGACATCGCGGCGACGGTGGCGGACTTCAGCGAGGCGTCCACGGGAGGCATCACCAAGACCGGCGCCGGCACGCTGACGCTCGCCGCGAGCAACACCTACTCCGGAGCGACGACGGTTTCAGAAGGCACGCTCGACTTGGCCGGCGGCTCGACCGGCGCAGGCGTCACCACGATCGAGGCCGGAGCCCGCCTCTCCGGTCACGGCGCCATCGGCGGCGACTTGGAACTGAAGCCAGGCTCGATCTTCTCGTGGAGTCTCAACGGCAACACCAACAGCCCGGACGACGCCGGGACCAATTACGGCTCGATCACCGGAAACGGCGGCGCGATTCACCTCAATGGCGCCGTCTTTCGGATCGTGTTGGGCGAGTCGGTGGACCTCGGCGACAGTTTCTGGAGCTCCACGCGGACCTGGGACGGGATTTTTTCCGGCTTCGGATCGATCTCAGGCGATGGCTTCACCACGATCGAGCTGTCCGGAACGCATTCCTCCCCCGGCTCGTTCACCATGGAAGGCACCACCCTGACCTGGTCCGCGGTTCCCGAGCCTCGCGGCGCGCTGGCAGGCCTCGTGCTCGGCGCGGGGCTACTCCGCCGCCGGCGCCGCTGACCGGGACGCCGCTCGCCCGCCTCGCCACCATCTTGGTGGGCGCACCCGCGGTATTCGTGCATCCACCGGGCCCCGAGGACGACAAACCGCAATCCCTGTTCCCCGGACGAAGCGGACGGCTCATCTCGCTCGTCCGCCGCGGAGGGGCGGATCGGGGGACGGGGGACCCGTGTCGGTTTTCGCGCGAGCTCCCGGCCGCCCGGGAAACCTACTTCCGGAGCCCCCTCCGATCATAGGCGCCAATCCCACGGTCTCCGACTATCGAAAAACATTTCCGCCCTCTACAAGGTCCGGTCCCACGGGGAGCTGACGAAGCGCTTCATGAAAGCCAGCAGCGAGTCGTTTGGCTGTCCGAGCGAATCCGCCCCCCGCGCACAGGGCGGATCAGCCACAGGTGGCGGAGTTTCGCGTAATTCACTCTGCCATCTTCCTTCAATTCGGGGGGAAGGTTCATCTGCTTGCCCAACCGGACTTCCTCTCGAACGACACCACCTGGATCGTCGGCGACGATCCGCGGCGGCGGCAGGTGTGCTTCGAGTCCGGCAATCACCGGCTGGTGTCGCTGCTCATCGACGGCCAGTACCCGGACCAACACCGGCCGATTCCGCCGGAACTGCCGCACGAAGTGGTCATCGCCTCCACCCATCACCTGCACCTGGTCGAGTGGCTGCACTCACTGCGCGGCCGCGGCCGCTCTGTCGACCTCGGCTGGGCCTACGCCGGCCACATGTCGCTGATATATCACGACACGGCCGGCAACAGCGCCTCGATGACCGTGCCGGTCCGCATCACGGGCACCCCGCCGCGGATCAACTTCGGTCCGCAGCACCTCGCGGCGCGAAGTTGTGTCTGTTCGATGCAAGGCTCCCACCGCCGTGCGCCCTTGCCAGCGGCTCGTTCTGCGTGCTCATGCCGATCCAGACCAGCAGCCGCAGGACAATCCGGCGATGCCGCGGGCTTCCGCGGCGTGAGGTGGCTTTGCGAACTGCCCGCGTCAAGGCCTTCCGCGCACCCCCGGTGGCGCGGAAGGCCCCTTCTTTAAGACAAGCCTGCCTCACCCTCAAGCCCTGCTCGCGGGTACCTCGCTTGATGCCGCCCTGCCGCGGGTTGCCGGCGATCCGGATCATCCAGCCGACCCGGCGTTGGACCGGGAGCCTCGATCCGACCGCTTCAATCCAGAGGCCGCGCCGGCACTCCCTCGTGGGTGATCGCGATCGGCTTGATGCGGCCCTCGGCATCGAACTCCATCTTGTCGATGCAGGTCACCCGGTGGTTGCCTTCGGTCTCGCCGAGCGGCCGGCGGTGGTAGACCGCATACCACTCGTCCTTCCCCGGAATCCGGATCACGGAATGATGACCTGCGCCGGTGGCGATCTCCGGGTCCTGCTGCAGCACCTTGCCGATGCGCTCGAAAGGCCCGAAGGGCGAGTCGGCGATGGCGTAGGCGACGCTGTAGTCCGGGCCGGTCCAGCCGCCCTCCGACCACATGAAGTAGTATTTCCCCTCGCGGATGAACATCACGGGACCTTCCACGTAACCCTCCGGCGTGATCTCCTTGAAGATCGTGCCGTTGTCATCGAGCGGCTCGAAGCCGGTGAAGTCGTCGTTGAGCTTCGCGATATTGCAGTGCCGCCAGCCGCCGTAGATGAGGTAGTGGGTGCCGTCCTGATCCTTGAAGACGAACTGGTCGATCGGCTGCGCGCCATTGTGGAACTTGTCGATGAGGGGCTTGCCGAGGTGGTCCTCGTACGGGCCCTGCGGTTGGTCGGCCACGGCCACACCGATCCCGCCGGGCTGCTCGTCGTTCTGGATATCGTTGGCGCCGAAAAAGAAGTAATACTTCCCGTCCTTCTCGATCGCCGACGGCGCCCACATCGCGCGGTGGGCCCATTTCACCTCGTCCTTCGTCAGGATCCGTTCGTGCTTCGTCCAGTTCACGAGGTCCTTCGACGAGAAGGCGTCGAAGAACGTCTGCTGGTCGTACGGAGCGGAATAAGTCGGGAAGATCCAATAGGTGTCGCCGAAGATGATGCCTTCGGGATCCGCATACCACCCCTCGAAGATCGGGTTGCCCGGCTTCCGCTCTTCCGCATCGGCGGGCGACACAACCAGGCAGGCAATCGGCAGCAAGGGCAGGAGACAACGCATGGGTTCGGGAGGTGGTGGATTGGAAGAAGGGCGGGCGGGTCCGGCCCACCGGAATCCCTAGCGCGGGTCGACCGCCGGCCAAAGAAGAAACCGCCGGGCCACGGGATTCGGCACGATTCGCCATTCCCGCCGCGCCACCGGCCTCCGCGAATCCCGCGCCGCCGGTCTGAGTGCCGAGGAACGGAGCGAATTCTTTTCTCTCGTCCCTCCGGAAGTTCGCGATCAGATCGCTGTGCCGATCCGGATGCTCCAATCCCAGGCCCAGACCCAGACCCGCGAGAGCAAGGACGGAGGCTTCAATCAGGCCATGGACAAGGTCTTCGGCCACCACGCGCCCTTGCTGAAGAAGCTCGCCCTATGTCAAGCGAGGCCACGGCTGCCGCTTTTGCTGACGTTGGAGCCGGTCGAGGCTATCCATGTTCGCTCGCCGGCCGAGCACGGGTGCTTCCCAAGGTCTCAGCGAACCGCTCCACCCAGGCATTGGTCTTCACTTCGCGCATCGCGAAGGCGTGCCGAACTTTGTGCGATCCCTCCAGTGACAAGGCGACCGCGAACTCCTTCACCAGATGCGCCACAGTCGCGGGCAGGAGGGCGATTCCGGACCCCGCCGCGACCATCAGCGCCACCGCCTGGGCCCGGTGGGATTCCAAGACCAGCCGCGGTCGAAAGCCTTCCCGGCGGCAAAGCTTCCGCACTTGGTCCGCGAATGCCGGTGCGGCCTCTCGCGATACGGCGACAAAAGCTTCCTTCCGGAGGTCGGCCACTTTCACCCTCCGCCGTTTCGACAGCGGATGATCGGCCGGAACCAGGCAGACCACCGGCTCCTCGAACCATGGCAGGAATCTCAGCCCCGCCGGTCGCTTCTCGGGCATCACCCCGACAAATCCACCGTCAATCCGCCCCTCGGCCAGCAGGACAAGTTGCTCGTGGGGCGGCAGATCCTGCAGCATGATCTCCACCCCGGGATGCTGCTGGCGAAAAGTCCCGAAGACCTTCAGGAGTTCGTCGTTCATGACGGCGCTCACGAAACCCAGCCGCATCCGGGCATTCTCCCCCTCCGCGCAGCGGCGGGCCTGTTCGCCGGCTCGCGTCAGCAATGCGGGGACGTGTTTCGTCTCCTCGTAGAGCGCTCTTCCCGCCTCGGTCAGCGACACCCTCCGCGGCTCCCTGACGAACAAGCTCGCTCCCAGCCTCTCCTCCAGCATGCGCACATGGCGGGAGAGGGGCGGCTGCGCCAGATGCAACCGCCGCGCGGCCCTGGTGAACGACAGTTCTTCCGCCACCGCCAGAAAGCACTCCAATTCCCGGAGGGAGTAATCCATACCGGAATAGTATCGCAACCGAGCAACAAAAGTCATTCTATTATGCATTGGATGGCCGCAGGATCCTTCCATGCGAGCCAGCGACACGATCAAGAAAGGGCCGCTCCGGGCGCCCCACCGCAGCCTGTTGCGGGCGACCGGCGCGATCCTGGACGAAGAGGATTGGCACAAGCCGTTTATCGCGGTTGCGAATTCCTTCGTCCAAATCATCCCCGGCCACGCCCATCTCGACCAGGTCGGGCGTCTGGTTCGCCAAGCGATCCGCGATGCCGGCGGCGTGCCCTTCGAGTTCAATTGCATCGGCGTCGATGACGGCATCGCCATGGGACACGGCGGCATGAAGTATTCGCTGCCTTCACGCGAGATCATCGCCGATTCGATGGAGACGATGTTGCGCGCGCATTGCTTCGATGGCGTGGTCTGCATCCCGAACTGCGACAAGATCGTCCCGGGCATGATGATGGGCGCGGCCCGTGTGGACCTGCCGACGGTCTTCGTCTCCGGTGGGCCGATGAAGGCGGGACGCAATCCCAGCACCGGTGAGGCACTCGACCTGACATCGGTCTTCGAGGCCGTGGGAGCTTATTCCGACGGACGTGTCAGTGAGTCCGAACTCCAGGAGATCGAACGCCACGCCTGCCCCTCATGCGGTTCGTGTTCTGGCATGTTCACCGCCAACTCGATGAATTGCCTGAGCGAAGTCCTCGGTCTCAGCCTGCCCGGCAACGGAACGATCCTCGCGACCGATCCGGCTCGCCACGCTCTCTTCCGCCGGGCAGGGGAAATCATTGTCCGGCTGATCCGTCACGACCTGAAGCCCTCCGACATCCTCACCCGCCAGGCTTTCGAGAACGCGCTCGTCGTCGATGTCGCCATGGGAGGATCATCAAACACGCTGCTTCATCTGCTGGCCATCGCCCGCGAAGCGGGAGTGCCCCTTTCCATGGAGGATCTCAACCCGATCTCCGACCGCACGCCCCAACTCTGCAAACTCGCTCCTTCGGGCGCTCATCACATGGAGGATCTGCACCGTGCCGGCGGCATCTCCGCCGTGCTCCGGCGCTTGGGCGAATTGGAAGACTCGATTCACCGCGATTGCCTCACCGTGAGCGGGCTCACCATTGGAGAGATCCTCGACCACGCTTCGGTCGACGACGAGGAGGTGGTCCGACCGGTCACGGATGCCTATTCGGACAAAGGCGGCCTCGCGGTGCTCTACGGCAACCTGGCTCCCGACGGATGCGTCGTGAAAAGCGCCGGGGTGAGCCCCGCCATGATGCGCTTCACCGGCACCGCGGTCGTGTTCGAATCCCAAGAGGAGGCCCTCCAAGGAATCCTCACCGGCAGAGTCAAGGCGGGTGAGGTGGTCGTCATCCGCTACGAGGGGCCTCGTGGCGGCCCCGGCATGCAGGAGATGCTCGCTCCCACTTCCGCCCTTGCCGGACGGGGCTTGATCGATTCGGTGGCGCTGGTCACCGACGGCCGGTTTTCGGGAGCGACCCGCGGAGGCGCCATTGGCCACGTTTCGCCGGAGGCCGCCGCGGGTGGTACCATCGCCTGGGTGGAGAACGGCGACCGCATCGCCATCGACATTCCCGCCCGGAAAATCGAGCTTTTGGTCGCGGAGGCCGAACTCGATCGCCGTCGTGGTGCGGGGAAAGGACCTCCGCCGCGGGAAGGCAGCGGCTACCTCGCCCGCTACGCCGCCATGGTTTCCAGCGCCGCCCAAGGAGCCGTGCTTTCACCTGCCTTCACATCATCCGGTCACCGAGCCCACTGATCCCACACCGAACGTTGGCGTTCGTCGGTGCCTGCGGCCGCGAGGAGGGGATCGGGGAAGCCATTTGATCGAGGAGTGGAGCCTTGGCGGCGAGGCTAGCCGCCTGTCGACAGCTCGCATGTGATGGCGATGTCGTACTGCCCGCGTCCGTTGCTGCCCGGACCGGTCTGCCGCGAGGCGTGTTCGGCGGGGCACTCCGGGACGGGGTCACTCCACCTCGCGGACGGCGATGATCACGCCGAGGCTGGCGCTGCCTCCGGTGCTCGACGCGGCATCCACCAGCACCAGCACGTCTCCGCCTTCCTGCGCGAAACCGAAGGTGTGCAGGTCCATCGTTTCGTCGTCTTCCTCGAGCGTGGCGGCGAGGGAAATGCTGCCGTCGCCGGCGGTGGAGACGCTCATGGGAAATGTCCCCAGTTCGTCGCCCGGAGTGGAACTGTCGAGTTCGCCCGAAAATGTGACCGCGCGGAAAACGAAATCGGAGGTGCGCGTGGCGCTTTGGCCATCCGCGCTGAATACCAGCCGGTCGCCCTCGCCGCTGCGGTCGATCTCGAACGCGCCGCTTTCGACATACCAGCCGCAGCGGACGATGCGGTAGGTCTTGCCGGCCAGGGCTGGTGTGGCGTCGCGCTTCACGCCGAGAAGCAGCTGGGTCGAGGCCTCCGGCAGGTGGGCCGCGTAATGCTCGGCCTGGCCCTCGGGCAGCACCTCGATGCCCGGCGACGTGGAAGCGGCCGCCATCCATTTCGCGGTCGGCGAGACAAAGCCTTCCAAGGAGTTCTCCTCCTCCGGCTCGAAAATCCTCACGGAGCCCTCGGCCGCCAAGTCGACGGTCAGGGTGACGTCCACCGCCGGATCGAAGGATTCCGACACCGTCACCGTCGCCGGAGAGAAGCTTTGTTCGATCTCGAACTCGTTGCCGGCCTCGACCGCCAGGGCGGTGCCCGCCGCGGAAATGCTGCCGGTGTAGGCCGCTCCGGAAAAGAGCGCGCCGGCAGGATCGGCCTCCACCAGGACCCTGACAAACCCCCAATCACCCTGCAGGTCCGCCGGGTTTGCATCGACGACCGCCGGCGCCGCCAGGAACAGCCCGAATTCGGCGGTGGTGCTTTGATAGAAACCGCTGCTCTGCTGCTCGCTCTCCTCGCTGATTCCGGCCAAGGCTCCGCCCTCGCCTTCGAGCGTCAGCAGGGTCACCGGCGGCCCTCCGTCCCCGGCGGGCACCATCCAGCTCGCCTCACCCATCGCAAGTGCGGAAACCTCCGGCTGCCGCGAGGTCTCGATGTACGCCCCCAGCACCGCATGGGGATTCGACGGCTGGATGCGGAAGGCTGACGCCGCCATGGCATCGATCCTCAGCAGCGCGTCGGCCGGGTCGGCGCTCTGGACCCTGCCGGTCTCGAACGAGTGGCCGGTCCACAGGCCCCCGTAGGTGTCGCCGTCCGGCAGCATGCCGCTGCTTTCCACGCGGCTGACAAAGCCCAGCCCGTGGAGCAGCCCTTGGTCGAAGCTGCCGCCCACGCGGTAGAACCCCACGGGCGATTCGCGCGCACCGGCGTCCGTGTAGGAGACCGCGCCGAGGGTGCCGGAGGCCTCGCCCTCCGCCTCCCACCCCGCCAGGTTGGCCGACTTTTCGACCGGATAGGATCCGGGAGGCGCGTCGATCTCGATGCGGAAGCCGCCCGCGGTGATCGCCGCCGACCGGACTTCCGGAGACTCCTCGGTGACAGCCGGCGACCAGACGGTCGCGGCGTGCAGCGAATGGAGGCAGAAGAAGAACGGCGACAGGGGGAGCGAGAGGCGGAGCATCATGGGGAATGGTTGGAGAGCAGAGAGCAGTAAGCCCAAAACGCGCCCGCGCAAGGCGGCGACGTCAAAAGCAGCAGGGATGCCGGAGCGTTTTGGCCGTGGTTTTTCCGAGCGAGGCGATGCGCCGGCTCAAGTGCATCCGCGCCGCGGCACTCCCCGCGGCCATCGGAGGCAAACGATCACTTCCGCCGGGTTCCTCGATGTCTGTGGCTGGATGCGGGTCCCGGCCAGGCGATGTGCTGCCCCCGCGCGATGATGCGGCCTCTGGAGTTCACGGTTTCCGCGCCCTCATCTCCGACGGCCTCCACCCGCTCCACGCCTTGAAGGTGTTCGAGAAGGTGAAGGGATTGGCGAACCCGCATTGCCGCGCGATCGTCTCGATCTTGTCGTCCGTCGTGGAGAGCAGGTGGCGCGCGTGTTGCATGCGCAGGAAGGTCACCTGCTGCATCGGCGTGCGGCCCAGCTCACGGCGGCACAGCTTCCGCAGGTGCTCCTTGCTCAGGAACGCCCTCGCCGCCAGCTCGTCCAGCGTCCACGGGTGATCGAGCGCGCGGTGCACCGCCTCCCAGAGTTGCCAAAGCCGCGGATCGGAGCGATGCGGCTGGGCGAACTTCAGCACGTAGCCGTGGATCAGCTCCACCCAAAGGTGCATCGACGCAGGCGCCGCGCCGCCGGTGCATTCCGCGTGCAGTCCTTCGATGGCGTGGCGCAGGGGCGCGGGATCGTAGCGCCCGAGCACCGGCGAGCGCTGCGCGATCACGGGAAGGGTGTCGCGCGATTCCCGGTAGCGGACGCAGCACATCCGCCAAGGGCCGCGGCCCGCCGCCTGCATGCCGTTGGTCACGAATGGCGGCAGCAGGCAGGCTTGTCCCTTCGCCACCCGTTTCCACTTTCCATCCACCAGCACCTCGCCCTCCCCGCCGAAACACGCCAGCATGAATGTCCCCGACTGGTCCCGCCGCAGCATCCGGAACGGCTCGCGCGCCTCGAGGATCTCCACATGCACGATGTGCCGCTCCCACAGAACGGGGCACACCGGCTGACCCCTGAGCCAGTCCCGGTCGTCGCTCGAATCGCCGCGCACCACATGCGTCCGCCGCGCTCCTGGATCCGCTCCGTCGGCCATGGCCGAGACTCCTACGCCGCCACGCCCGGAGCAACCGCGCCATGAGGATTTCGCACCCACACCGGCATCCTCGCCACGACCAAGGGGTTGCCACCCGTGCCGGGCGAAATGCCGGCAAGCCTACGGCCGTAGCAGCCCTGCGTGATCCGGAGGTTCCTCGTTCCGCTGCTGGCCGCTTCGTCCGCACTACCCGGCCCCGCCCGCGAGCCGCTCTACCACGAGTCGCTGCGCCCGCAGTTCCATTTCACGGCACGCTACTGGGACGACTACCGGCTCAACCCGCCGAACCACGAGGAAGGCTGGATGAACGACATCAACGGGCTCGTCCACCACGACGGCGAGTGGCACTTCTTCGCCCAGCGATGGTGGTCGGCCTGGCTGCACGCCGTGAGCGACGACTTGATCCACTGGAAGGAACTCCGGCCCGCCTTCGGGAAGGGCGGCGAGTTCGGCGGCACCCAGTCCGGCGGCGGCGTGGTGGACACCCGCAACACGTCGGGCCTCGGCAAGGACGGCCAGCCGCCGATGATCGCCTTCTGGAGCAGCACGGACAACCTCAGCCAGTGCATCTCCTACAGCCTCGACAAAGGCCGGACGTGGACGAAGTACGACAGGAACCCGGTGCTCGCCCATCCGTTCCGCGATCCGAAGGTCTTCTGGCACGAGCCGACCTCGAAGTGGATCATGATCCTCTACGGTCCAGCTCCCGAGGGAGGGCAACCCGCCTACGGCTTCAATGGCGAGAATCACGACGCGCACGACTTGCGGCCCTTCGAGCCGGGCGAGTGGACCACCACCGTGATCCGCGCCTTCGATAGCGGGCGGGTCTCGGTCGCCGACGGCGCAGGAGAAAGATCCGCCGCGCTCGACGCCGGCGTGCGGGATCTGGCGGCGGGTGCTTTCCACATCGGAATGAAGGCCGGCGGCAGCGAGTTTCTCGAAGGCGGGATCCGCTCGCTGCTCGTCTACGACCGGCCGGTATCCGATGACGAAACCGCGGCCATCCTCCGAGCCTTGGAGAAGGGCGATGCAAGCGGCCTGCCGGCAGAAGGTCTCACCCTCCACCTCGATGAGACCGGCTTCGAGCCCGCGGCGGACGGACGGGTCGCCGCCTGGGGCGACACCAAGCGCCAAATCCTGATGGAACAACCGGACATCGACCGGCAGCCGCGTCTCTCGGACGATGCCAAGGCCTTGGTCTTCTCCGGCGGGCAGTCCTTCAGCGGCCCGCCTGTCCTCGACGAAGGCGACGACAGCTACACCATCGCCGCGGTCTGGCGCCGCGACGATGCCGAGGCGTCCGAGGTGATCTGCGAACAAAGCGGCCCAGAAGCGGAGACCGGCCGCCGCGCCGCCCTGCTCGCGACCGTCAGTGAACCGGAGAACCACTACCTCCTCTTCCGCTCCGACAACCTGCTCGACTGGGAACAACTGCCGGGAAGCATTCCGGACTCCTTCGAGTGCCCGGACATGTTCGAGCTGCCGATCGAAGGCAGCGACCGGAAGGCCTGGGTCGTCATTGACGGCAACGGCGACTACCTCACCGGCTCATTCGATGGGATGCGTTTCACGCCTGAAACGCCGAAGCGCAGGGGCGACTATGGGCGGAATTTCTATGCCACGATGAGCTTCGAGAACATGCCGGCTGAAGATCCGCGCCGCATCCAGATCGCCTGGATGCGCGGCTGGGATGACTATCCGAAGGACATGCCGTTCAACCAGCAGGCGAGCTTTCCCTGCGAACTCGCCCTCCGCGAAATCCGCGGCGAGCTCATCCTCTGCCGCAACCCGATCCGCGAGATCTCCCTCATCCACCGCGATGGGCATGCGCGCGAGAACTTCACGCTTCGGAGCGGCGGGAACCCGCTCGCGGAGATCGAGGGCGAGCTTTTCGACATCCACCTCGTCGTCGACGCCGCTCGCTCGGATTGCGATACGATCGTCCTCGACGCGCGCGGCAACCTCGTGACCTACGATTTCCGAAGTGGCAGACTCCACTCGGCCGGCTCGGAAGTCCCACTTGAGCCGACCGGGGGAAAGATCGAGCTGCGCGTCCTCCTCGACCGCCTTTCGCTCGAGACATTCGCGAACCGCGGCGAGGTCTCCATCACCAACATTGTCCGTCAGGGCCTCGGGAAGCCTCACCTCTCCCTTCGGACAACAGGCGGCACGGCCCGGATCGATCGTCTCGAGGTCCGTCCGCTCGATTCCATCTGGAAGGACCGCTGAACCGAAGGCCGCGGAGCTTCGGCGGCTAGAAGCTTCCGCCTGCCGGGTCCTGCCGCCGGAGCCATCGATTCCGGGAGCGGAATCGAATCCATCGCGCGGCTTTGCGATCGCGAGGCGGCGGGGCCGCGGGTGGATCATTGGTCGGGAGGCGTCACCTCCGGCCAGCCGTCGTCGCTCCAACGGATGGGCGATATCGCCAGAGTGGCCCGGCCTTCCATCCGGTCGTCGGCCTCGAAGTGGCAACTGAACCAGCTCTTGCCGTCCTTCTCGATGATCCCCGCGTGCCCCGGACCCGTCAGGGGGCCGATCTCGATGCCGAGGACGAGCGTGCCGCCACCATCGAGCATACTGGAGCCGTCCCTGGCGATGTACGGGCCGCCGATCTTCTCGCTCCGGCCGACCGTGATGTGATAGGTGCTCTCGTCGCCCGCACAGCAATTCCCCCGGTTGAGGAACAGGTAGTAGAGGCCTTCCCGCTTGTAAATGTAAGGCGCCTCGATCGAGCGTCCCGCAGCGATTGGAACAAGCGGCGCCTCCGGCTCGAGGCGCATGCCAGTCGCGGGATCCAGCTCCAGCAGCTTCAGCCCGCTCCACTGCGAACCGAACGCCAGCCAGAGCCTGCCGTCGTCGTCGAGGAAGGTGGCCGGGTCGATGGCGTTGAAATCACCTCCTTCCCGGGATCGAACCACCATCCCGTGGTCCGTCCACCGATAGTCGGGGTCCTTCGGATCCAGGGTGGGACTGGAGGCCAGGCCGATCGCGGAATCCATTTTGCCGAAACTCGAAACCGAATAGTAGAGCAGGTAGCGGTCACCGGCCCGTATCACGTCCGGAGCCCAGTAGACGCCCTCGTTCGCCGGCACCTCCTCCCGGATCCAGGCGGGCGGCTCCTCGAAGACGGCGGGGCCGAACTCCCATTTCTCGAGATCCTTCGAGTGGAGTGAAGGCACTCCCCGGCCCGTGAAAAACAGGCGGAAGGTGTCGCCGTCACGAACCACCGTCGACGGATCCCGCGCGGTGACTCCCCGGCTCGCGGTTTCTTCCAGCGCGCCTCCCGGCACGGCCTCCGATGCCTCCAGATGAACCCCGCCCACAAGCAACCCGGCGAAAACCAAGGCACTGGCACGGGCCGTCGGAGAGCAAGGCAGGTGGTGGGCGGCGGACATCGGTTCAGGAAAGCGCCCTACGTCCCGGACGACAAGCCGCCATGTGCCACCGCACCGCTCCCGCAATCCATTGCCGCCGGCCGCTCGTCGGCTGGCACCGGCTCTCCGGGCATCATGAAGTCTGTGCCGCCACGGCCGGAGGCCGGACACGCGTCCGCCAATGATGAACAGCCACCTGCACCCATGATACCCCTCGACACTTCAATGGTCTCGGAAGTAGTCCTCCACCTTCGCCCGCACCTGACGTTCGACTTCCGGTGACAAGCCGGCGGCGTCGGTCGTCTCCAGCAAGGCGGCTTTTCTCGCGGGGAAATCCGGAGGCGGACCGGGCTGGCCCGGCACCGGGTGGATCTGCGCGACCGTGGGCCTGAACAGCTGGTAGGCAGCGCTCCGGATCACCCATGCGCGGGCGGATTCGGACCGAAGGAGTGGCACGAGTTCCGGACCCGAACGTGGGTCCCCGGAGACGGCTCCTGCCACCAGATACCGAAGGTGGAGGCCCTCCGCATTTCCGGATCGGATCCGCCCCACCGCATCCTGCGGATGCCGCCGCGCCCAAACGAGCGACAGCCGGGGTTCGCCGTGGCGCCGGAGTGCACGTTGGTAGTCGAGATCAGCCAGTGCGAGCGCCGCCTGGCCTTCGAACCGGTTCTCGAAATCACTGGCCAGAAGCAGCCCGAGCGCCTCCGGAGGCGGTGCGGATGCATTCTTCCGGAGCTGCTCCCAGTCTTCGATCATGCCGACGAGATCGGCCGCCGTGTCCGCCGAGGCCCAGAAGCCTCGAAGAGCCGCGGCATCGAAAGCGCCGTCTGGCCGCACCGCAAGTCGCTGCCACGCGCCGTCCGGGTCCTGCTCCGCCAGGATCCTGAATGCGTAGGTCCTTGCCTCTCCCATCGCGCGTCCGTTCATGGCCACTTCCGGCTCTCCGCGATTCGCGGCGAGCCGCAGCTCCTCCAGCCTGTCGAAAGCGGTCTCGGGATCGACATCGGCCCAACCGCGGAAGACCGAGAACCAAAGGGCACCCAGCGCTTCGCTTGCGCGCGCTTCGGTGGCGTGGAGCGCCATCAGAAACTCCTGGGCCGCCGCCGGATCCCGCCGTCCCCATTCGGCGACAACCGCGCACCGGAGCCAGTGCCCCGCCAACCCAACGTCATCGAGAGTGGCGTAGGCGGTCATTCCCAGGAGTTCCTCATCACTCAGGCGACGGGCCCAGCCCTCGATCGTCGAGAATCGAGGCCCTTTGGCGGCAGGAAGATCCCGCAGGCGCCGGAGCTTTTCGACCGCAGTGACGGGCGCAGGACGGTCCGCCACCCGGAATGGAACATCACCGCTCGCCGGCGGGTCCTCGTCGTTCGGGCCCGGATTGATCGCCACCAGGACCGAGACCGCGGCTCCAACCACGAGGGCCGCGGCGGCCACCGGGAGATGCCGTGATGGGGAACCAGGCGTACTCATCGTTCGATCTGTAGACTCGCCCGCCCGGTCCAGCGGTAAAGTTGTGGTAAAACCCGCCGCCGCTGGGTCGCGAGCTTCCCAAGCCCGAGCGATTGCACGCCGTCTCCACGAGGAGGATTCCCTCCCGCCGATCCGTCGGCCAGCCGGCCGTCCTTCTTCCGAACCCCCACGGATTCCAGAGCGGACTGGTCGATCACCTCCTCCTTCCGCACCTGAATCCTCTCCTTTCCCCCGACTCCTCCCGGGCCGCTGCGTTCCCAGGCAAGCTCTTCGGAATCCGCCAAATCCGGCGAGCCGGTCTCGACCACCAATCGCAGCTCGAATCACGGCCCCTCCGATGGCTCGCCGGCCGGGCGATCGGTGGCTTGCAAGAGCTCCACCTTCGCATTCGAAATCACCATCCCGGCGACCGCCTTCGATCTCGGCCTCTTCGGGATACTCCGGGTGAACCCATCCCACGCCGGCGCTTCCTGGACCCGCTCGAGCCGGCCCTCGATCCCGAGCAAATCGCCCGCTGTCAGGGTTTTCGCCAGCCCTTCGTCCACCAAGGATCCGATCGCAAGCGCTCCGAGCCCCGATCCCCCCATCAGGGTTCCGCCGACCGTCACGCCGGAAGCGCTCAACCCGAACATCACCTCCGTGTCCGGGCCCTCGATGAATCGAAGCTGCGGAACGGAATCGGAATCCTCGAACGCGGTCGGAAAGAAGCGCACCCGCACCGCCTCCTCCGTCACCGCCTCCTCCGTAACGGACTCATCGATCACCGACCCCACCATCACTGACTCCACCACCGCTTCGATCCGCACGGGGCGGCCCAACAGCGGCTCCGCGGACTCGACCGCAGCGGTGATCGCTTCCTTGAAAGCCACCGCGTTTTCCCTCTTGATATTCGCCGCGACGAACCGGGCGTTCAGATCCTGGATCTCCGACATCGCGACCGGCTTTCCATCCACCCTCCGGAAGGAAATCCCGCGCGCCGCACCCCAACCATCCAGCACCGACTCGAGGGACGCGACCAGGTCGTCCGCCACTTCGTCTCCGCGGCAGGTCATCTCGATCGCGAATCGGCCGGGAATCGGCAACGGATCCACGACCAACTTCAGATCAACAGGCGTCCGCCCGCTTTGCCGGAAGAGGTCGCGCTCCATCTGGCCCGCCTCGAAGTAGTCCCGGAACAACGATTCCAAGGTTCCGTCCACCCCGTCCGTCGGCACCTCGATGATGAAAACCGCTCTCCGCGTCACCGCTTCCCCGCCGGGTTCCGGCAGCGGTGCGGACGAGGTGGAATTTTCGTTCGATCCCGCCTGGTGAGGCGGATCGATCAATTTCCGCAGCGCGTCAGGCACCTCTCTCGTTCGCGCCGCGTTCAGCATCCGCTTCGAGATCTCGTTGCCGTGGCCGGAGCGCTCCAGCTCCTGGGCCCACTTTTCCGCTTCTTCGAATTTCCCCTGGAGCAGATAGAGGCGCGCCAACCCGAACCACGCCGCCGTGGCGTTCCGGTCGGCCGCTTCGAGGAGGAACCTTTCCGCCGTGGAGTCCTCCCGTTCGGCCAGCGCGATCTGGCCGAGCCCGTTCAGAGCCCCTGGGTGCCGCGGATCCAGTTCGACAACTTTCTCAAAAGCTTCTCTTCCTCCCTCGGCGTCCCCCGAGTTGAAGCGGGCCCAGCCCAACCCGTTCCAGGCGTCGGCATCGTCCGGCCGCAGCTTCACCGCCTCTTCGAACCTCTCGCTCGCCTCCGCCAGCCGGCCGCTTTGCCACAATTTCCACCCCTCGGCTCGCAGATTGGCTGCCGGAGTGCCATTTGCGGACCAGTTCCAGAGCAAGCCGAGAAGGCCGAAGGCGATCCCGGCGGTAATGAGGGTCCGGGCAATCACCGGCGGATGAGCGTCACGTGAGACCGGCCCCCGCGACATGCGGTGACAGATCCAGACCAGGCCAGCAACGAGCATCAGAACCCCGCTCAAATAATGGGTCGTCGACAAGTCGGCATAACGAGCGGCCACGTTCGTCACGCCCAGGACAACGACCACCACCGCAACGACGAATGGCAGCGACCAAGGTTGGGCGAGGTTCACCCTCCAGCCAAAGCCATGGATACGCCGAGGCACCACGACCCGGGGATCGCGGCGGCAGAAGTAGATCATCGAAAGGCACCGCCAGTTCGCCGGATCCGCCGACATTGCATCAAGTTCCGCCTGCTGCACTTCCGTCCCTCCCGGAAAGTCTTTCTCCCGATGCCCCGGGGCGGACGCTATCGTCTCCACCACGCTCCGGAATTCCCCCGCGGTCTGATATCTCCGCTCCGGCTCCTTCTCCAGCGCCCGCAGCACCATTTCATCGATCCTCACGTCCAGCTCGACCTTCCGCGACGGAGCTACGATGTCCCTCGTAGGTCGCTCGCCTGTCAGCATTTCGTAGAGCACCACGCCCAGCGCGTAGATGTCCGCCCGGCGGTCGGCGCCGCCGCTTGACTGCTCCGGCGCCATGTAGGGCGGAGTGCCGGAACTCTCGCCACCCGCGCCGACCAGCGAGGCGATTCCGAAATCCGCGATCTTCACCCGCCCCTCGCGGTCCAGCAATAGGTTCTCCGGCTTGATGTCGCGGTGCACCACGCCCTTGCCGTGCGCGTATTCCAGCGCCTCGCACACCGGCGGCACGATCGCCAGCGCCTGCTCGGGCGCCATCTTTCCCTCGCGCAGCAGATCGCGCAGGTTCACGTCGTCCACGTGCTCCATCACCAGATAGTAGAGTCCGCCGGCCTCGCCGAAATCATGGATCGTCACGATGTTCGGATGACTCATCTGGGCGAGCGTCTTCGCCTCCTTCTCGAACCGCTCGGCGAACCCGCGCTCGCCCTGCCACTCGCCGGCCAGCACCTTGATCGCCACCACCCGGTCGAGCGCCTTCTGCCGCGCCTTGTAGACCACCCCCATGCCGCCACGGCCGAGGCATTCGAGGATCTCGAACTGCGGGAAATTGCCGGCGATTTCCTCCGGCGACGGCGGTGGCATCGCCGCGGGGCCGGGGCCATCGGACGTCCGCGAGGCAAGCGCCTGACGCATCAGGCAGGGCGGACACAAGGCGCCGGGGGAATCCGCCGCCAAGGGTGCGCCGCAATCGGGGCAGGTGTCGAAAGATCCGCTCATGATTCTATGGTTCCGAAATCCCCAAAACCGTCGAACGCGGATTGTTACAGAAAAACTTTCGGGCGGAAACCGCATGCCCGGCGGGCACGTCGTGCCAACCGATCTTCTACCCGCCGAGCGCGGCGAAGAGAGAACGCATCTCCTCCTCCACCGCCTCGGACGAACCCAGGGTGCGGGAGATTTCCGCAACCAGCAGGTGCCGGTACCGCTTGCGCAGGCGGTGCGCCGCGACCCGCGCCGCACCTTCGCTGATCCCGAGATCCGTGGCCAGGTCCGCGTACCGCAGCCGGGACGAGTCGGCGGTGAGGCAGACCTTGAGCCGCTCGAATTGCGCGCCGGTTCCTTCCCGGCGGCACGCGGCTTCCAGATCGGCAATCACTTTCCCCAGCAGGGCAAGCGCCCACTCGCGGTCGTAGTGGCGGTCCGGGCTCATCGTATCCTCCGGCTCGAGCTTCAGCCCGGTCTCGGCGTTCTCCCAATCGAAGGAAAGCACCGTCACATCGCCGCCCCGCTTGAGCCGTGCGCCGCGCCGCCACTCGTTGATCATCCAGTGGTTGAACGAGGCCAGCAGGAAGGCCCGGAAGCGGCCCTTGGCGCGGTCGACCGTCTTCAGCGCCTCCGCCTCCAGCAGGTGCCCGAGAAAACCCTGCACCAGATCCTCGGCATCCTCGTTCGACTTCCCCTTCCGGCGGGCATAGCGGTAGAGCGGCTGCCAATAGATCCCGAACAAGGTGCCGAGCGCTGCCTTCGCCCTGCGGTCCCCGTCTCGCGCCGCCGCCCCCACCAGCGTCCAGCGGGTGGTGGCGAAGTGCGATTTCCCGGAGGTACCCGATTGCATTCTCCTCCCTTACCACAAGCCGCGGCAGACGTTACGCGGGAATTTTCCCCGAACGGTTGCGGTGCGTCCAACAGCCTGGTGAAAAGCGCCGCCCGTTCCACTTTGCCCGGTGCCAGGCATCTTCAAGCCGCGAGACGCCGCCAAGATCGACCTCGCTCTCGGTAGGACACCGACGCCCGGGGACTCGGCCAAGCCTGCTAATCCTGTTGGACCGGACCGGCGAATGGCGGACGCTCGAAGGACGGCACCTTGTCGCCGACGCGGGGATCGCCGGTGGAGCGCAGCGTCGTCAGCAGGCGGGCCCGCAGCGCTTCCTTCGTCGCCGTGTAGGCCGGATCGCCGGCGAGATTCGTCATCTGATCGGGGTCCTCAGGCACGAAATACAGCTCTTCCGCCGGGCGCGGGCCGAAGACGAGTTCCCACGCCGCCTTCCACTCCGGATCGTCTCGGTTCTCGTAGAGCCAGGCTTTGGTCGGACCGGCATCGAAGTCCGGGAACGCCGCCCGGGTTTCGTGCAGAAGCTGGCGGCGGGTCGGAGTTCTTTTTTCCCGCCCCGGCGGGTGGAGGTCTCCCGCCGGGGAACGGTCCGGCTCGAAGTTGAGGATGTACAGGTAGTCGGCGGTGCGGATGGCGCGCTGCGGGTATGGCAAGCGCCCGGCTCGGGCTTCGTTCACATGGCGCTCCCTGCCCGTTACCACATGGTCGCGGGCGGGATCGACTTGCCCGGACTTTTCGGAACGCAGGATCGGAACGAGCGACCGGCCCGACATCGACGCCGGGACCTCCTTCCCGGCGAGTTCAAGGAAAGTCGGGGCCAGATCGGCCAACGACACGAAATCATCCACGACCCTCCCGGCCGGGACGCCCGGACCGGAAACGAGCAGCGGCACGGCGCTGCCGAAATCGTAGAGCGTGCATTTCCCGCGGGGAAACCCGGGTGCCCCGTGGTCGCCGCTGATCACCAGGATCGTGTTCTTCCAGTCGCCGCTCGCCTTCAATTCCTCGACCAACACACCGATCGCGGCGTCGAAGGCAAGAACCTCGCCGAGGTAGTCCGCGAGGTCTTCGCGGATTTCCGGCACATCCGGGATGAACGCCGGGAGATGTCCTTTCAAGTCATCGGGGTCGAGCTTCCACAGTGATTTCCCGGAGCCTCGTGTCCATTCGCGGTGGGTATTGGTTGGGCCGAACCAGTAGAAAAAGGGCGTGTCTTCACCGCGCTCCTTGAGGAATGCCCGGAAGTTGTCCCTCACCTCGCCGAGCAACCGGCCTTTTGCCTCTCCAAGCGGAATCCCTTCGTCGATGAGCCGGGTGACGTGCTGCGAGAATCCGTTGAAATTGCGGCCCGCGGACTCGTAGGCGTGGCGCTGGCCGTCGAAGGGCGCGTCGACCGGGGTACCGGGCGACCACACCTTGTAGGTCTTGCCGATGTGATAACCGCCGTCCCGCAGCAGCAGTGGGAAGGACGGCAACGTTCCATCCCAAACGGCTCCGGTGAGGATCGCGCCCCGCCCGGTTTGCCAAAAGTGCCGCCCACTCAACAGCGAGCTGCGACACGGAGTGCAGGAGGGCGCGCTGACGTAGGCCCGCCGGAACAACACGCCGCCCTTCGCCACCGAATCGATGTGCGGGGTGCGGATCGCCCGGTTGATGCCGGGCTTCGCATCCACCGCGGCATAGGCGCTGGCGTGGCGGCCGTAGTCGTCGGCAAACGCGAAAACGATGTTGGGAGGCTCCGCGGCATGGGCAAGGGCGATGAGACCGATGCAGGCATTGAAGAGGACAGCGATGTTTCTCATGTTGCTGCTAGGCAGTGTGGACAAATAGGAAGTGCTTGAAATCCAGCCCCATGAGTGCAGAA
>CBFGTW010000073.1:0-21828 GCA_965651855.1 uncultured Verrucomicrobiales bacterium
TGATTCGCTCCTGACGGATGGCCGCACCTATGTGTTGGAAATTCACGAAGGGCCACAAGCTGGTACCGTGCATGAAATCCTGACTTGGAACGGTGATCAACTCGACACTCAAGAGGATTTGGGCACCGCGGGTGTCGAAGCTGGACAAAGTTATTCACTTAGGCTCGCACCCACGCTGGAAGAAATTTTCGGAACGGGAAGTGATTCAGTTCTCACCCGCGCCCTCAACGCCAACACCGCCGACATCGTGTGGCTTCCGGACGGAACCGGTGGCTATGATCGGTATTTCATCCACTCCACTGGACAGGTTCGGATCGCAGGCACCACGACCCCTGCACCCGATGTTCCGGTGATTTACGCGGACGGGCTGATCGTGCAAAAGCGCAATGCCGCCGCCGAGCTGGTGGTTTCTGGAGAGGTGAAAACGTCGGGAACGACAAATTTGGCAGTGCCGGGATTCAATATTCTGAGCACGGTGGCCCCTGTGGGTCTTACCCTTTTTACGTCGGGTATCGCCGGGGATATTGCTCAGGCTCTTAACCCGAACACGGCCGATATTGTCTGGGTTCAGCAACCCGACGCTACTTATAAAAAGTATTTCAGGCACTCCTCAGGCTCGTGGCGTGACGTGGATGCGCCAACAGTTGCGCTGGCTGAGGACGTCCCGCTCCCGAGCGCGGTGATTATTCAGCGGAAGGGTGCTTCTCCGACCGCCGTGAGCTTGGATGTTCCTGAGTCGTACGCGAATCTCTGATGTGAATTACGCCAACTCTTTTATTTGCTCATTTATTATCATATGAAAACTACAATATTCGCGATTGTTGCTAGCTCGGTAATGGCGCTGTCGGCTCACGCCGCAACAGCTATTGTTACCAACGTCGTAAACGGTCCTGGGGACACGATTTACCAGAATCCTGATGCCTCCCTCTCGACCGGTGGAATTGTGACAATTGGTTACTTCAATGCCGGTTTCGACGTTGCAGCAAATGCGAGCGTGACGAACGCCGGTATCCTCATCGATAATTTCACAATCATCACCTCCGCGCTCACCGGCTCAAACAGCCCAAGTTTGGGAGGGGCGTTCGCTGGCTTTGTAGAGCAAGAGAACACCACGTCCATGGGGACAATCACCGATGGCAACCCGCTGTTGGGGAGGACCCTGTATTCGTTCATCGGGAACGACGCGACGCTTGGCGGCTCTAACGCGTATGCCCTCGTCCAGTTGGACGTGATCGGTAACGATGTGCCCTTCGAATTCTCCTATAACTCGAACCCTGAGGGTCGGACGATCCTCATCGGCTCGCAAGGGGAGTTTGAGGGCAATGCGAGCGGATTTGGTGTTGCGGTTCATCCTACGGTTCAATTACAGTTGATTCCTGAGCCCTCCGTGGCGTTGCTCGGTGCGCTTGGTGGCCTTGCGCTGCTTCGCCGCCGTCGCTGATTGGACGGATTGTTTTTTGACGGAATTTTGGAAGGCGAGCCTGTTTGGCTCGCCTTCCTTTTTCGTTGGCGGGTGGGGCGGATTCTGTGAGCGTTTGCCGAGACTTCGACTGAGATTTCCATGTTCACACCAAAGTGGAAGAAGGAGGCCAAGCTGTTGGCCAAGGGGGCGCGGAAGTTCGTGCATTACAAGCGCGACCGGCTGACGGAGGAGCGGGTGGCGGAGATCGAGGCGCGGCGGGAGGATTTGCTGAAGGCGGCCAAGGCCGGCGAGCGCGAGAAGGTGGCGGAGGCGTCGAAACAGCTCCGCGCGACCTGCGAGAACGCGCTGCCCTACGAGAAGCCGCAGGGCTGGCTCGAGGAGAATGTGGAGGTGATGTTCGTCGCGATCGTGATCGCGCTCGGGTTGCGCGCTTACTACCTCCAGCCCTTCCGGATCCCGACGGGCTCGATGCAGCCGACCCTCAACGGGATCGTCGGGACGCCACTGCCAAAGGAGGAGTGGCCGGGGTTGCCGACGCGACTCTGGGAGCGCGTGACCAAGGGGCGGACGTATGTCCACGCTGTGAACGAACGGGACCGCCGCCTGTTGGTGAATGCGGATGGGGTTCCGCGGCTTGAGGATGCCCAAGTGTTGCACTTCTTCAGCCGTTCAAAGCTCTATTTCGCGGATGGCCGCCCGATGACCCTTCCGGCGCCGCGGAGTCAGGTCCTTGAGCTGGGATTGCAACAGGTGCTGAGGCAGGCGCTCAGCGGCAATGGCGGTGTCATCAAGGCCGGACAGGTGCTTTTCGAGGGAACGGTCGACGCTGGAGACTTGGTCCTGGTCGACAAGGTGTCCTACCATTTCCGCAAGCCGAGTCGGGGCGAGGTGTTTGTTTTCGACACGATCGGAATTCGCGGCATCCATGAGCGAAGCGGCGAGCAGGCCGAGGGGACCCACTACATCAAGCGCTTGGCCGGCGTGCCGGGAGATACCTTGTCGATCGAACCGCCGAATCTTCTCATCGACGGCAAGATCGCACAGGAACCGGAGTTGGTTCGGGTAATGGAAGCATCCGGAATTTACTCGGAGAACCCGCAAGGCTATGTGCTGGCGGATCCACGCGAGTCGCAGGGCCTGCTGAATGCAGGGCGCACGCCGGTACGCCAGTACCTGAGCCGCTCGACCGATCGCCTGGAGCTGGCCGAGGATGCCCGTCCCGGGCAGCGCGAGTATGCCGCGCTGGGTGACAACACCGACAGCTCGCTCGATTCACGCTACTGGGGACCGGTGAAGGAGTTCAACCTCGTCGGTCCCGCCTTGTTCTCGCTCTGGCCGATCACCACCGGCCACTGGGGCTTCATCGACTGAGGAGTGTCCACCGCGTCGGAAATCACCCGCAAGGCCAACTCGAACCTGGCGCTGGCCTTGGCCTTGTTGCCGAAGCAGCGGCGCCAGGACATGGTCGTCTTCTACGCGTTCTGCCGGACGATGGACGACCTCGCGGACGACCCGTCCCGTCCAGCCGACGAGCGCGCCGAGGCGCTGCGGCGATGGAAAGCCGGCCTCTCCAGTGGATTCGACGGACCCGAGCCGCTCGAGCGCGAAGTGACCTCGCTCTGCGAACGCCGCGATGTGCCGCGCGAGCTGCTCGAGGCGATCATCGATGGCTGCTTGATGGATCTCGAGCCGCAGCGTTTCGCATCCTGGGACGAGCTTTCCCGCTACACGTGGAAGGTTGCCTGCGCGGTCGGGCTGGTCTCGATCCGGCTGTTCGGCTGCGATGTCGCCAAGACCGAACGCTACGCGGAGAGCCTGGGCCACGCCCTGCAGCTCACGAACATTCTCCGCGATGTCGGCCAGGATCTGGCCAACGGCGGGCGCATTTACCTGCCGCTCGCCGACATGGCGCGCTTTGGGTACGGCGAAGAAGAGCTGACGCGGCGAGTTCACGACTCCCGCTTCACCGCGCTGATGGAGTTCGAGTTCCAGCGCGCGATGGGCTTTTTCGTCGAGGCCCGCGACGCGCTCCCTTCGAGCGAACGGAGGAACCTCAGGCCTGCCTTGGCCATGGCGGACATCTACCGGACGCTCCTCGCGAGAATCCGGGCCGACGGGTTTCGCGTCTTCGACAAGCGCTACCGGCTTTCGCGCGCGCGGAAGCTCGCGATCCTCTCGAAGTATTTGATTCCCGTCCCGGGACGGAACGAATAGATCATGCGAGTCATCGTCCCATGAACATGATCCGAGCTGGCCTTGTTTCCGCGGTCGCCGCATTGGCGCTTTCCTCATGCTTTAGGCCCTTGCCACCGCCGCCGGGACCGCACCGTCAGGTGCCGCGCCACTATCCCCAGGGCGACGCGCAGCCGTGGACGCCCTACCCGGGCGATGCCGCGGGCCATGCCTACGGCCCGCCGCGGAACGCCGCACCGGAGCAGCCTTTCGTTCCGGTCCCCGACGGTCCGGCCGGTGTCGATCCGGACCCGGGACCTCCCGTGGCCACGCGGGTTGCGGGAAATCCCAACCACGTCATCAGCCCGCACGAGGGGAACAACGTGGTGGACGTGAGCGGATTCAAATCCGGAGAGCTGGCGCGGGACCCGACGACCGGGAAAATATTCCGCGTTCCTTGACGGAGGCAGAACCTGCTGCCGCAGCCGGAGATCACGATCCAGGAATTACCCGGAAAGCGGCGCTGTCGGGCCATGCGACGTGATATTCCGGCCAGCGCTGGTCCGGCTCCGGAAAGTCGGTGCTGATCCACTGCGCGCCGCTGGCCGCGGCCTTGTCGAAGCGCGTGCGATCATTGTTCCGCGCTTCGTGCAGGTTCGCGTCGGCACGCGTGCGGACCACGAATCCCTGCCGCACCAGCTCGCGGATTTCGTCGAACCCGCCCATCGGATCGTTGCGCTTCATGAATGCCGCGGCCGGATGGTCCGGTGGCACGCTCGTGAACAGAACGCGCCCGCGCAGATCCTTCTCCGGGCTCAGCGCGAGGTAGTCGTCCCGGAGTCTGCCTTCGTTATCCAGGGCGAAGAGGAACTTTCCGCGCAGCTCGGAAAGCCGCGGCCAGCCGCGCTCCGTCACGGCTTCCCGCAGCGTTGGCGCGTCGCCCCGCACGGTGTCCGGCGTGAGGATTCGCTCCTCCGGCAGCTCGTCGCGGATTTCGTTTTCCAGCGCCAGGAGCGCTGCTTCGTCGAACATCGGCGGCCGGGTCGCGGGGGAAAACGACGACTCCTTCAGCTCGAGGAGCACCATCACCGGCTCGTGATCCGGATGCGCCTCCGACCACTTGCGGAACTCGCGCAGCGCAGCGCGCAACGTTGGCGTCACGGTGCGGAAATCGAAGTCCGGGCTGTGCAACACCTTGAATCCCGGCGCCAGCATTTCCGGCGACGGCTCGACAGCCTGCCCCGCCAGCCGCGCGCCGAGCGGTCGTGAGTAGAGCCCTCCTTCCGGATCGTGGAAAACATCCAGCTCGAACTGCCGGATGCCCAGCTCGCCGAGTTGCTCTCGCAGCGGCCGGTGCGTGTAAAGGATCGCGTCGCCCTCGCCCTTCGCCACCGTCTCGATCAAGCGGTGCACCTCCGGCGTCGGTGCGACATGGTAGGAATTGTGCGTGCCGATGAACTGCAAGTGGTTGAGCGGCGGATCTTCCGCAGCGGCGGAAATGCCCACGGAAGCAAGCAAGGCCAGGAGGAGCCGGGGTTTCATGCGCATTGCCTCGGCGGGGGCTCACGCCGAGGCAAGCCAAACCGCGTGGCGGCTCCGTTATTCGTCGTGATCGGCAAACGGCCGGCCGGTGGGATCGAGGAGCTGGAGCTTCGAGAACATCACGGCGCGCGAGCCGTCGGGACGGGTTTCCACCAGCACGCGGTGCATGGCATCGGACGAATAGGAAGAATCGCTGAGACTGGTCTTCACTTTGATTTCGGCTTCCTGGGTGACCGGGTCCAGCTCCCCGGTGGTGTCGGTGAACTTGATGTCCGCCTGATGGCCGAACCCGCTCGGCGCGGCGGTGAGATTCACCACACGGCCCACTTCATGAACATCGAACTCGTCCCCTCGGGGAGTGAGGAGTTCCCGAACGATCTTGATCTCCGCGGTATGACCAGGGCGTGTTGTTATGGACGGCAGTGTCTGGAGGGTCGTTCCCTCGATTCGCGCGAGTTTTCTCATCTCCAACCTCAGCTGCTCCTCGGTCAGGTGCCGGAAGTCGGGCGCGTCCCACTCAGCGTCGGGCGCAAGCTCGATGACCCTGCTTTGCAGGGTCTGTTGTGGCGGGTACGGCAAATTTCGCAATTCGACCAGGAGCGATGAGAGCGCGGCGATGTCCCTCGCATTGTCACTCACGATCCTGCCATCGGCGGTGAACCGCGTGCTCGGATCGAGTTTCATCCCGAAGTTTTCCAGAATTTTGCGGAAGTCCCGCTCGATCGAAACGGGTTCTGGCGAGTTGAAAGGATCGGCCGGTTCGTCGGAATCGATCCCGCCGCTCAGCGCTCGGATTTTCGTGATCGTCGCTGAAGAGACGCGTTCCTCCTGCGGGAATGACTCGATGACATGGAACCGATATTCGAGCCCGTGGCGTCTCACCGTCATCCCGTTGATCCCGGCGAGGAGCCGGACAGCGGTCTGAACGGAAGAGTGGTTCGCTTCAAAGCTCAGCGTCGGGTGCGGGCCAGGCGGGAGAGTGAACTTGAGGTTCAGCGGCACTTCGCCGGTCAGCGCACAGGTTTGCACGTAGGCCTCGCGGACTTTCTCCAGCGCTTCGGGCAGCGTCAGGCCGGTGAAGTCCAGCTCGCCGAGGAAAAATCGCTGGAGTTGTTGCGGCCCATGGGTGGCTTTCGGCCGTGGCGGCGGGCGGTCGGCGGAGCGGGTGCGGAATTGGTCCGGCTCGTCTCCTACCGCCAGGAAGTCCGATGCGGTTGTGGATTGGGCGGCCGAGGACGATGTTTCCGGAGGCGCGTCCGCCTCGCTCCGGAGCATCCAGCCGATCGCGATTGCCAGCAGGAACACTGCGGCGCCGGGAATCCACTTCCGCTTCATGGTCTGCGAGAGTGCAGGACGGTGCGGCGTTGGCAAGATCACCTTCCGCGGAAATTCCTTCCAACCCGAGAAATGCCTTTACACGGGGGGCGTGACCGGTAGATTCCGCGCCCCGGTCGTGCCCAGCGGCCGATCATTCCAACCGCTTTTCTGTCATGAAAGTTCTTTCCTCGCTCGCCTCGATGAAGCGCCGCCACGCCGATTGCCAGGTCGTGAACCGCAAGGGCACGCTCTACGTGATCTGCAAGTCGAACCCGAAGTTCAAGGCCCGCCAGGGCGCGACCAAGGGCACCCGTCTCTCGAAGAAGGGCGTGAAGTAATCCTTTTCCTTCAACCGGCCGGCAACGGCCGCGCGAACAGCTGAAAAGCGGCCTCCGGGCCGCTTTTTTCGTAGGGCAGGGACGGCCTCTCCGAGCCGTCCGATGGGTGGGGTTGCGGCACACCCCCAAGATTCCATCACTCGCCTTGAGAGCCGATGGAGTACCACCCGCTCCGACCCGTTCTCTCCCGCCGGACCGCCCGGGAGGTGCCTCCCTCGTTACTCGCGATGCGCGAGCCGCTCGAGCACCCGGCCCGCGGCAATCATGCCGAAGCTGGCGGTAACGTGGGTGGCGGTGCCGTAGCCGGATTCGCAGCTGAGGCGGAGATCGCTGCCAAGCGGCCGCTCGGTCGAGACGCTGCCGTCGCATTGCGGAAAATACGGCGCTTCGTCGGAAAATACGGCGTCGATGCCAAGCGGCGGCGGCGTTTCGTGCTGTGGAATTTTCGGAAACCCGTGGTCGGTCCGCAGCCGGCGGCGGAGTTGCTGGAGAAGGGCATCCTTGCCGCTGAAGGCGAGGTCGGTGACGCGGATGCGCGAGGCATCGCGCCGCCCGCCGGCGCCGCCGCAGGTGACGGCCGGGATTTTCCGCCGGTGGCACTCGGCGACGAGCAGGGCCTTGTGGCGCAGCGTGTCGATGGCATCGATGACGGCGTCGAAGCCGCGATCGAGGATCCCGGCGGCGTTCCGCTCGGTGAAAAACGTCGGCAGAATCTCGATCTCGCAGCCCGGATGGATCGCACGGGCCCGGTCCGCCATCGCTTCGGTTTTCTGCCGGCCGATCTGGCCGTCCATGGCGTGGAGCTGGCGATTGACGTTCGTCAGGCAGATCTCGTCGAGATCGACCAAGGTGAGGTGGCCGATGCCCGAGCGGGCGAGCGATTCCACCGCCCACGAGCCGACGCCGCCGATGCCGATGACGGCGACGCGCGCCGCGAGGAACCGCTCGAGCGCGGCCTCACCGTAGAGCCGCGCGATGCCTCCGAACCGATGTTTCGAATCCGACACGGCGGAAACATGGGGTCCGATGGCCGGATGAAAAGGCTTTTGGAGAGGGAGGAACGTTGAACATCGAACGTCCAACTTGGAACGTCGAAGGAAGAAGGTAGGGCTGGACCGCCGGGGCCGACCGGCTTCATCCCATGATCCAACAGCTTCGCGTCCCTTGGCGACCTTGGCGCCTTGGCGGTTCAGCTTCCTCACTGCCCGAGCAGGTACTTGCGCATGTTGGCGAGAATCTCGGTGCAGCGTTCGCGATCCCCGCCGCCGACTTCCGCGGTGGCCCAGCCGGTGAAGCGGATCTCGGCGAGCGCGGCCCGCACGTCGGGCCAATCGACGTCGCCCTCGCCGATCTTGCCGAAGCCGCCATCGGTGCCCCAGTCCTTCACGTCGAGCTTCACGATCCGGCGGCCGAGCTGGCGGATCCACGCGGCGGGCTTGCCGAATTTCTGGTGGTTGCCGATGTCGAAATACGAGCCGACCCACGGCGAATCGATCTCGTCGAGGTAGTCGGCGAGGAGCTTGGCGTCCTGGGCGTTTCCGCCGTCCGGCTTGTAGAGAAAGCCGTTCCAGACGTTCTCGATGAGGATGTGGATACCGAGTTCCGCGGCGAGCGGCAGCGCCTTGCGGATGCGGGAAATCGAGCGCTCCCACGCTTGGTCGTGCGTCGTCCGCTCGTCCACCACCGCTGGGACGAGCAGCACCGACGAGCCGCCGTAGGCGTGGGCGTCGCGGATCGCGGTGAGGAGCCCCTCGAGCGCCTTGTCCCGGATGGCATCGTCGGGATCGGAAAGCCGCGTTTCCCAGTGGATGGAGTTCACCACCCCGTGGATCGGGAGGCCGGCGGCTTGGGAGGCGGCGACCGCCGCGGCCGGATCCGGGCCTCCGGGCGAGACGAGTTCCACCCCGTCGTAGCCGATCTCCCTGAGGGCGGCGAGGGTCCCGGCGAGGTCGGTGCCGAAGTTCGCCATGCCGATTTTCAGCGAGAGCTGGATCGGACGGAGTCCCGCGGGCGCGGCGGCGGCCGGTGCGGCGAGGGCGGCCGCGGCGAGCGATGTCGCGCGGAGAAACTGGCGGCGGTTCATGGGCATGCGGAGGAAAACGCGGCAAGCGACCACGAGCTTGCGCGGGACCGATGCCCGATGCGGAACCCGCTTTCTATTTCCTTGAGGAACTACCTTGAATGTCTTACAAACTCTCCCATGAGTAACACAATCACCGTCCGTCTGCCCGCCGATCTGGAGCAGTGGCTGGAGGAGGAATCCCGGATCACCGGGAAGCCGAAAGGGCGGATCATTCGGGATCAGCTGGAACTTCTCCGCACGAGGAAAAACCGCCAGCCTTTCCTCGATCTGGCGGGCAGCGTGGAACTGTCATCCGACCTCAGCCGCAAGAAGGGCTTCGAGAGATGACGGGGATCGCCGACACCGGCTTCCTGGTGGCATTTGCCAATCGGACGGATGCCTATTTCCCGTGGGCGTATTCCCTCGCGCAAGGCATCCACGAATCTCTGGTCACCTGCGAGGCGGTTTTAGCCGAAACCGCATTCCACCTTGGCAATTCCCGTCTGGTGCTGGACATGCTGGACACCGGTCTCATTCGACTGGCGTTTGACATTGAATCTCACCGGTCGGAGTTGACCGAACTCGCCCGGCGATATGGAGATCGCCAACCGGATCTCGCCGATTTGTGCCTCGTCCGCATGAGTGAACTGAGCCCCCGGCTCCCAGTGATCACTGTCGACAGCGATTTCCGGGTGTACCGACGCAACCGGCGCGAGGTCATCCCGGTCCTGATGCCGCCCGGCGTCTGAAGGCGAAGGTAGATGATTGGCCTGAAGAAAACCGGCCCCCGCTAATGCAGGCCGGCGCTCCACATCGCGGCGAGGATCTTGAAGTCGATCAGGAAGCCTTCCGCTTCCTTCTCCGCCAGCCACTGCCGCAGGCCGGCGCGCGGGACGTGGTGGACGGTGATGTTTTCGCCGCCGGTGCCGCCGCCCTGCGTTTCGCGGGTCAAGCCGGTGGCGTGGAACAAGTGCGTGATCTCCGAGGTCATGCCGGCCGAGGTGGGCGAGGCGATCAGCGGCCGGATCTCCGCGGCGCGGTAGCCGGTTTCCTCGAGCAGTTCGCGGCGCGCGGTTTCCTCGAGCGGTTCGCCGCGGTGTTCCTCTTCATCACCGACGAGGCCCGCCGGGATCTCGATGACCCGCCGCTGCACCGGGACGCGGAATTGCTCGACGAGCACGATCTCGTCCTCCGGCGTGACCGCGAGGATGCCGACGCATTCGTCCGAGGCCGGACGCCGGGCGAAGTCCCAGTCATCGATGCGGAAAAGGCCGAGCCACTTGCTTTGATGGAGAGTTTCGACGACGACGGACATGGACGGGAGACGGGACAAAGAAACGTTGGCGCGGCTTCGTAAAGGCGGCTACTCCTGCCGCGCGCTGATGTCCCGCCACGATTTCCAGATCCCCGTCACCTTCAAGCACCGTATCGTTTTCACGCGCGAAGCGTTCGCCCCGGAAAATCCGGCGCTGGCGGAGATCCTGGCCGAGGGTGGAGGCCGGCGGGCGATCGTTTTCCTCGAGGAAGCCGTGGCCGCCGCCTGGCCGGGACTGCATGACGAAATCCACCGGTTTTTCGACGGCGCGGACATCGAGTTCCGCGGGCTCTCGCTGCTCCCCGGCGGCGAAAGCGTGAAGGCGGACGAGGCGCTCGTCCGGCGCGTCTGGGAAGCCATCGACACCGCGCACATCGACCGCCACTCGTACGTCCTCGCCATCGGCGGCGGGGCGTTCCTGGATGCCGTCGGCTACGGTGCCGCCACCGCGCACCGCGGCGTGCGGTTGGTGCGGTTTCCCACCACCACGCTCTCGCAGGACGACAGCGGCGTGGGCGTGAAATGCGCGATCAACGGCTTCGGGAAGAAGAACTGGATCGGCTCGTTCGCCGTCCCCTTCGCGGTGGTCAACGATTTCCGCTTCCTCCACACCCAGGACGAGAGCACGCGCCGCGCCGGGCTGATCGAGGCGGTGAAGGTCGCGCTCGTGAAGGACCGCACGTTCTTCGAATGGATCGAGGAGAATCTGGAGCCTCTCGGCGCGCTCGATCCCGCGACGCTCGAGGCCTGCGTGGAACGTTCCGCCCTCGAGCACGCCAAACACATCGCCACCGGCGGCGATCCCTTCGAGACCGGCTCGAGCCGTCCGCTCGACTTCGGCCACTGGGCCGCCCACAAGCTCGAGGCGCTCACCGGCTACCAGCTCCAGCATGGCCCCGCCGTGGCGATCGGCTTGGCACTCGACACGCTCTACTCGGCCCGCTCCGGGCGCATTGAGCCGGCCGACGCCGCGCGCGTCCTGCGCGTGCTCGACGGCCTGAAGCTCGGGACGTTCCACCCGGCCCTCGATTGGACCGACGAAAACGGCCGCCGCCGCGTCTTCGACGGGCTCGACGAATTCCGCGAGCACCTCGGCGGCGCGCTCACCGTCCTGCTCCTCGCGGGGATCGGCCGCGGCACGGACGTCCATGAAATGGACGAGGACATCCTCGCCCGCTGCATCGCCGAGCTGCGGGAGCGGCGAGAAGGGTAGGGCTGGGGAACATCGAACATCGAACGTTCAACATCGAACGCCCAAGGAAGAGGAAGAAGGGTCGGCGCGGTGTGCGGATGAGATGCCAATGGTCGGCGGAGACCGACCTCCGGGCGGTCCGGCGGGTGCAGGTGGATCGGAGCGAATTACCCTCCCTCCGGTCATCAGGCCAGCGATGGCATCCCTTTCGGACCTGACGCTTGGACATTCGTGCTTTCTTCCCCTCCGGCAGGAGGGCGGAAAAACATCGGCGCTCCGCGTTCGATGTTCGACGTTCGATGTTCCCCCTCCTAATCTCCGGCATGCTTCGCAAATTCCGTCCGCTGTTTTTGTGTTTCGCGTTTGCCGCCGCCCCGGCGCAGGCCGCCATTTCCTTGGATAACGACGAGGCCGCCACGCTTCCCGCGGAGGCCGAGGGCCCCGCCGAAGAGGCCTTGCAAGCGTTCCGCGACGGCCGCCACGCCCGGGCCGTGGACCTGGCCAAGCCGCTCGCGGACAAGGGGAATGGCGACGCGCTTTTCCTGCTCGGATTCGCCCACGAGTCCGGCCAAGGCGCCGAGGCCGATCGCGCGAAGGCCATGGAGTTTTACAAAAAAGCCGCAGCCACCGGCCAGAAGGACGCCGCGTACCGCGTTTCCTCGATCCTGCTCGCGTCCGAGGACCAAGCCGAGCGCGCCGAGGCACGCAAGACGCTCGAGAGCGCGGCGAAGGATGATCCCGCGGTGGCCGGGCGGATACTCGGCGAGGCTTACCTGCGCGGCCGGCTCGGCGACGAGCCGGATTACGACAAGGTGCTCTACTGGTGGGAGCGAGCGTCCGGCGCCGGCGACGTGCCCGCGATGCTTCTGCTCGCCCGGCTGCACGAGGGCCAGTTCGGATTCCCGGACAAGGCGGACGCGAAGAAGGCGATGGCTGCGTATGAGAAGGCCGCCGGGCTCGGCAACGCGCAGGCCATGGCCGCACTCGGATCCCGGCTGCTCAGCGGCGAGAAGGATTTCCGGGACGAAAAGCGCGGCCGCGATTGGCTGCAGAAGGCCATCGATGCCGGAGAATTCAGCGCCTACCTCGCGCTCGGCGATTTCGAGGAAAACGTGAAGGAAGATCCAAAGGCCGCCCTGGCTTGGTACGAACGCGGCAAGGACGCGGGCCAGATCGATTCCACCCTGCGCGCCGCCGAGTTCTACATGGAGGGCAAAGGCACCGAGCAAGACGTCTCCCGCGCCGTCCAGCTCTTCGAAGCCGCGGCCAAAGCCGGCAGCCCCGTCGCCCACTTCCGCCTCGCCGCCCACCGCCTCTCCGGCGAAAATCCGGACATCGGTGCCGGCTACCCGCACCTCCTCGCCGCCGCCAACGGTGGACTCGTCGAGGCGCAGAACGAGATGGGCCTGCTCTACCTCTCCGGCCGTCTCGGCGCCGCCGACCCCGCGGCCGGCGTGGCCTGGCTCACCCGCGCCGCCCAAGCCGGCAGCGCCCAAGCCCAGAACAACCTCGCCGCCCTCTACGAACGCGGCGCCGGGGTGGAGCAGAACCTCGCCAATGCCGGCCAGCTCTACTCGCTCGCCGCGAACCAAGGCCACGGCCCCGCCACCTTCGCTCTCGCCCGGTTCTATGCGCAAGGCATCGGCACCGAAGCCGACCCCGCCCGCGCCTGGGCGCTCGCCACCCTCGCCGCCGAACGCGGCCAGGACGAGGCCACCAAGCTCGCCACTGACCTCGCCACCAAGCTCACCCCGGAACAAGCCGCCGCCGGCCGCGAGGAACTTGAACGCATCAAGTCGGGAGAACCCGCCGCACAGCCCGCGGAAACGCCGGCGGAAGGAGAGTGAACTTTGAAAGGACGCATGATGCGCAACTGCGGTGCTTGGGTCCTGTTCGGATTGGCGCTGGTCGGGTGTGGCGGTCCAACTGCCCTTCGGGAGGACCATTATGATCACGCATCGGATTATTCCGCTGGATTTCATTATGATCCGCAAACCGCCCAGGGCGGTTCAGCCATCGAGGCTCTGCGCAAGCGGCTCGATTCACGCTATATCAATTTGGGAAAGACGCGGTTCGGTTCCGAGGGCGGTTATGAATTTCTGTATGCGCCAAGGGCGACCTGGGAATCGTTTGGGTGGGAAGGCAGGTATCACACCTCGGTCATATTCTTCCGAAAGGTGGCTGAGCCGGATTGGTCGAACGCGGCGGTCTATCGTGGTATTGTGGCACTTCCAGATTCCAACGTACTTGAATACGCCCGGACGCACGGTCACCTCCTTCCGCTCAAATATCCCCAAGGAGGCTCCAAGAAACTCTGAAGCTCCGGAGCTTCCCGATTCATCGTGGACTGAGCGGCGTCGAGGCAGGGTCGTGTTTTCCGTCGACGACCCGTGCGAGGAGGCCTAGCGTTGGCTGGATGAGCGGCCGGATGACGCTTTCTCGCCGTCGATTGGAGACTACGTGCATTCCTCTCCGCTCTGGAGATCTTGGCGGGTAGATGAACGTCCGGGTAGAGAGCCCGAGGGCTCCGATGGTCAGCGGATTCCGGCCGTCGATTTTCCGTTTGAAGACCGCTCCAGGTCGCGCACGCTTCCCACATGAAGACGATGACGGCAACCACGGCTTGGTCCGAGATGGATCGAGTGATCGATGCGGCCCTCTCTGATCACGAACCCGTGCAGATCACCGCGGCAAACGGGAACGTGGTGCTCGTGGCGGAATCCGATTGGCGGGCCATCCAAGAGACCTTGCATCTCGTGACCCTTCCGGGGATGAGGGATTCCATCCTCGAGGGTATGGCAGAGCCTGTCGAAGACTGCAGCCGCGAGATTGACCTGTGAGCTACGATCTGGTCTATACGCGGCAGGCAAAGAGAGACGCCAAGAAGGTCAAAGGCTCGCCACTTGCCGCCAAGGCGCGGGAATTGCTGGATCTAGTTCGGGAGAATCCCTTCGCCGATCCGCCTCCCTTCGAGGCTTTGGTCGGCGACTTGAAAGGGGCCTTCTCCCGCCGGATCAACGTCCAGCATCGACTCGTTTACCAGGTCCTGGAGGACGAGAAGATCGTCAAAGTCCTACGGCTCGGGACGCACTACGAGTAGGGCCCGGCGAGGGCCGCCGGTGGGTTTTTCATCGCTCCCGCGGGCGCGGCGGCCTATGTGGCGATGATGAGAACGATCGCGCTGCTGCTCTGTGGACTGTCTTTGGTGGCATCTGTGTCCGCGCGGGGACCTGAGGGCGAGCCGGAGATCTCGCTGGCGAGCTTGATGAACAAGCGCTTCACGGTGGAGTTCGAGAGCGACGACATTGCCGGAGCTTTCAGTGCCGTGGCGGAGGTCGTGGCGAAGGATTATCCCGGGTTCCGCGACGTCCCGGTCATCTTCGAGAACGCGCATCTCGGCCTGAACGACCAGAAGCACAAGGCGGGATGGCGGGAGATGCGGCTCGCGGACATCCTCAAGCACACGGGCCACGTCTATGGCTTTTCCCATTCGGTCGACTTTCTCCATGGCGAGATCCGCTTCAGGCGTCCTTTCGCGCCCGAAGAGAAATTCCATTGGGAGGGGGAGTTCCGGCGGATCTTTTACGTGGACGAGGAAATGGCGGAGGGGCTTGAGCTCGATCTTTCGAGCGAGGAAGCCCTTGAGCGGAGCCTGGGAACCAAGGGCGTATGGACGACAAAGCTCGAGCTGCTCGGGAAAGGTGGATTCATCATGCAGGGCGTCCGCAGCCAGATCGATCTTCTGGAGATGTGGATCGTGACCCGAGGTGCAATCGCGGACCCGCGGCCCGAAGTGGAACAAGCCGAACCTGAGCCGGGCCCGGACGCGGACTGAAGGCGCCTGGGAAGCAAACTGCATCGCGGGGGAAATTGACAAGCCATCGTGCCGTCGGTACATCCGGACGATGAACATGAAAGGTTTCGTGCGCCGTTTCAGGTGCCATGGCGTCTGCCTGCTTGGGTGGCTGGCGGTCTCATGGCTGGCGTGCGGCGAGCCGGTCGGCGAGGTGGTCGATCCGTTGCGCAAGCAGCTCGACGAGAAAATCGACGAGGTGCGGTCGGCGGCGGACGCGAAGATCGAGGAGGTGGTGGAGAAGTATCTCAACGCCCTGCAGGGGCTGGAAAAGAAGAGCGCCGCGGCGGGGAACCTGGACTTGGTGGTGCGGGTGCGGGAGGAAATGGATGCGGTGCGGAAGGACGGCTCGGTGACCGCCCACTCGGACGCGCCGCTGGTGGAATTGCGGAAGGTTTATCGGGATCTGGTCGACGGCGTCGAAGGGGAGGCCCGCGCCGCGCGGGCGAAGTGGGTCGACGTTTTCGAGAAGGGCATCAAGGAGCGCGAGGTCGAGTGGACGAAGGCCGGCCGGGTGGACGAAGCCCTGGCACTGCGCCAGGAGCGGGAGCGGCTGGTCTTGATCTACGCGCCGGAACGTGCCGGAGAGATCGCTTTCGCGGACGATCCGCGCTCGTCCGTTCCGGTGGAGACCCGTGAGCTGCCTCCGATCGACGTGCCCGACGAGACGCCGCCGGTGAACGAGCGGCCGTTCGCGGAGAGGCAGTGGATGGAGTCGATGACTATTCTCACCTCGAAGCAGCGGGTGCGCGAGCCGGTGTCCGCCGGGGATCGCGGCAAGCACAAGCGTCCGCTGATCGTCGTTTCGCCCGGCAGTATCTGGACCGCCTCGGGCAACGGCCACGTCTTTCTTTCCTTCGCGCAGTTCGTGGCCCGGGAGAGCCGCTTCGAGAAGTTCCCGTTCGTCTGCGACCACGCGTCGAACTACTACTTCATCGGTTGTGAGTTCGACGGCTCGACGATCCAGCGCGGCGGCATCTGGTGGGGCGGCGCGCTGGCGGCGAAGTTCTATCTCGAGAGATGTGCCTTCCGGAAAACCTTCATCAAGGGAGAAAGGATGAAGACCGACGACTACGGCATCCGCGCGCAGGAGTGCGTCTTCGAGGGCGTGGAACTGCCGTGGGTGGCCTTCGAGAAGGCACAGCCGGCGGACTTCGTCAACGAGCGGTGGCTGCGCTTCGTGCGGTGCCGCTTCATCGGCTGCGAGGTTCCGGCGAGCTTCCTGCTGCTCACGCGGGATTGCGTTTTCGAGAACTGCACGTTCGTCAACGACGGCGGCGAGATCATGGAGAACGAGCCGAAGGCGGTCGAGATCGTCTATTACACCGAGAACTGCAAATCGCGGATCTCGGGGTTCCCCGAAGTGTTCCGTCTGATCGAGAAGCCGGTGGCCGAATTGAAGGTCACCGTCCCGACGTTCGACGATCTGGCGAAGTGACGGACTCCCGGGGGCGGGGAGGCGAAAACGCAATCTTGTTGCGTTTGTTGTTGCAAACGAAGTGCGTTTAGGAGATCGGGTTTCCGTTCTCCGACGTGACCGCGACGCTTCCAAACGACTTCTCCGCCTGCTTGCCGCCTGATTCGCGGCTCGGCGGCTTGCTGCGCGATTTCACCGCGGGGCTGAAGCAGCAGATGTTCTACTGGGGGCGCGACGTGATGCATCCGTCGGGAAACCTGCTGGTGGCGCAGGGCTTCGCGAAGGCGAAATCCGGCGGGCTCCAGGGGACGAGCTGCTACCGCTTCGATTGGCAGGGCGGCTGCATCGAGCTGCACGGTGCCTGCGCCGGCTGGTACGGGCCGGAAGGCGGGTTCATTTTCGTTCGCCCGGACGGGAAGTGCTTGGCCTGGGGCTCGGACCGCCCGCCGGTGCCCGGGGAATGGCCGGTCGAGCTGCTCGGCGAGCCGGGGCCACGGGAGGTGCGCAAACTCGCGTTGCCGCTCCTCGACTGGTGGCTCGGCTCCGAGCGATGGATCGAGCGCCGGCTCGGGCCGGGTTACCGCGCGGCCTGCCACCGGCAGTTCAAGCACCTGCCGCGCTCCAAGCCGTGGCTGCCTCCCGCGGCCGCGGATACCTGGCTCCGGCGCTTCCGCGAAAATCCGGCCGGTCTCGAACGCTGGAAACGCTTTTCCCCATGACCCGAAAACTACCCGTCACCGTCCTCTCCGGCTTTCTAGGCTCCGGGAAAACCACGCTGCTCAACCACATCCTCCGCAACCGCGACGAGAAACGCGTCGCCGTGATCGTCAACGACATGAGCGAGGTGAACATCGACGCCGACCTCGTCCGCAACGGCGACGCCGCCCTCTCGCACACCGAGGAAAAGATGGTGGAAATGTCCAACGGCTGCATCTGCTGCACCTTGCGCGAGGACCTGCTCGCCGAAATCGGGAAACTCGCCCGCGAAGGGCGCTTCGACCACCTGCTCATCGAATCCACCGGCGTCAGCGAACCGATGCCCGTGGCGGAAACCTTCACCTTCACCGACGATGGCGGCCGCTCGCTCGGCGACATCGCGGAGATCGACACCATGGTCACCGTGGTGGATGCCTACAACTTCCTGCGCGACTTCACGACCTTCGAGAGACTCCAGGACCGCGGCGAATCGATGGGCGAGGACGACGAGCGGACGATCGTCGATCTGCTCAACGACCAGATCGACTTCGCGGACGTGATCCTGCTCAACAAGATCGATCTCGTTTCCGATGAGGAACGCCGCACCGTCCACGGCATGATCCGCGCGCTGAACCCGCAGGCGCGGATTTACGAAACGACGAACTCCGAAGTGCCGCTCGGCGCCGTCATGGGCACCGGACTCTACGATCTGAACCGCGCCCGGCAGCACCCGGGATGGCTCGATTCGCTCGTCGAAAACACGCCGGAGACGGAGGAATACGGCATCTCGAACTTCGTTTACGAACGCCGCGCGCCATTCCATCCGGAGCGATTTTACGACGTCCTCAACCGCGAATGGCCGGGCGTGATCCGCTCGAAAGGCGTCTTCTGGCTGGCGACGCGGCTCCGGCTCGCCGGCTACTGGTCGCAGGCCGGCGGCATCGCCCGCCACCAATGCGCCGGGCATTTCTGGGCCGCCGTGCCGCGCCGCCAGTGGCCGGATGACACCGCCACGATCGATCGCGTCTGGCGGGAACCGAATGGCGATTGCCGGCAGGAGATCGTCCTCATCGGCACGAACCTCGACCGCGAGGCCCTCACAGAAATGTTGGATTCCGCACTGCTGACCGAGGAGGAAATCGCGGTTCCCGAACGCCGCTGGCCGAAGCTCTTCCGCGACCCGTTTCCGAAGTGGGACATGATGGCCTCGGGCGGATGAGTCTCCGTTCCCGCCTTGCCTCCCGCCGCTCGAATGGGGATCTTCCTGCCATGCGCGTGATGGCACTGACCGGCGGGATCGCTTCGGGAAAATCCACGGCGATGCGGCTGCTCGCGGAGCACATTCCGACCGCGGCGTTCTTCGACTGCGATGAAAGCGTCCGCCGGCTGCTGGCGGGCGATCCGGAGGTGGCGGCGGCGATTTCGGAAAAATTCGGCCCGGAGGCGCTGGATGCGGACGGGCGGGTGGTGCGCGAGTTCCTGCGGACGCGGGTATTTTCCGACGAATCGGAGCGGCTGGCGCTCGAGGCGATCCTCCACCCGCGGGTGCGGCAGGAATGTCTTGCGTCGCTGGAGGCCGCTGCTAAGGGTGGCGCGACGCTTTTCGTCGCTGACGTCCCGCTTCTTTTTGAAAAGGGATTCGATTTCGGCCAGCAGCAGGTGATCGTGATTGCCTGTTCCCGCGCCAGCCAGATCGGGCGGCTCGAGGCACGCGGCGGATTCGACGACGCGCTGGTCGAGTCGGTCCTCGCGGCGCAGCTCCCGGCGTCCGAAAAGATCCTGCGGGCGGACGTGGTTTTCTGGAACGAAGGGCCGCCCGCCGTCCTCGAAGCGCAAGTCCGCCGATTTTCCCAAGCCCATCTCATGAGCGAGTCCAACGAAGCCGAAGCCCCGGAATCCACTGCCGGCGAAACCACCGCCGTCGCCGCGCCGCCACCGGTGCCCGCGTCCATCGACATCAACGAGTTCCGGAAAAAGCCGCTGTCCGAGCTGCAGGCGATGGCCGAGGCCGTGCCGGCGCGCATCCAAGCCGGCATCGAGAAATCCCAGCTCGTCTACGAACTGCTGTGCTTCTACGGCCGCGAGAACGCCGAGCTCACCTTCGAAGGCATCCTTGAGATGCAGAAGGACAGCTACGGCCTCCTTCGCGATCCCGCGCGGAGTTTCAAGCCGGGCCCGGACGACATCCACGTCAGCTCCGCGCTGATGCGCGACCACGGCCTGCGCGTCGGCCAGCGGGTGAAGGTCTCAGTGAAAATCCCGCGCGAGCGCGACAAGTACATGACGACCGGCGAGATCCTCGAGATCGAGGGTATTCCGCTCGCCGAATACGAGCCGCCGAAGGATTTCGACAAACTCACGCCGCTGTTCCCGAACGAGCGGGTCCACCTCGAAGGCCAGGGCCCGGATTTCCTCGGCGTGCGCCTGATCGACTTGATCGCGCCGCTGGGCAAAGGCCAACGCGGTCTCATCGTCGCCCCGCCGCGTGGTGGAAAAACCATCCTGCTCAAGCAAATCGCCCGCGCGGTCCGGCAGAACCACCCGGAGGCCGAGCTGATCATCCTGCTGCTCGACGAGCGGCCGGAGGAAGTCACCGATTTCGAGGAAACCGTCGGCGCCCAGGTCTTCGCCTCGACCTTCGACGAAGCGCCGAAACGCCACGGCCAGGTCGCCGACCTCGTCCTCGAGCGCGCCAAGCGGCTGGTCGAGATGAAGAAGGACGTGATTCTGCTGCTCGACAGCCTGACGCGCCTCGCCCGCGGGCACAATTCGGCGATGCAGGGCGGGCCGATCGGCTCCGGCGGCGTGAGCCCCGCGGCGCTCCAGAAGTCGCGGAAGTTTTTCAGCACCGCGCGCAACGTCGAGGAAGGCGGCTCGCTGACCATCCTCGCCACCGCCTTGATCGAGACCGAAAGCCGGATGGACGACGTCGTTTTCGAGGAGTTCAAGGGCACCGGCAACATGGAGGTCCGGCTCGACCGCGAGCTGGCCGAGCGTCGCGTGTTCCCCGCCATCCACATCCCGCAATCCGGCACCCGCAACGACGACCGGCTCTACCACCCGGACGAATTCGTCAAGGTGGTGGACATCCGCCGCCAGCTCGCCGGCCTGCCGATCGGCGACGCGCTCGAGACGCTGCTCTCCAACCTCAAGGCCACCGGCACCAACGCCGAACTGCTGCTCCGCGGGCTGCGCTGAAGCGGAGCGCGGAAGTCCACTTCCGCCCGTGTAGGGCCGTTCTTGACAGGCGGGACTGGAGTCCCGCGGTCCTTCGTCACCGCGTCACGCCGCGCTGGGAGTTTTCGATGAAGTGGATCAAGTGGGCGACTTGCGGGGTGTCGCCGGCGTGGGTCGCCTTGAGCGAGCTGATCGCGGTGGCCAGATTGCCGTCCTTTTTCATGAAGAGCTTCTTGTAGGCGGTCTTGAGCGCGCGGATGTCGTCCTCGGGAAACCCGCGGCGCTGGAGCCCGACGAGGTTCAGGCCACGGGTGGCACCGGGATTTCCATCGACGATCATGAACGGCGGGACGTCCTGCACGACCTTCGCGCAGCCGCCGATGATCGAGTGCATCCCGATCCGGCAGAACTGGTGCACGGCGGCGAGGCCGGAAATGATCGCGTGGTCCTCCACGGTGATGTGGCCGCCGAGCGTGCCGTTGTTCGAGAGGATGATGTGGTTGCCCACCTGGCAGTCGTGGGCGACGTGCGAGTAGCAGAGGAACAAATTGTGCGAGCCGATCCGAGTGGGCGTGGCCTCGTGGGTGCCGCGGTGGATGGTGCAATTCTCGCGGAACACGTTGTGGTCGCCGACCTCGAGACACGTCGGCTCGCCGATGTATTTGAGGTCCTGCGTCTTCCCGCCGACCGCGGCGAAGGGGAAGAACTCGTTGCCCTTGCCGAACTTCGCCGGGCCCTCGAGGACCACGTGCGAGTGCAGCACGCAATCGTTGCCCAGCTCAACGTGCGAACCGACGATGCAGAACGGACCGATGCGGACGTTCTGACCCAGAACGGCTTGCGGCGAAACGATGGCGGTCGGATGGATCACGGGCGGAATCACGCCGGATGGAGAGGCCAGAGGCAAGAGGCAAGAATGCGGAACATCGAACGTCCAACGTTGAACATCGAAGGAGGCCGGTTCGACGTTCGATGTTGGACGTTCAACGTTCGATGTTCCTTAGCGTCCCCTCCGTCACCCCGAGCTGCTCTATGGCTTCAACGTCCCGGAGCAGGACCGCCGCCGTCGTTTCTCCGCTGAGGAGGGCACGGTAGCTGGCGATGACGCGGCGGGTGGCGGCGGGGTCTTCGTCGAGGAGCTCGATGCGGAATCGCGACAGGCCGGTGGCGCGGAGTTGATCGAAATAGCGGGCGCCGGTCTGGGCGCGGCCATTGAAGAGCGTGTTCCGGCAACCGACGTCCGCGTGCAGCCGGTGGAGCTGGCCGACTCGGTCGCGCAGGTGGACGACGTGGCTTTCGCACGGCCGGCCGCAGTCCTTGTAGG